>NZ_DASPSP010000072.1:0-54888 GCF_035623875.1 Mycobacterium sp. | reverse complement strand
GACGCACAATATTGGCGGCGGCATTCCCGCCAGCCGGTGCAGTTCGCCGAAAGCGTGCGCACCGTGGCGGCGCTGGGATGCTCGGTGTTGATGGAGATCGGTCCGCAACCGGTTCTGACCGGGGCTGCGGTGCAGGTCTGGCCCGAACATTTGGCTGCGCCGCGTGCGATCGTTTCCCTGCGCAAGGGCATCGGCGACCGGCGCCAGATCGCCGAAGCGCTGGCCGCGGCCTATGTCAGCGGCCATCGGCCCAAGTTCGCTGCGCTGCATCATCAACCTCGCCGCAGACTCGAACTGCCCACCTATCCGTTCCAGCGCCGACGCATCTGGCCCAAGACGTTCGGCGTCGCCCTCGACGGTCCTGCAGTAGTATCCGGAATCCTGGGTAGTGCAAAAGATCTCGCCTCCGGCGACGCCGTCTACACCAGCAGGCTGTCCGTCAAATCGCAGCCGTGGCTTTCCGATCACGTCATCTATGGCACCGTTGTCGTTCCGGGGGCTACGTATGCGGCGATGGCCCTGGCCGCCGTTGGGCCGCCGACGCGGGTGCAAGACGCCTTTTTCTATGAGCCGATCATTCTGGCCGAGAAGGATTCTCGCGAGGTGCAGCTGACTTTGCATCCGCTCGAGGACGGCGGCGGCTGGAGTTTCCGGGTAGACAGCCGCCCGTACGGCGTCCGTGATGCTGAATGGTCGTTGAACGCCGATGGCACCATCCTCACCGGTGTCGATGACGAGCCGGCACCCGATCCGGCGGACTCCATCGACGCGGCAATCGAGCGGATGAACCGCACGCCTCCGCAGGTGCTGTTCGAGACCTTCGCCGACAGCGAGCTGGCATTGGGGCCTACTTGGTCCACGTCCCTCAAATCGCTGTGGGTCGGCGAGGGTGAGGCGATCGGCGATATCGCCGTCGGCGACGAACTCGCCGAACATCTCGGAAGTGACCCGATCCATCCGGTGCTGCTCGATCTGTGCACCGGAGCCGCCTTCGCGGCTCACCCGGCGCTTCTCGCGGCCGACCAATGGGGAACCGATCTGTTCTTGCCGCTGCGGTACGGGAAAGTGACACTGCGGGAGCGGATGCCGCGACGATTTTATTGCCGCGGGAGGTGGCATACCAGCGACCACGGCAGCGAAACCCAGGTCTTCGATATCGATTTCGTCGATCGGGATGGCCACCACCTGGGCGGGATTCGCGAGTTCACCCTCAAACGCGCGCCCCGAGAGGCGTTGTTGCGCGGACTCGGCGGCGATGCCACCCGGCTGCTGTATACCCTTGGCTGGCACGAGGTGCCACCGCCAGCGTCGAGCAACGGCGCCGGAAACGCGAACGGCACCTGGCTGATTGCCGGATTCGACGAACTGGCGGCCGACCTGCCGGGCTGCATCCGTTTTGATCGGACTACGGATCCGGAACCCCTTGGGCAGCTGTTGGCACAGGCTCAAGAGCGCGGTGTGCCGATCTCCCGCATCGTCTGGCGCAGCACCGGACCGAGTGCAGAAGAGTCGAGCGCTGACGTTGTCGCGCGGCTGGAGACCGAGATCGCTGACCTGCTAAACGCCGTGCACACCCTGCAGGCTGATGAGGCGGTGAAACTTCCTGGCGGACTGTGGATCATCACCGAACGGGCTGTGGCAACCGAAACCAGCGAGTCGGTCGACCCCGTGCAGGCGGCGCTCTGGGGGCTCGGTCGCACCATCATCAACGAGGAACCGGCCCTGGGCTGCAAACTGGTCGATTGCGATGGATCAGAGGAGGCTGTGCACGCACTGGTCGGCCTGCTCGGCACACCGATCGAGGAACCCGAACTCGCACTGCGGCAAGGAAAGTTCCTGGCGTCCCGGTTACTGCCATGGGCGCGCGGCGGTCATCTCCAGGTACCGCGGGCAACCGACTACGTCCTGGCGCCTACTGAACGCGGCGCGATCGATAACCTGCGTCTGGCCGAGAGCGAAGTGCCGCCACCCGACCCGGGCTGTGTGCAGGTCCGGGTGGAGGCCGCTGGTCTCAACTTCCGGGATGTGCTCAATGTGCTTGGCCTCTACCCGGGTGATCCGGGGCTGATCGGCGGTGACTTCTCCGGCACCGTCACACAGGTGGGTAGCGGCGTCACCGGACTCGAGGTCGGCCAACGCGTCTTCGGCTTCATGCAGGGCGCGTTCGCCAGCCGGGTCAATGTGCCGGTCCAGGTGCTGGCGCCGGTGCCCGATGGGCTGGGCGCGGTAGCGGCGGCCAGCATTCCCGCAGCGGCGCTCACGGCCCGACTCGCGTTCGACTGGGCGCAGTTGCGGCCCGGTGACCGCGTGCTCATTCACGCCGCTAGCGGTGGTGTCGGGCTGGCCGCGATCCAGATGGCACAGCAGCACGGCGCGATCGTCTTCGCGACCGCCAGCACCTACAAACGCGCGACGCTGCGCAAGCTGGGCGTGGAATATGTCTACGACTCGCGCAGTACGGATTTCGCCGACCAAATCCTCGCCGACACCGACGGTGCCGGCGTCGACGTGGTGCTCAACAGCTTGACCAATGAGGGGTTTGTCGAAGCGACCGTGCGGGCCACCGCCCAGAATGGCCGTTTCGCCGAGATCGCCAAGCGAGACATCTGGACGCGCGCGCAGATGGCGGCGGCCCGTCCCGATATCGCCTACGAGATCGTTGCGCTGGACGACACCACCCTGCGAGACCCCGAGCAGATAAAACGTTTGCTGACCGAGGTGTCGGACGGGTTGGCCAGTGGCGAGTGGACGCCGCTACCCGTCGAGATCTTTCCGCTGACGGAGGCGAGGGCCGCGTTCCGCCGCATGCAGCAAGCGCGGCATATCGGGAAGATCGTGCTGCAAATGCCGAACCCACTACAGCCGCGAGGCGATCGGAGCTATCTGATCACCGGTGGACTCGGTGCAATCGGTCTGCACACTGCGGCCTATCTAGCCCAACTCGGGGCCGGTGACATCGTGTTGACCAGCCGGCGCACGCCCGATGCGGACGCACAACGCGCAATCGACGACATCACCGAGCGTTACCGGTGCCGCATCCACACCTTCGCGGCCGATGTCGGCGATGAGTCTCAGGTCGATGAGTTGCTGGGGCGGATCCGTACGGAGTTGCCGCCGCTCGCGGGGGTGGCACACCTGGCGGGCGTGCTCGACGACGCGCTGCTACCGCAACAGAGTTTGGAGCGTTTCCGGACGGTGTTGGCGCCCAAGGCGTTCGGTGCCTACCACTTAGACCGGTTGACGAAGAAGGACGATCTCGACTTCTTCATCGTGTCCTCCTCGGTGTCCAGCTTGCTCGGTTCACCCGGCCAGGCCAACTACGCGACTGCCAATGCGCTGCTCGATGGGCTGGTCGCGGAACGAAAGGCGCAAGGCTTGCCGGCGACCGGCGTCAACTTTGGTCCCTGGGCCAAGGGTGGCATGGCCTCTTCGGAGGCCGTGCGCGCCAATGTCGGTGCGCAACTCCTGGTTCCGCTGGAACCCACTGCTGCCCTCCACGCGCTCGCCGAGGTTGTCGCCAACGGAACTGGTCAGGCAACCGTCATCAAAGCCAACTGGCAGCGTGCCGCGAAGCTGCTGGGCGGTTCTCGCCCACCGATTCTCGACCTTGTGTTGCCGAGTGAGGTCGCGGAGACAACCGGTGACAGTGAATTGCTCCGGCAACTGCAGGAGATACCCGAGGCGCAGCGCGCCAGTTTCCTGACCGAATTCCTGCAGCGCGAAGTGCAGCAATTCCTGCGGCTCGCGCAACCGCCCGCCGCAACCAGTCGGTTCCTGGACCTGGGTACGGATTCACTGATGGCGGTCGAACTCCGCAACCGGTTGTACAGCCAGTTCGGTGGCGCGCTCACGATCAGCGCTACCGCGGTCTTCGACTATCCGACGATCGGGGGGCTCGGCGAATACCTCGCGGCTCAGCTGCCCGATTCGGAATCGGGATCGACTGAGGTGGCATCGGATGCGGCGCCGGCGTCGGACGACGGGGAGTCGGTTGCAGCGCTGTCGGGCGAGGCGGAATCCGTTGCAGCGCCGGAGCCATCGTAGTCGGGCGAGGTGGAATCGGTCGCAGCGCCAGCTAGCAGCGGTCGGCTGTCGGCGGTGAGGTAACCCAGTATCCCGGTTCGGGTGCCCGCCGACAGGAATTCCGCGACTTCCTCGGAGAGTTCAGCCATGCGACTACTTGACCTACAACGTCACGACCTCGTAGTCGCCGACCTGATCGATCAGGACGTGCAGGTGGTCCTGAGACGATCCGAGGGTGCGCTCGATCGCGGTCAGCCGCGCCGCGTAGTGGCCGACCGGGTATTCCGCCGTCATCCCGATGCCGCCGTGCAGTTGGATCGACTCCTGCGCGATGTGCCGGCCCGAGCGGCCAATCTGCAGCTTGGCCCGCGAAGCGATCACCGGGTCGAGATTGCCATCGGCGATCGATAGAGCCGCATAGAGGTTCATACTGCGGGCCAGCTCCAACGAGACGTACATGTCGGCGGCGCGCTGAGTCAGCGTTTGGAAAGTGTTCAGGGTGACGCCGAACTGCTTGCGCGTCTTGAGGTAGTCGGTCGTCAGCAGCAGCGCCTCCTCCATGGCGCCGACCGCCTCCGCACACAATGCGGACTGGATGCGGACGAGGCCGTTGCGGATGGCCGCTGATGCGTCCACCGCACCGCCGAGCGGCTCGCCCGGTGCCTGGTCCAGGTCGATCTGGGCACCACGCTGGCCGTCGAACGTGCGGTACGGGTGGCGGCTCACGGCCTCACCGTCGACCAGGAACAATCCGATTCGGCCGTCGGGCAACTTCGCGCTGAGGACTAGGGTGTCAGCGGAGTCGCCAGCGAGCACCGGGTTCTTCCGTCCGCTCAGCACCCACGAGTCACCTTGTTGCACAGCGGTTGTCGTGACGTCCTCGGAGAAAGCCGCGCGTGTGCCCGGTTCTAGGTGCGCAAACGCCAGCAACCGCCGCCCTTCGGCGACCTCGTCGAGCAGTTGCTTCTGGGCGTCGCTGCCCACCTCGGCGATGATCGCCCCCGGTCCCAGCGCCGCATGCACGACGGGTTCGGGCGCGAGCCGGCGCCCGACTTCGGTGAGCACGACCATCACTTCGATCTGTCCCGCCTCGTCGGGGTCGAATCCGAGCCCGAGAATCCCGGTTTCGGCCAGCTGAGTCCACACCTCCCGGCTCCAGCCCAGATCGGAGCCGATGACCTTATTGCGGCTCTCGGGGTCATAGCTGCGGGACAGCAAGTCGCGGGTGGTGTCGCGCAGCAGCACCTGTTCGTCACTCAACTGAAAGTCCATGGGTCTACCTCAGGTTTCTGTCTTACAAGCCGAGAATGGTCGACGCGATGATGGTGCGCTGTACTTCGTTGCTGCCGCCGTAAATCGACGTCTTGCGGAGGTTCAGGTAGTGCGGGGCGCTACCCTGCGCCCATTCCGGTGACGCGATATCGTCACCGGCATCGAAGGGCAGCGCATCCGGGCCGGCGACTTCCACGAGCAATTCGGTTGCGGTCTGCTGCAACTGGCTGCCGCGCAGCTTGAGCACCGACGATGCCGGATTGGGCTTACCGTCCGCAGAGCCGGATGCGACCCGCATTTGCGTGAGTTCCAGCGCCAGCAACTCGTTTTCGGCTTCGGCGAGCCGGGCGGCGAAGAGCGGATCGTCAAGCAGGCCGGTGTCGGCGGCACACTGCTTGACCTCGGCAAGACGGACCTTGGTGCGACCCACCCCGGCGATGCCGGTCCGCTCGTTGCCCAACAGGAACTTCGCGTATGTCCAGCCCTGATTCTCTTCTCCGACAAGCTGATCGGCGGGTACCCGGACGTCCTCGAAGAACACCTCGTTGACCTCGTAGCTGCCGTCGATCAACTTGATCGGCCGCATCGTGATCCCGGGGGTGTCCAAATCGATGAGCAGGAAAGAGATTCCGGCCTGCTTCTTGGGCGCCTGCGGGTCGGTACGCACCAGACAGAAAATCCAGTCGGCGTATTGACCCAACGTCGTCCAGGTCTTCTGCCCGTTGACGACATAGCTGTCGCCGTCACGCAGGGCGGTGGTGCGCAGCGACGCCAGATCCGAGCCGGCTTCGGGCTCGGAGAACCCTTGGCACCACCAGATATCGATGCTGGCCGTCGGCGGCAGGAAGCGTTGCTTGATCTCCTGGGAGCCGAACTCGGCGATCACCGGTCCGACCATCTTGGCGTTGAAGTTCAGTGGTTCCGGCACGCAGGCCAGCTGCATCTCGTCGAGCCAGATCTGGTGCTGAGCGGGCGTCCAGTCCTTGCCGCCCCATTCGACGGGCCAATTGGGCACCGCCAGCCCGTGATCATTGAGGATCTTGTGGCTGGTGATGAAGTCGTCGCGGCCGAGTGGTAAGCCCAGGCGGGTTCTCTCGCGAAATTCCGCCGGAATCTTCGTCGTGTAAAAGGTGCGCAGCTCATCACGGAAGGCGGCTTCGTCCGGTGTGAGTGCCAATTGCATGGCGGCCTCCTCTGTTGGATCCGACGGTCCCTGCCCTGCACGTTATCCGCATCCCCAACCAACCAGTCAGGCGGCTCGGCGCTCAGGCGGTTGTGCACAGCCGGCAGCCCGTCCACAGCCGGTGCCAGCAGGCCCCGCGACGGCGCTGCTGAGACAGTCGACGCGCCTACGTTCGGCGCATGCGCACAGAACTGCCCGCCGAGCGACTGCATCGACGACTTGGCGCCCAGCCGGATACCGATGCCGACGACGCCGACGCCGATACCGACCCGAACTCTCTGCTGCCGCGGTGGCTTCCGGACGGCTCCGCAGCGGGTGCCGCCGGCTGGATCGCCAAGGTGCGTGCCGATCCGGGCCGCGCCGGCGCCATCGCATTGGCCGCGATAGCGGCCATTGCGGTGCTGGTCGCCATCTTCACTTTGATGCGGGACCAGCCGGCACCGATTCGGTCGGCGAAACTGCCACCCGTCGAGGCGGTGGCGTCGTCGAGCCGCGGCCCGAGTCCAAGTCCGACGGCCAAGCCGAGCCAACCGGTGGTGGTGAGTGTGGTGGGCCTGGTCCGCGCGCCAGGCCTGGTCACGTTGGCCCCCGGCGCGCGGATCGCCGATGCGCTGAAGGCGGCAGGCGGAACGACGGATGGTGCCGACACCATTGGGCTGAATATGGCCCGCCAGGTCGATGACGGCGAGCAGATCGTCGTCGGCATCGCACCGGTCAAGGGGCAGCCGCCCGTGTTGGGCAGTTCGGTGAGTTCTGGCTCGGCCGCCCCGACCGCACCGGGCAAGACTTCTGGTCCGGCCAAACCGGGGACGGCTCAGGTGGTCAACCTGAACACCGCGACGGCGCAGCAGTTGGACGCCCTGCCCGGGGTCGGGCCGGTGACCGCGGCGGCCATCGTGGCCTGGCGGGATGCCAACGGCAAGTTCACCAGCGTCGACCAGCTCGCCGAGGTTGACGGCATCGGCCCCGCGCGACTGGAAAAGTTGCGCCCGCTGGTCCGTGTCTAAAACAGGTGCAGCAGCCATCCGGTGGCGACGCCGCGACGACGCGGCTGGATGCGCGTCTGGTGCCGGCCGCATTGACCAGTTGGGCGGTCACTGCGGTGGGAGTCTTGTGGCCGGTCGGCAGTGTGGTCGGGTCGGTATGTGCGGCGGGGAGCGTCTTCGGCCTTCTACTCTGGCGCGCCGGACACCGAAGCCCGCGGCTGCGGGCCATCGGCGTCGGCCTGGTCGTCGTCGGTGTCGTGGGGGCGGGCTTCGGGTTTGCGATCGCGTTGCGCGCCAACGCAGTCGCTCGCCACCCCGTCACCGCGGCGTTCGGAACCGCGGCGCAGGTGGTGGTCACGCCCAGCGAAAGCGCACTGTCGTTGGGTCGCGGCCGGTTGATGTTCCGTGCCAAGCTGCAGCAACTCGGACACGACCAGATCTCGGGTCGGGTGGTTGTTTTCGCGCCGGCCCGCGACTTCAGCGCGGTGATGGTCGGTCAGCCGATGCGCTTCCGCGCCAGAATCACTCGCCCCACCCGACACGACCTGACGGTCGCGGTAGTGAACGCGGTCGGTGAGCCGGCGATGGGCCGGGCCGGGCCGGTGCACCGGGCCGCGCACGCGGTCCGCGCGGGTTTCGCCGCCAGAGCGCGACAAGTGCTGCCCGCAGACCAAGCGGCGATGCTGCCCGCGCTGGTGCTCGGCGACATGTCGACGGTCAGCACGGTGACCAGCCAGGAATTCCGCGCGGCCGGTTTGACGCACCTGACAGCTGTATCGGGGGCCAATGTCACGATCGTCTGCGGGGCGGTGCTGTTCACGTCGCGGCTAATCGGGCCGCGGGCCGCGGTGGCGCTGGCCGGTGTCGCCCTGGTGGTATTCGTCATCGTCGTGCAGCCCACGGCCAGCGTGCTGCGCGCGGCGGTGATGGGCGCGATCGCGCTCGTCGGTGTGTTGTCTTCGCGGCGGCGGCAAGCCATTCCGGCTCTCGCGGCCACCGTACTGCTATTGATGGTCACCGCCCCTCAGTTGGCCGTCGACGTGGGCCTGGCTCTGTCGGTGGTGGCGACGGCGGCGCTGGTGGTCATCGCGCCGATCTGGTCGCGGCGCCTGGTGGCGGCCGGCTGGCCCAAGCCGTTGTCAGACGCCGTCTGCGTTGCGTGTGCCGCGCAGTTGGTCACGGCTCCGCTGATCGCCGGCATCTCAGGCCGGGTGAGCCTGGTGGCCGCCGCAGCCAATCTCGCAGTGGCGGCGCTGATCGCGCCGATCACCGTGCTGGGCAGTGCTGCAGGCGCGCTGTGCTCGTACTGGCCGGCCGGGGCGCAACTGTTGATCCGATTCACCGGTCCCGAACTGTGGTGGGTATTGCGGATCGCGCATTGGGCTGCCGGTGTGCCCGCCGCCAACGTGCCGGTACCGTCCGGGCTGCCGGGTGTCCTGCTGGTCGGTGCCGCTGGTGTGCTGGCCGCCGTGTTATGGCGGCGGCGATGGTTTCGGGCGGGGATGGCGGTCGTGGCCGCCGGGTTGCTCGCCTGGTCGCTGTCGGGTCTGCTGGTAGGGGCCGGCGGGTCTGTCGGCAACACATGACACGATCAAACGGTGAGCCAGCAGGTTTCGGCATTGCATCTGGTACTGGGCGACGAAGAGCTGCTGGTCGAACGCGCCGTCGCGCAGGTACTGCGGTCGGCACGCCAGCGCGCCGGCACCGACGACGTCCCGGTGAACCGGCTGCGGGCCGGCGAAGTCGGCGTGTACGAGTTGGCCGAACTGCTGAGCCCGTCGCTGTTCGCGGACGAGCGGGTGGTCGTCCTGGAAGCCGCCGGTGAGGCAGGCAAGGAAGCCGCGGAGTTGATTGCCAATGCCGCTACGGACATCCCGTCGGGCACCGAGCTGGTGGTCGTGCATTCAGGTGGCGGACGTGCCAAGGGGCTGGCCGGTCAGCTGCGCGCGCTCGGCGCGCACGTGCATCCGTGTGCGCGGATCACCAAGGCCAGCGAACGCGTTGACTTCGTCCGCACGGAGTTCCGCTCGCTGAAGGTCAAAGTCGACGACGACACGGTCAGCGCGCTACTGGATGCGGTCGGCTCCGACGTCCGCGAACTTGCCTCGGCCTGTTCACAATTGGTCTCCGACACCGGCGGCCACGTCGATGTCGCCGCGGTGCGGCGCTATCACGGTGGCAGGGCCGAGGTGAAGGGTTTCGACGTCGCCGACAAGGCCGTGGTCGGTGACGTCGCAGGGGCTGTCGAGGCGCTGCGGTGGGCGATGATGCGCGGCGAGCCGCATGTGGTGTTGGCCGACGCGCTGGCTGAGGCGGTACACGCCATCGGTCGGGTGGGGCCGCTTTCTGGTGACCATTACCGGCTGGCCGCCGAACTTGGGATGCCGCCCTGGCGGGTGCAGAAGGCGCAGAAGCAGGCCCGGCGCTGGTCCCGCGACATGGTGGCTACCGCGATGAGATTGGTGGCGACGCTGAACGCCGACGTCAAGGGCGCGGCCGTGGATGCCGACTACGCGCTGGAAGCGGCGGTGCGAAAAGTCGCCGAGCTAGCGGCCGGTGACGATGCGGGCCGGGGAGCCCGAGGTAGGGGTACCCCCAGCCGCGGGGGGGGACCCCAGCCGCGCAGCGGCGAGGGGACGGCGAGGGGGCAAGCCGAGCGATTGGGTAGGGCCGATCCGGGTCGCTGAACTCAGAGTTTGTTGAGGGCGTGCGCGAGCGCTGACTTCTTGTTGGCCGCCTGGTTCTTGTGGATCACGCCCTTGCTGGCCGCCTTGTCCAACTTGCGGTTGGTGGAGGCCAGCAGTTTGGTGGCCTTCTCCTTCTCGCCGGCGGCGGTGGCCTCGCGGAATGCGCGGACAGCCGTGCGAAGCGACGACTTCACCGACTTGTTGCGCAGTCGGGCGCGCTCGTTCGTGCGGTTGCGCTTTTGCTGCGACTTGATGTTGGCCACGCGTTAATTCCTTCGCAAATCTTTAGCGGCTTGTGATGTCACGATCTTCCGCCGCGTCCCAACGCTTAAGCGGCGACTGCCCACGGTATCAGTCCACGATGCAAACTCCCAAAGCAGAGACGCTTGGCCTGCGGAAACGGCATTTTTGATGCAGCATGGCACAGTGGCCCTTCGAACCGTACCCGTCGAGACAAGGCGCCAGCCGCGTGGCGACTCGCAGCCGTCAAAGCGCTATGAGCGCATCTTTGACGGCTACAACAGCGCGAGCAGCTACGCGGACGCCTTCGATGAGATGTTCGACGGTCAGGGCAATGTCCGCGGCCCGTATAAGGGCATCTACGCCGAGCTCGCGCCGTCGGATGCTTCGGACCTCGAGGCCCGGGCCGAGGCGCTCGGCCGTGCCTTCAGCGATCAGGGCATCACGTTTTCGCTGTCCGGCCAGGAGCGGCCGTTTCCGCTGGATCTCGTCCCACGGGTGATCTCGGCCGCCGAGTGGACGCGGTTGGAGCGCGGCATCACCCAGCGCGTCAAGGCCCTCGAGTGCTACCTCGACGACGTCTACGGCGATCAGGAGATCCTGAACGACGGAGTGATCCCGCGCCGGCTGGTCACCTCCTGTGAGCACTTCTATCGCCAGGCCGCTGGCATCGTGCCGCCCAACGGCGTGCGCATTCACGTCGCCGGTATCGACCTGATCCGCGACGAAAAGGGAAACTTCCGCGTCCTGGAGGACAACCTGCGCTCCCCGTCGGGGGTGTCTTATGTGATGGAGAACCGGCGCACGATGGCGCGGGTCTTTCCCAACCTCTTCGCCACTCACCGGGTGCGCGCCGTCGACGACTACGCGGCGCACCTGCTCCGCGCCCTGCGCAAGTCGGCGGCCACCAACGAAGCCGACCCGACCGTCGTCGTGCTGACCCCGGGGGTGGCCAACTCCGCTTACTTCGAGCATTCGCTGCTGGCCCGGCAGATGGGGGTCGAACTGGTCGAAGGTCGTGACCTGTTTTGCCGCGACAACCAGGTATACATGCGCACCACCGAAGGAGAACGTCAGGTCGACGTCATCTACCGGCGCATCGACGACGCTTTCCTGGATCCGATGCAATTCCGCCCCGATTCGGTGCTCGGCGTTGCCGGCCTGCTCAACGCCGCCCGGGCCGGCAACGTGGTGATCTCCAGTGCCGTCGGCAACGGGGTGGGCGACGACAAACTCGTCTACACCTACGTGCCGACGATCATCGACTACTACCTCGGCGAGAAACCGTTGCTGGCCAATGTGGACACCTTCCGGTGCTGGTTGGATGATGAGCGCGAAGAAGTACTCGACCGGATCGGCGAACTGGTCATCAAGCCCGTCGAGGGATCCGGCGGCTACGGCATCGTCTTCGGCCCAGAAGCCTCCAACAAAGAGTTGACCGCGATCAGCAAGAAGATCCGCGACGACCCGCGGGGCTGGATCGCGCAACCGATGATGCAGCTCTCCACGGTCCCGACTCAGATCGACGACAAGTTGACACCCCGATACGTCGATTTGCGACCATTCGCGGTCAACGACGGCGACGACGTGTGGGTGTTGCCCGGTGGCCTGACCCGGGTGGCTCTGGTCGAGGGGTCCCGGGTGGTGAACTCCAGTCAGGGCGGCGGCTCCAAGGACACCTGGGTGCTCGCGTCGCGCGCGTCGGTGGCCAACCGCGAGCTGGGCGCCGCCGAGATTGTGCGTTCGCTGCCCAATCCCGTCGCCACCTCCAACGGCGACTCGGACGCCGAAAAGTCCTCCTCCCAGCAGCAACAGCAGTCGCAGCTTCGCCCCACGCAGGAGCAACAGCCCACCCAACAGCAACAGCAACAGGCGGTGATGCGCTGATGCTGGCCCGCAATGCCGAGGCGTTGTACTGGATCGGTCGTTACGTCGAGCGTGCCGACGACACCGCGCGCATCCTCGACGTCACTGTGCACCAACTGCTGGAGGATTCCAGCGTCGACCCCGACCACACCTCCCGAGTGTTGTTGCAGGTGTTGGACATTGAGCCGCCGGACACTGAGTTGGACGTCTGGTCGCTGACCGACCTGGTGGCCTTTCGCCGCAACACCGCGGGCGGCTGCTCCATCGTCGACGCCATCTCAGCGGCGCGGGAAAATGCGAGGTCTGCCCGGGAGGTGACGTCCACCGAGACCTGGGAGTGCCTCAACACCACGTTCAACGCTCTGGGTGAACGTGAGCGTGCCGCCAAACGTCTTGGCCCGCATGAGTTTTTGTCGTTTATCGAGGGTCGCGCCGCGATGTTCGCCGGTCTCGCCGATACGACGCTATCGCGTGACGACGGGTATCGCTTCATGGTGCTGGGCCGCGCGATCGAGCGGGTGGACATGACGGTGCGGATGTTGTTGTCACGGGTAGGGGACAGCGCATCGTCGCCGGCGTGGGTGACCGTGCTGCGCTCGGCGGGCGCGCACGACACCTATCTGCGGACCTATCGCGGTGTGCTGGACGCCAACCGGGTCGTCGAGTTCATACTGCTCGACCGGCTGTTCCCGCGGTCGGTCTTCTACTCGCTGAAGATGGCCGAGCACAACCTCGACGAACTGCTGCACAGTCCGCACAGTCGAATCGGTACCACCGCCGAAGCACAGCGGCTGCTCGGGCAAGCCCGTAGCGAACTGGAATTCGTGGAACCAGGGGCGCTGCTCGAATCGCTGGAGATGCGGCTGGCCAGCTTGCAGAAGACTTGCTACGACGTCGGAGAAGCCTTGGCGGTGCAGTACTTTCACGCTGTACCGTGGGTCGCCTGGTCCGACGCCGCCCAGCGTGACCCGCTGCCGACCAGGCAGGGGAAGACCTGATGTGGCGGCTGCGGGTCCTGCACGCCACCGGATACGCCTATCCGTCGCCGGCGACCGCCTCCTACAACGAAGCCCGGCTCACGCCGCGCTCGGACTCCCGGCAAAACGTCGTTCTCAACCGTGTCGAAACCGTCCCGGCCACCCGGTCATACCGCTACATCGACTATTGGGGCACTGCGGTGACGGCCTTCGACCTGCACGCGCCGCACACCGAGTTGACCGTCACGTCCTCGTCGGTGGTGGAGACCGATCGAGCGGAACCGCCGAAGGAAAAGGCCACCTGGGCCGACTTGCACAGCGAATCGGTGGTCGATCGGTTCGACGAGGTGCTTCGTCCCACCGAATACACGCTGACGAGCAAACGCATTGCCGCCGTAGGCAAGCGGATCGCCAAGTACCACGAGCCCGCAGAAGCCGTCGTCGCGGCGGCGGAGTGGGTACGCAGCGAATTGGACTACGTTCGGGGTACCACCGGTGTCCATTCGTCGGGCTTGGATGCATTGCGTGAGGGCAAAGGCGTCTGCCAGGATTTCGTCCACCTGTCACTGATTGTGTTGCGCAGCATGGGCATTCCCGGGCATTATGTGTCCGGCTATCACCACCCCGATTCTGATGCGGTGGTGGGGGACACTGTCGACGGGCAGAGTCATGCTTGGCTACAGGCCTGGACGGGAAGTTGGTGGGATCTGGACCCCACCAACGACAGTGAGATCAGCGAGCAGTACATCAGCGTCGGGGTCGGCCGGGACTACGCTGACGTGTCCCCGCTGAAGGGCATCTACTCCGGACGGGGCGCCACCGACCTCGACGTCGTCGTCGAAATCACGCGACTCGCATAGTCCTTCCGCGGCACCGCTCTATGGTGCACGCTATGGATGCTTCTCCGAGAAATGCATCGCTTGGCCGACGCCAAGATGATGGACCACCGTTGGCGCTCGTCGCCGCAATCTGCATAGGGCTGATCTTTGGAGGTCTGGCGATCGGAGTCGCGCTCGGCGGCGTGATGCCGCTGCCCTACGGACCGGTCGCCGCGGTCCAGCAGTACACCCGCGCCGAGCCGATGGCGATTCAGGTGATTGCCGTGGCGGCGTTCGCGTCGTCGGTGCCGCTCGCCGTCTACGCAGCGACGGCCAGCGCCCGGTTGCGTCAACACGGGGTCGCCGCGCTGGGGACGATTGCCTTGGCGGGCGGAATCTTGGCGGCCGGCGCGTTGGGCCTGACGGGTTTGGTGGCCTGGACACTGTCGCGCCCGGAGGTCAGCGGCGACACCGCGTTGGTTCGGGCGCTGTATTACCTGGTGTTTCTGATCGGTGGCGCCGGGCACATCGTGGCGCTGGGCCTTCTTATCGGCGGCATAGCGATTCCCAGCCTTGTCCTCGAGCTGTTGCCGCGGCCGCTGGCCATGGCCGGCCTGGTGATCGCCGGGCTTTGCGAATTGACGACGCTGGTGCTGATCTGGCCGGCGCTGGGACCGATCCTGCCGGTCGCACGGGTCTCGGCGTTGGCGTGGCTGGTGGTCGCGGGCGCACGGCTGCCGCTGGCGGGGCGGTCAGGTCGTCGTGGTGCGCGATCCGGTAGCTGATATCGTGGCCGAAGGCTTTCAGCGTCGCCTCGACGACCGCTGCGGTCCCGGGTGTGAAGGTGGTAACCCAGCGGGTGATCAGCAGGTCGCCGAGATCGGCGATGTGGTCGCTGTGCAGGTGGGTGAGCAGCAGAGCCGACAAGCCGTTGGCGCCCAGACCGATCGCCGGCCCGCACCAGGGTGGCCGGCCCAGCGCGATTCGGGTCGGGGATAGGACTGCCGGTACCGAGCAGCGTGACTTCGATCATGGCTTCAGGCATGTCACAGATCCCGGCCGGCTACCGGTCAATTAGCGATCACGGCCGCCGACATCGCGACCACCTCGCCGGGCCGGCACGGTCTTGACCTGGATCTTCGTCTGATTTTCGCGGGCTGCTTTCACGACGACCAATCTCGCCGTAGCCTGGTGTGAACCGGATCACAATCGTCGGGAGGCCCTTTGATGCGGATTGCAGATGTGTTGCGGAGCAAGGGTGGGGCGGTAGTGACGATCGAACCTGACGCGACTGTGACCGAACTGCTGGCCGGGCTCGCCGGTCACAATATCGGCGCCATGGTGGTGGTGGGGCCGGATAGTGTCGTCGGCATCGTCTCCGAGCGTGACGTGGTTCGCCAACTGCACGCGCACGGGGCTTCGGTGCTCTCGCAGCCGGTGTCGAAAATCATGACTGCGGTGGTGTCGACCTGTAGTAGGGCCGACACGGTGGACAGCCTCTCCATGCTGATGACCGAAAATCGGGTGCGGCACGTGCCGGTGCTCGAGGACGGAAAGCTGATCGGCATCGTCAGCATCGGCGACGTCGTGAAGACGCGGATGGAGGAGCTGGAGGCCGAGCACGAACAGCTCCAGTCCTACATCACCCAGGGCTGATCGCTGCGGCGAGTGGCAACTTAGGACACGCGTCGACGTCGATTGCGTGCTTTAACCGGCCACTCGGCGCGCAGCAAAGAAGCCGGGCTACTCAGCTCCAGGAATAGTCGCTGCGCAGGCGCGCAGCCACGACGTCGAAAATGGCGCGTTGCAGGATCGCGCCCTCGCGGCGAATGCCCTCTTCAGGCACGTCAAGCACCCGGTCCAGCCGCACCCAACTGGGTCTGCCGTCGTCATCCCAGCTACCGCTGCCGATTCCCACCCAGTCCCGGTCGGCGGCGTGTCTTTCCTGACTGGACATCATCAACCCGAGCAGTGTGTGGTGGTCGCGGCCCACGACCAGCACCGGGCGGTCCCTGCCGCGGGTGTGGTCGTCCTCGTAGGTCACCCACGTCCACACGATTTCGCCGGGGTCAGCCCGACCGTCGAGGTCGGGGGAGTAGATCACCTTGCGGGCCCGATGCGCGGTGGGCGCGCTGTTGCTGGTCACCGGACGGCCCACGGTGATCTCGGCCGGCGGTTCGGACGGGTTGCCGACGATCACATCCAAAGCGATCTTTATGCTCCGCTGCACAGTCGGCAGCTGCTGCAGCTGCCGGACTAACTCCGGCACCTCGCTGGAAGCCAAGGACACCAGATTCTCTAGGTTTCTCTGAAACCGCTGCAACGTCCTCCACTGCGACGCCATGTTCGCAGCATAAGACGGCCCGGGCACGGATTGTGTCCGGACGAGGCTGCCTCGATACCCTGGAGGCAACTCAGAGCGTCTAAGCATTCGCCGCTTGGCCGCCCGTCGACCAGGAGATTCCCATCAGCAGTTTCGCCGACCAAACCTTCACGGCGCCGGCGCAGATTCGGAATTTCTGCATCATCGCCCATATCGACCACGGCAAGTCCACGCTGGCGGATCGGATGCTGCAGCTCACCGGCGTCGTCGACGAGCGGTCGATGCGTGCTCAGTACCTGGACCGGATGGACATCGAGCGGGAACGCGGGATCACGATCAAGGCGCAAAATGTGCGCCTGCCGTGGCGGGTGGGCGATACCGATTACGTCCTACATTTGATCGACACTCCGGGCCATGTCGACTTCACCTATGAGGTGTCGCGGGCGCTGGCCGCCTGCGAGGGGGCGGTGCTGTTGGTCGACGCCGCGCAAGGCATCGAGGCACAGACGCTGGCCAACCTGTATCTGGCGCTGGACCGCGATATGGTGGTCATCCCGGTGCTCAACAAGATCGACCTGCCCGCCGCCGACCCTGAACGGTACGCCGCCGAGATCGCGCACATCATGGGCTGCGAGCCCGACCAGGTGCTGCGGGTGTCGGGCAAGACCGGGGAAGGCGTGCCCGAACTGCTCGACGAGGTCGTCAAGCAAGTGCCACCGCCCCAGGGGGAGCCGGACGCGCCCACCCGCGCAATGATTTTCGACTCCGTTTACGACATCTACCGCGGCGTGGTCACCTACGTCCGCGTCGTCGACGGCAAGATCACCCCGCGCGAGCGCATCGTGATGATGTCCACCGGCGCGACGCATGAGCTTCTCGAGGTCGGCATCGTATCGCCTGAACCGAAGGCCAGCGAGGGCCTGGGTGTGGGCGAGGTCGGCTATTTGATCACCGGTGTCAAGGACGTCCGCCAGTCCAAGGTCGGCGACACCGTCACCACCGCGCGCCACGGCGCCACCCAAGCCCTGACCGGCTACCGCGAACCCAAGCCGATGGTGTACTCGGGTCTGTATCCCGTCGACGGCTCCGATTTTCCGAACCTGCGCGACGCGCTGGAGCGGCTGCAACTCAACGACGCCGCGCTCACCTATGGACCGGAGACCTCGGTGGCGCTGGGCTTCGGGTTCCGGTGCGGGTTCTTGGGTCTGCTGCATATGGAGATCACCCGCGAGCGCCTGGAACGCGAATTCGACCTCGACCTGATTTCGACCGCACCAAACGTGGTCTATCGAGTGGTCGTGGAAGGTGGGGCCGAGGGGGGCATTCAAGTGACCAACCCGTCAGACTGGCCATCGGGCAAGATCGCCACCGTCTACGAGCCCGTCGTCAAAACGACGATCATTGCGCCCAGCGAATTCATCGGCACCATCATGGAGCTCTGCCAGTCCCGGCGTGGCGAACTCGGCGGGATGGACTACCTGTCGCCCGAACGAGTTGAATTGCGCTACACCATGCCGCTGGGTGAGATCATCTTCGACTTCTTCGATTCGCTGAAATCGCGCACCCGCGGCTACGCCAGCCTCGACTACGAGGAAGCCGGCGAGCAAGAGGCCGCACTGGTGAAGGTCGACATCCTGCTGCAGGGGGAGGCCGTCGACGCGTTCAGCGCCATCGTGCACAAGGATGGCGCCGCGGCCTACGGCAACAAGATGACCACCAAACTCAAAGAGCTCATCCCGCGTCAGCAGTTCGAGGTGCCGGTTCAGGCGGCGATCGGGTCCAAAATCATTGCGCGAGAGAACATTCGCGCGATTCGCAAGGACGTGTTGTCGAAGTGCTACGGCGGTGACATCACCCGCAAGCGCAAACTGCTGGAGAAGCAAAAGGAAGGCAAGAAGCGGATGAAGACCATCGGCCGCGTCGATGTGCCGCAGGAAGCGTTTGTCGCCGCGCTGTCCGCCGATGCTGCGGGGGACAAAGGTAAGAAGTGAGAAATCGCTGGTGCTGCATGGTGTGGCTGGCCGTCCCGCCGATGTTCGGCAGTGGCGAGAATTCGGGGGACAGTTATGGTTCGGCTTCGCCTGCTGACTGCGTGGGTGTCGTCGCCTTGCCCACGGCGGCAGACGCCAACGCGTTGTCTGCCGGGTTCTCTGCGCAGTGGAAACCAGGGTCTGGCGACATCAACAACAGCGCGATCGACATCGCGCACGCGATGATGGGCAAGGTCAGCGCACTGAGCTGACGCCGCGGGCGAAACGGGTACAAAGTAACCATGCGGACTGTTGGATCGGCGACGGCGTCGGTAGTGGTCGCTGCGTTGGCAGTCAGCTGTGGTGCGGTTCTGGATGGCATAGCGAAGCCGGCGCCGAACCTGAAGCCGCGGCCTCTCACCGGAGAAACAGTCAGGCAGGTGCCGCTTGACGACGTCGCGCTGTCGCGGATGCTCGGCCAGCAATTTGTAGCCCGTGTGCCGCCCGAGTTCGGCGGCCCCGACAAGCTCTTCCAACCTGACAGTAAGGTTTCGCCCGCCGATTGCCTAGGCGTGACGGCGATGCTGCAGAAAAGCGTCTACGAGTCGGCCGAGGTCAAAGATTTCGTATCGGAGTCGTGGTGGAACAACGGTGACCCTGCGCAAGTGATCAGCGTTATGGAGGGCGTCGTCACGTTGCCCACGGCCGCGCGAGCCGCGGCGCTCTTCGCGAAATTCTCGGAACAGTGGCAGCATTGCGACGGCGCGACGACAACGGAACAAACCGGCCCGATTAGCACGACGAACGTTGTCAGTGACATCCGCGTTACCGATACCGTTGTCGCGGCGACTAATACCGCGACCGCGGTGTTGCCCAACATGCCGGCCCTGCAGCCCACCCCACAGGCGCGTGCCATCGGTGTCCGGCTGAACTGCCTCGTCGAGGTCGAGGTGGTGTTCTTCGGCGATCGACGCCCGTCCGACCCAGGTTCGGCCAACCTGGACACCAGCGGAGTCGACATCGCTCACGCGATGATGGATAAAGTCAGCGCTTTGAGCTGACCGACCCTACACGGGCGCGTTGGCGGGCTGGAACACTCCGGTGCTGTCCGCTTCTTCCTCGGCCCGGATCACGTGCACCACAGCGTTGATCAGCGCCAGGTGGGTGAAGGCCTGTGGGAAGTTCCCCAGATGCCGGCCCGTGCGCGGCTCGATCTCCTCGGCGTAGAGGTGTAGTGGGCTGGCGAACGAAAGTAGGCGCTCGCAAAGATGTTTGGCGCGGCTAACCTCGCCGATCTCGACCAACGCCGACACCAGCCAAAACGAACAGATGGTGAATGTGCCTTCCTCGCCGACGAGTCCGTCGTCGGTCTCCTCGACGCGATACCGCAGCACCAGACCTTGTTCGGTGAGTTCATCGGCAATAGCCAACACCGTGGCCCGCACCCGCGGGTCGTCCGGCGGCAGGAACCGAGTCAACACCACCTGCAGCAGCGAGGCGTCCAGCGCGTCGCTGCCGTAGCGCTGGGTGAACACGCCCCGAGAGTTCACTCCCTTTTCCAGGATGTCGGCTTTGATCTCCTCTGCGACCGTGCGCCATTGCTGTGCGTAGTCTTTTTCACCCTGCCGCTCAGCCAGTTTCGCTCCGCGATCGGCCGCCACCCAGCACATGATCTTCGATGACGTGAAGTGTTGAGGTTCTCCGCGCACCTCCCAGATGCCGCGGTCGGGCTCACGCCAATGCTTGATGGCCTCTTCCACCTGGTTCTTCAGCACCGGCCACAGCGTGTCCGGCACCTGCTCGCGTGACTTGGCGTGCAAGTAGAACGAATCGAGGATGGCGCCCCAGATGTCGTGCTGGTTCTGGTTATAGGCGCCGTTGCCGATGCGCACCGGGCTGGCATGGTCGTAGCCGGACAGATGGGGTAATTCCTCTTCCACCAGTCGGCGTTCCCCGCCGACGCCGTACATCACCTGTAGCGGTTGGCTTTCATCGTTATTCGCGCCGGACACGTCGGCAATGAACGAGAAGAAATCGTCGGCCTCGCGGTCGAGTCCCAGGGTGTAGAGCCCCCATAATGCGAAGGTCGAGTCGCGCACCCACGCATACCGGTAGTCCCAGTTGCGTTCGCCCTGTGGGGTTTCGGGAAGTGACGTGGTGCAGGCAGCCAGCAGCGCACCGGTCGGCGAGTACGTCAACCCTTTCAGAGTCAGCGCACTGCGTTGCAGATACGCCCGCCACGGGTGGTCGGGAAAGTTGCCGATGTTGATCCACTGCCGCCAGCACTCGGCCGTGTTCCACATCTTGTCGGCGGCCTCGTCAAAGTTCTGCGGCGCCGGGTGCTTGGACCAGCTCAAGGCGACGAAGGCGTTGTCACCTTCTTTCATTCGGGTGCGTGCCCGTGCTTCTCGGCCCTCCAAACCGATCCGCAGGTTGGTGGTCAGCCGCAAGGTCGGATGGGTTTCGGGGTCTTTGTTGGCCAGAGCAAGGGCTTCGCCGTAGCCATCGGCCGAGTACTCCCAGGTGGCGCTGACGCGGTGGTAGTCGAAAGCCGGCTCGCAGCTCATCAGCAGTTCGACGGTTCCACTGACGCAACGGATGGTGCGCAGCAGGATGTGTTCGGCGTCCCAGTCCATCGGGGTGCGACGATGCGTTCGCGACCGTCGGTCGATGTCGTGCCATGGCCCCATCACCAGCGCGTCGCGCACGATCAGCCAGCCGGTGTGGGTTTGCCACGTGGTCTCCATGATCAGGCTGCCGGGCAGGTAGCGCCGTGCCGAGGGCACCGACACACCGTACGGCCCAAGCCGGAAATGGCCGGCGCTGCGGTCCAGGATCGCGCCGAACACACTCGCCGAATCGGGCCGAGGCACGCACAGCCATTCCACCGAGCCGGCCGGCGAGATCAGGCAGTTTGTCTCACAGTCGGACAAGAACGCGTAATCGGCGATGGGTGGGAACGGGTTGCGCAGTGGCGTGCCAGAGGGAACTGCCACCGGCGGCGCGATGGTAGAAGTTGCCGATTCGGCCTTCTCCGTGGCCTCATCGGCAGGCTGCGCGTGAAGAACCATGCCGACATCATGATCCGCCGACCTGCCCGGCGTCTACGCATGCGCCGATCCTGGCGTGTTGGCTTCATGGGCCGTGCGGAATAGGGTGAGGCCGGTGAACGGGATCCTCAGTTGGTGGGACGGCGTCGAGTTGTGGCTGTCGGGGCTGGGGTTCGTTTTGCAGACCATTGTGGTGATGCCGGTCGTGCTGGGGTTGGCCTACCTGGCTGCGGTTGTGCTGGACGCTTCGCTGGGCTACGGCATCAGGGGGATCCGGCTGATGAGGCGCGTTCGTCACAGCGACGAAGAACCCGGATGACCAGCAAAACGGGCATGCCGCGATCACAAGTGACGTTGGTGCTGGTCATTTTGGTGGTACTGGTAATCGTCGCTTGGCTGCTGACCCACTGACGTACGCCGGTCGAGCTGGGAATTCGGCGGATTCTGTTAGGCTTCCGCCATGCGCGCAGTGTCTGGCGACGGCGAGTGCCACATCTTGGCGCTTATTGCCGTCGGCGATTGCGCTGTAGCCGACGTCCACTGTTGTAGCTGACTTCCGCCCCGCGCAGGCTGAGTGTCGGTGGAATTCTCCCAACTGCTGACTCTCGCCTTTCCGTAGCAGCGGGACTCGTTATTTGTTAATCCCGCCACCGAAAGGTCGACCATTGCGCGACGACGTCAAGCTTTGGCGCCATATTGTCGGGTTGACCGTCGCCGCGAGCGTTATCGCGGCGTGTCACGGCGGCGCCAGCGACGTCGTAGGCGGTGGCGGGCCGGTCAACGCGAACACGAGTATCACGCTGGTCGCCTATTCGGCTCCAGAACCGGGCTGGAGCAAGGTGATTCCGGCGTTCAATGCGTCACCGGACGGCAAGGGCGTGCAGGTGGTCACCTCGTATGGCGCCTCGGGTGACCAGTCACGCGGTGTCGTCGACGGCAAGCCCGCCGACATCGTCAACTTCTCCGTCGAGCCCGACATCACCCGACTCGTCAAGGCCGGCAAAGTCTCGTCGGACTGGAACAAAGACGCCACCAAAGGCATCCCGTTCGGCTCGGTGGTGACCCTGGTGGTGCGGCCCGGGAATCCCAAGAACATTAAGGACTGGGACGACCTGCTACGGCCCGGCGTGGAGGTGATCACGCCCAGCCCGCTCAGTTCCGGCTCGGCGAAATGGAATTTGCTTGCCCCGTACGCCGTCAAGAGCGGCGGCGGCCACGATCCCCAGGCGGGCATTGACTTCATCAATAAGCTGGTGGGCCAGCACGTCAAACTGCGTCCCGCATCGGGGCGCGAGGCCACCGATGTGTTCGTCCAAGGCAGCGGTGACGTGCTGATCAGCTACGAGAACGAAGCGATCGCCACCGAGCGCCAAGGCAAGCCGGTCGCCCATCTCGACCCGCCGCAGACATTCAAGATCGAGAATCCGGTAGCCGTGGTGACCACCAGCGCTCACCTGGATGCCGCCACTGCGTTCAAGAACTTCCAGTACACCGAGCAGGCCCAGAAGCTTTGGGCAGCAGCTGGATTCCGGCCAGTTGACCCGGCCGTCGCCGCAGACGTCCGCAGTCAGCTTCCAACGCCGGCCAAGCTGTGGACGATCGCTGATTTGGGTGGCTGGGACACCGTGGATGCCCAACTGTTCGACAAGAACTCGGGCAGCATCACCAAGATCTACACGCAGGCCACCGGATGACGACCGCGATAACACAGGAGGTGACCGGACGCACCCGTGACGGTCGCGTGCGTAGCCTCAAGGGTTCCGGCGGCGGCACCTCACTGCGGGTCGGTGTTGCGGTGGTCTGGCTTTCGGTGATCGTGTTGCTGCCCCTGGCCGCGATCGGGTGGCAATCGGTCGGCGGTGGCTGGCGGGCGTTCTGGCTCGCGGTGACCTCGAAAGCCGCGCTGGAGTCCTTCCGGGTGACGCTGACCATCTCCGTCGGCGTAACCGTCCTCAACTTGGTGTTCGGCCTGCTGATCGCCTGGGTGCTGGTACGCGACGATTTCCCGGGCAAACGGCTCGTCGATGCCATTATCGATCTGCCCTTCGCATTGCCCACGATTGTGGCCAGCCTGGTGATGTTGGCCCTCTACGGGGCTAACAGCCCCGTCGGCCTGCACTTGCAGCACACCGGATGGGGTGTGGGCGTGGCGCTGGCGTTCGTCACGCTGCCGTTTGTGGTGCGAGCGGTCCAGCCGGTGCTGCTGGAGATTGACCGCGAGACCGAGGAAGCGGCCGCGTCGCTGGGCGCCAACAACCTGACGATCTTCACCGCCGTCGTGCTGCCGTCGCTGACGCCGGCCTTGTTATCTGGTGCTGGGCTGGCCTTCTCACGGGCCATCGGCGAATTCGGCTCGGTGGTGCTGATCGGTGGGGCGGTGCCCGGCAAGACGGAGGTGTCCTCGCAGTGGATCCGGACCCTGATCGAAAACGACGACCGTACCGGCGCTGCGGCGATATCGATTGTGCTGCTGAGCATCTCGTTTGTCGTGCTGCTCATCTTGCGTACCCTCGGCTCGCGCGCGGCTAAACGTGAGGAGTCATCGGCATGACGACCGCGCCGGCGACGATTTTGGAGGCAGCGATGAGGTGGGGGCACGCCCCCTTGCCGCTGTGCGGCTGGGGGTACCCCCACCCGCTTGCGGGGGCGAGCGGCGCATGACGACATCGCCGCAGGTTCGCTGTCTCATTCGCTTTCTGGCGCTGGGTTACCTGTTCGTGCTGCTCGTCCTCCCGGTGGCACTGATTCTGTGGCGCACTTTCGCTCCCGGTTTCGGCCAGTTCTACGCTTGGGTAAGCACGCCGGCAGCGATATCGGCACTGGATTTGTCGCTGCTGGTGGTCGCGATCGTGGTGCCGCTCAACGTGATCTTCGGCATCCCGACAGCGTTGATGCTGGCGCGCAACCGGTTCCGTGGCAAGGGTGTGCTGCAGGCGATCATCGATCTGCCGTTCGCGGTCTCGCCAGTCGTTGTCGGCGTGGCGTTGATCGTGTTGTGGGGATCGGCGGGACTGTTGGGCTTCGTCGAGAAAGACTTCGGATTCAAGATCATCTTCGGGTTGCCCGGCATCGTGCTCGCCAGCGTCTTCGCCACGCTGCCTTTCGTGGTTCGAGAGGTCGAGCCGGTGCTTCACGAACTGGGCACCGATCAGGAGCAGGCGGCGGCAACGCTGGGTTCCGGTTGGTGGCAGACATTTTGGCGGATCACGCTGCCGTCGATCCGGTGGGGCCTCACCTACGGAATCGTGTTGACCATCGCCCGCACGCTCGGCGAATACGGCGCGGTGATCATGGTGTCGTCGAACCTGCCAGGAAAATCCCAGACGCTGACTCTGCTGGTATCCGACCGCTACAACCGGGGATCTGAGTACGGCGCCTACGCCCTTTCGACTCTGTTGATGACCGTGTCTGTGGTGGTCCTGATCGTCCAGGTGATTCTCGATGCTCGCCGTAACCGCGCCACCAAGGAGGCTTGACTTATGACTAAGGCGATCGTCGTGCAGGGCGCCAACAAACGCTACGGCGACTTCGTCGCGTTGGACAATGTCGACTTCGACGTGCCCGCCGGCTCACTGACGGCACTGCTGGGACCCAGCGGCTCGGGCAAGTCGACCCTGTTGCGCGCCATCGCCGGGCTTGATCAGCCGGATTCCGGGACCATCTTGATCAATGGCCGCGACGTCACCCGGCTTCCGCCGCAGCGGCGCGGTATCGGCTTCGTATTCCAGCATTACGCAGCTTTCAAGCACTTGACCGTCCGTGACAACGTGGCCTTCGGGTTGAAGATCCGTCGCCGACCCAAGGCCGAAGTCGCCGAGAAGGTCGACAATCTGCTAAAGATTGTGGGGCTCAGCGGTTTTCAAGGCCGCTACCCAAACCAACTTTCCGGTGGCCAGCGTCAGCGCATGGCGCTGGCGCGTGCGCTGGCGGTTGACCCCCAAGTGCTGCTGCTCGACGAACCGTTCGGTGCGCTGGACGCCAAGGTCCGCGAGGATTTGCGGGCATGGCTGCGCCGCCTGCACGACGAGGTGCATGTCACGACGGTGCTGGTCACTCACGACCAGGCGGAGGCGCTCGATGTGGCCGACCGTATTGCCGTGCTCAGAGATGGTCGGATCGAGCAGGTGGGATCCCCCGCCGCGGTCTACGACAGTCCAGCGAACGCCTTTGTGATGTCGTTTCTGGGCGCGGTGTCCTCGCTGAACGGCAGCCTGGTTCGCCCGCACGACATCCGGGTCGGCCGTGAACCCGATATGAGGATCGCCGCCGACGACGGCACCGCCGAATCGACTGGAGTCATCCGCGCCATCATCGACCGCGTGGTGATGCTCGGCTTTGAGGTGCGGGTGGAGTTGACCAATGCGGCTACCGGCAAGCCATTTACCGCGCAGATCACCCGGGGTGACGCTGAGGCGCTCGGCCTGAAGGAGGGGGACACCGTGTATGTGCGCGCCACCCGGGTACCGCCGATCGCCGAAGAAGCCCCCGCGCGCAGCGTTGGAACCGACGAGGACCAGGGCGCTCTGACGTCGGCCTGATGAACATCGGGCTTCAGCCGTCGGCGCGATCGCTCAGGCGGCGATGCGCTCGGCTACCGCCTCGTCGAAGCGATCCAGCACCGTCTCGGCCACCAGCCGGTGTGCGCCTAGCGGCGCCGCAATCGGAATCCCTTCCGCTGCTGCGCATTTGGCTACCCGGTCGATCAGAAGCCCGGGTGCCAGGAACCACGGTGCGATCACCACGCGACGGGCGCCACAACGCCGCAGTCCATCGGCGGCCTCTGCCACCAAGGGGCCGGAGCCCGTCGCGAAAGCGGTTGTCGCGCCGGCCCATTGGGTTCCTGCTACCAGCATGTCCGCGACCTGAGCGGTGCGGGCGTTGGCCGCGGCGTGCGTCGAGCCGATCGCCACGACCAGCACGCCCAATTCGGAGTCGAATGTGCTGACGCCCAATTCGGCCAGCCGTTCGTGCAGCACGGACACCAGCCGGTCGTCCTCGCCGAGCACGTCAGCCTGTCGCACGGCGACACCGCAACTCGCGATCTGTCGGGGGATGTCGATGCGGGCATGGTACGCGTCGGTCAGCAGCAACGGAGCGACCACCGCACCCGGCCTGAGCACGTCAACCAACCGTGGTGCATTCAACTCGCAGAACGCGACACGCACTCGAAGGCCGGGCCGCATGTAGCGAATCTGATTGGCCACGGCCCGAGCATTGGCCGCCGACCGTGGATCTGCGCTACCGTGCGCAGCCAGCACCAGGGTGGTCACGACGCGTGCAACCCGCATTCGGTCTTCGACAGCCCCTGCCAGCGCCCGCTGCGTGGATCAGCACCCTCGGCTACCTTCGCGGTGCAAGGGGCGCAGCCGATCGACGGATAACCTTCGTAGACAAGCGGATTGACCAGTACATCGTTTTCGTCGATGTAGGCCTCCATGTCATCGTCGGTCCACGCGGCCAGCGGGTTGATCTTCACCAGGTGAAACGCCTCGTCGAAGCTGATCAGCGGGGCGTTGGCGCGAGTCGGTGCCTCGACGCGGCGCAGGCCGGTCACCCACGCGGAGTAACCGCGCAGCGCTTTGGACAACGGGGCGACCTTGCGTAGCCGGCAGCACTCGTTGGGCTGGCGGGCGAACAGGTCCTTGCCCAGCAACTGGTCCTGCTCTGCGACCGTGTGCTCGGGTGTGACGTTGAGCACCCGGATGTCGTAAACCGCCTCGATCGCGTCACGAGTGCCAATCGTTTCCACGAAGTGATAACCGGTGTCCAGGAACATCACCGGCACCCCGGGTCGCACCTTGGCCGCCAGATCGACGAGCACCGCGTCCTGCATATTGGAGGCCACCACGTAGTTGCAGGTCGCCGAAGACCGGGGTCCCCCCACGCCGCCGAAGTTCTCGTCGGTCCAGCGCAACAGATCGGTGGCGCTGGCACCTTCCAACTCCGCGGCGCCCCGATCGGCCAGTTCCCGTAATTCCGCTTCCGTCAACTGTTTCGCCTCCCCGCTCATCGCAGATCTCCCTCGTCGGCGCGTAGCGCCCATGTCGCGAAGCGCTCGTCCGCGTCACGTTGCTTGATGAAATTGCGCACCACGCGATCGATGTAATCGCTGAGTTCGTCGCTGGTGACCTTGTGCTGGCGCAGTTTTCGTCCAAAGCCACTATCGAGGCCCAAGCTGCCGCCCAGGTGTACCTGGAAGCCCTCGACCGAGCCACCGTGGCCGTCGTCAACCATCTGGCCCTTGAACCCGATGTCGGCAATCTGGATGCGGGCACACGAATTGGGGCAGCCGTTGATGTTGACGGTGATCGGCACGTCCAGCTGGGCATTGAGGTCGTTTAGACGCCGCTCCAGCTCGGGCACCAATCCCTGGGCACGCACCCGAGTCTCGGCGAATGACAGCTTGCAGTACTCGATACCGGTGCAGGCCATCAGGTTTCGGCGCCAGTGCGACGGCCGCGACGCCAGCCCCAGCGCGTCCAGGCCGGCGGTCAGCTCATCGAGCTTGTCGTCGGGAACGTCCAGGATGACCAGCTTCTGGTATGGGGTGAACCGGATCCGCTGCGACCCGGCTTGCTCGGCCAGGTCGGCCACCGCCGACAGGATGGTGCCCGATACCCGCCCGGCAATCGGCGCGACCCCGACGGCGTTGAGCCCGTTCTTCAGCCGCTGCACGCCGACGTGGTCGATCGGGTGCTTGACGGGTTCGGGGGCGGGGCCGTCGATGAGTTTGCGCTTGAGGTATTCGGTTTCGAGCACCTGGCGGAACTTCTCGATGCCCCAGTCCTTGATCAGGAACTTCATCCGGGCCTTGGACCGTAGTCGTCGGTAGCCGTAGTCCCGGAAGACCGATGTGACAGCTTCCCAGACGTCGGGCACCTCCTCCAGCGGCACCCAGGCACCGACCCGTTGGGCCAGCATCGGGTTGGTGGACAGGCCACCGCCCACCCACAGGTCCAGCCCGGGTCCGTGCTCGGGATGGTTGACACCGATGAACGCGACGTCGTTGATTTCGTGGGCGACGTCTTGCAGGCCCGAGATTGCGGTCTTGTACTTACGCGGCAGGTTGGAAAAATCCGGGTTGCCGATGTAGCGGCGGACGATCTCCTCGATGGCCCAGGTCGGGTCGATAATCTCGTCGAGCGACTCACCGGCGAGCGGGGAGCCCAGGACCACCCGCGGGCAGTCGCCGCACGCCTCGGTGGTCTGCAGACCAACTGCGGCCAGTCGCTCCCAGATCTCGGGAACTTTCTCGATCTCGATCCAGTGGTACTGGACGTTTTCGCGGTCGGAGATGTCGGCGGTGTCTCGGGCGAACTCGATGGAAATCTGGCCCAGCGTGCGCAACGCGGCGGTGGACAATGCCCCGCCGTCGCAGCGCACCCGCATCATGAAGTATCTGGCCTCGAGCAGATCGATATTCTCGTCGCCGGTCCAGCTGCCGTCGTAACCCTGTTCACGCTGGGTGTAGAGCCCCGCCCAGCGGAAGCGCCCACGCAGGTCGGCTTTGTCGATGCTGTCGAAGCCAGTTTTGGCGTATCGATTGATAATTCGGTCGAGGACATTGAGCGCGTCGTCGTCCTTCTTGAATCGCTCGTTGTCGTTGAGCGGCTCACGCTGGCCGAGCGCCCACTGGCCTTCGCTGCGGCCTTTGGCGGGGCGGGGGGACGTCATTCGGCAACTCCTTTTCGGAGCAGCCGGCTCGGACCGCGCAAATCACCGGTTGCTGTCCCGGCGGCGCAGATCCGGGGGCCAGCTGGAATTACAGGTGGGGCGGGTCTACGACATCAAGGCAGACAGCGACAGCTGCAGACACGCTTGAGATCGATGTGCCGACGCGCCACCAACGCGATGCGGAATGGGCTGACGGTCACTCGGCCATTGTGCCACGGATGTCGCGGACGGTCGCTACCAGGGTGGAATTTTTTTCACGATGAGCAAAATTACCCTGGAAGCCTGAGACGCGGCGCCACGGTACCCGAGAGTTGGCTGGAAGCATCCTCGCCAGCGCTGGAGGTTGGCACGCGACTCGGGAATATTGGCAGCCATGACGGCAAGTTCTGCGGCGGTTGTCCTGCCCGATGTGCACCTGAGCCCAGGGGGACCGTTCGGAATCTACGTGCACGTGCCGTTCTGCGTGACTCGCTGCGGCTACTGCAACTTCAACACCTATACGCCGGCCGAATTGGGCGGGGTCAACCCCGACGCATGGCTGCTGGTGCTGCGGTCGGAACTCGAACTGGCCGGCGCGCGGCTGGGCGCACCGACAGTGCACACCGTATTCGTCGGGGGTGGGACGCCGTCGCTGTTGGGTAGTGAGCGCCTGGCCGCGGTGCTGAAGTCGGTACGCGACAACTTCGAACTGGCATCCGACGCCGAGGTCACCACGGAGGCGAACCCGGAATCGACGTGGCCGGAGATGTTCGCGGGACTGCGCTCGGCCGGGTACACCCGGATTTCGCTGGGCATGCAGTCGGTGGCGCCGCGGGTGCTGGCCACCCTCGACCGCGTGCACTCGCCGGGCCGCGCGGTGACCGCCGCCCGCGAGGCCATGGCGGCGGGCTTCGACCACGTCAACCTCGACTTGATCTACGGCACCCCGGGAGAGTCTGACGACGATCTGCGGCGCTCGGTGGACGCGGCGATCGATGCCGAAGTCGATCACGTATCCGCCTACGCGCTGGTGGTCGAGGAGGGCACCGCGTTGGCGCGACGGGTCCGCCGCGGCGAGATCGCCGCTCCCGACGACGACGTGCTGGCCCATCGCTACGAGCTGGTCGACGAGCAGCTGTCAACGGCTGGGTTCGAGTGGTATGAGGTGTCCAACTGGAGTCGTCCTGGCGGGCAGTGTCGACACAACACCGGCTACTGGGATGGTGGCCAGTGGTGGGGCGCCGGTCCGGGGGCGCATAGCTTTGTCGGCGCCACCCGCTGGTGGAATGTCAAGCACCCCAACACTTACGCGCAGAGCCTCGACACTGCGACGTTGCCGGTCGCCGGTTTCGAGGAGCTCGACCCTCAGCACCGCCACACCGAGGACGTAATGCTGAGGATCCGGCTGCGGCAAGGCCTGCCACTGGACCTGCTGGACGACGCCGAACGCGAGCGTGCAGCTGTCGCCGTCGACGATGGCTTGCTGACGCCGGCTGGCGAGCGCCTTGTGCTCACCGACCGGGGACGGTTGCTGGCCGACGGCGTCGTCCGCATGCTGCTGGGTTAAGCAGCGTGTTGCATCAACGCGATGCCAACCCTGACTTCGAGTTCACTAATCGTCACCGTTGGGGCGCGCGGCGGTGCCGCGGATCGGTAGTGTCCGCCGGTTGGGGTGGTGAATTCGGCTGTGTGCCTGCTGGTTTCGTCAAGATCCGTGCTGACCCGCCAGCCGGCGGTCTCTTTGACGTAGTTACAGCGTTCGCAGGACCCCAGCCCGTTGGTGACTGCGGTTCGCCCGCCGCGGGCATGTGGTGTGGCATGGTCGCGGTGCCGGATTGGCGCGTCGCAGTACGGTGTGCGACATCGTTGATCACGAAGCCCGATGAATGTGGCCAGCCCGCGCGGAAATCGCCGGGCCCGTGACTCCATTGCCACCAGCGCGCCGGACTCGGGATGGGTGTAGAGCCGGCGCAACGTCGCGCGTGACCGCGAGTCAGTGCCGGCGGCCATCACTAACCCGCGGGCGACTTCCGCGGGAATTGGACCATACCCAGAGATATCTGCCGGGCTGTTGTCGCCGCTCAGCAGAGTGCGGTCCGAGAGAACGAGGTTGACTGCGATTGGTGTCGGCGTGGCTGCGCTGCGGCCGGTGACGCGTTCGACGAGAGTGTCGGCCATGACCTGGCCGCGGGACCGGCCGTCAAATGTGGTGTCCGCGGCACGTCGCAGTGCCGCATACACCGATACGCCTTGGGCGACCGGCAGCAGCGCGGTCAACCAAGTCATGGTGTCAGGAGCGGGCCGGATGGTTACCGTGCGCTCGGTTTCGGCTTTGGCAGCCCTTTCGACGACGGCGTGCGGGTCCAGTCGGTAGGCAATCGACCTGGCTGCGGTGGCCACCCGGGCATCGCCCATCCCGTCCAGTCCGGCGGAATCGCCGCACAGCTCGGCGTCCAGTGCTTGTCGGTCTTCGATGTCCAGACAGGCGCTTTCCCGCACGATGAGGGTCGCGCGCCACTCCGACAACTGCCCTTGCTCCAAAGCGGCCAATGTATGCGGCATCTCGTTTACCAGGGCCTTGGCGAAGCCGAGATGCCGACCGCCACGGGCTGGTGAGTCCCTTCGGGCCAGGGCAACCTCGCTGGCCACTCCGCGACCCCGATTCGCGGCTGGCATGCCCGCCGCCGCTTCTGCGGCCCGACGCGACGCATCCAGCGCCGCTGCCGCTCGAGCCTGGCCCGCCGCCGCGGCGGATTTGAGCCGCTCCAGCTCGGCAATGCGCTCGATCAGCATCGATTCGTCGGCGGATGAATCGACCATAACTAAGGACTCGAACATACGTTCGAGTATAGCAGTGTCCACTGACTCAAACTTTTTGGCATGGTCGCCAAGTTGTGGATGAGGGGCGGCCGGGGCCGAAAGGTTGTGAAGGTTATGGTGCGGTCGCGACGGACGCTTCCCGAATCGCGCCGCTGGTGAATAGCGCCTGAGCCGGGGTCGCCGCGCGTACTGTGGGGTTCCTCCTGATCGCACCGGCGATTTCCGGAAGCGGGACGCCGAACTCCTTGGAGCGCACAATGGCACCCTCATACCGCTACAGACTTCTTCAGATCGCACTCGTGGTCTTCGGCGTCGTCATGCTCCTTGTTTATCCCCTCGCGCTGGTCTGGCCGGCGGGGTGGGCATGGCATCACGGCGCGCCCTATGAGTCTGACTACTTCATGATGATTGTGGGTGTCTACGCGACATTAGGCGCCTTCCTAATCAACGCGGCGCGCAACCCCGCAGCAAACCTCAGCCTGATCTGGTTCGCCGTGTGCTCGAGCGTCGTCCATGGAGCAATCATGGCGGCGCAATCCGTCGGCGGCGGACACCATATGGGACACCTATTGGGCGATGTCCCGGCGCTATTTCTGGTGGCCATCGTCCTTTCGGTACTCGTGTCGTCATCCGGCCTCAAACAACCCCCCGCGGGGACACAGCCCTTGAAACCGCCGCCAGCTACGGGCGCGCCCGTCATCCCGCAGTGAATGCGTAGGTAGAACCCGATCACTGAGCGAAGGACGGCTCAAGCTGCAACGAGCCAAAGCGGCTGGAGCTGCTGGTGCTTTCGGCATAGGTACTTCAAATTGCTCACGTCGTTGTGTCGAAGCACACGACGCTGCGAGCTCCCCGTCCGGCGGCCATGTCGGTGAAGGTCGCCTCGACGTCGTCGAGATCGATACGCCGCGTCACCAACGCCTCGAGGTCGAGCAGACCGCGGCGGGCAAGGTCGGCCAACACCGGGATATCGCGCGTCGGGTCGCTGGCGCCGTACACGCTGCCCTGAATGGTCTTGCCGTCGGCCATCAGTGACAGCGCCGGAAACGTCACCGACTCCTCGATCCCCGCGGCGCCCACCAGGGTGACCTTGCCGCCGCGGCGGGTGGCGTCGTAAGCCGCGCGGATCGTCGCGGGCTTGCCCACCACTTCGATTCCGTGATCGACGCCGGTGCCGCCAGTGAGCTCGCGCACCGCGCTGGCCAGGTCGACCTCGCTCGCATCGATCGTCTCGGTCGCGCCGTTGGCTGTCGCCGCCGGAAGCTGGGCGGCCACCCGGTCGGCGGCGATGATCGGCGCGGCCCCAGCCAGCCGAGCCCCTTGGATCGCAGCCAATCCCACGCCGCCGCAGCCGATGACAAGCACGCTCTCGCCAGGGCGGACGGCCGCCGTGTGCATCACCGCGCCCACCCCGGTGGTGACCCCGCAGCCCAGCAGCGCGGCCTGGTCGAGCGGCAGCGACTCATCTACGGGCACGACCGCCGCGGCCGGCAGCAGTGTCTCTTCGGCCAGCGACCCGACGCCCATTCCCGGCCACACCGGGCCGGCGGCGCTCTCGGCGTAGGGACTGCCGTAAACATGGTCGTAGGCATGCACGCACAGCTGGGACTCGCCACGCAGGCAATGCGGGCAGGATCGGCATGCCACCAGCCAGGTCAGGACGACGTGCTGACCCGGGCCGACGTTGGTGACGTCGTCGCCCACCTCGGTGACGACCCCGGCGCCCTCGTGGCCAAGCGTGCAGGGCAGCAGCGGCGGGATGGACCCGTCGCGCAACGACAGGTCGCTGTGGCACACGCCGCTGGCGGCGAGCCGGACCCGGACTTCGTGGCGACCGAGCGGCCGCAGCGCGAGTTTCTCCACCGTGGTGGGCCGACCGACCTCGCGCAGCACCACCGCCCTCATGCCAAGCCCAGTGTGATCAGCGTCATACCGATTTACCATGGCGGGGCGACCGCACCAGGTCAAGGAGATAGCACGATGACCGCAACATCCGCTGAAACATCTGCGACGTCCGCGACCCTGACGATCGGCGGCCAGCCGCAGCCCGGTCGCGGCGCCAACTATCCGGTACACAACCCGGCCCGGCCGGCCGAGATCGTCGGGTATGCGCCGGCCGCCGATCTCGACCAACTCGACGCCGCGGTACAGGCGGCGCGGCGAGCCGCGCCCGGATGGCGCGCACTCGGCGTCGCCGAGCGGGTCGCCGCCGTCGCCGCAGCCGCCACCTCGGCGGCCGCCCAGCTCGCCGACAGCGGCGGCGCGCAGCTCTACACCCGTGAGCACGGCAAAGTGCTTGCCGAGGCGCGCTTGGAAATCGACACCACGCCGGCGCTGGCCGCGATCCTGGGGGCGATCGCCGAGGAAGCGCTGGCGCCCGAACGGATCGACCCGCAGTCGGCGTATCCACGGTTGCAGCGTGAGCCGTACGGAGTGGCGGCGCTGGTGTTGCCATTCAACTGGCCGCTGGCGCTGACCATGACCAAACTGTCGTCCGCGCTGACCGCCGGGAACACCGCCGTGGTCAAGGTGCCGCCGACCTGCCCGCTGGCGGCCCTGCAGTTCGGCGCGGCGTTCGCCACCGCGCTGCCAGCCGGTGTGGTGAACATGCTCGCGGGCCCGGGCAGCGAATTAGCGCAGGCGCTGATCACCCACCCCGGCGTCGACGTCATCTCGCTGACCGGCGGGGTGACCACCGGACGCGCCGTGATGGCGGCGGCGGCGCCGCGGCTGACCCCGGTGCTGCTGGAACTCGGCGGCAACGACCCGGCGATCATCGCTCCCGACATCTCCATCACCGACCAGCTCGTCGAGCAGCTGTTCGCTGCGACCTACACCACCTGCGGTCAGGTGTGCATGGCGGTCAAGCGCTTGTACGCGCCGGCCGATAGTGCCGACGAGCTGGCCGATGCTGTGCTGGCACGCTGCCGGCGCGAAGTGATCGGTGACGGGCTCGCCGAGGAAGTCACACTCGGCCCGATGCACACCGCCGCCGGACGCGACAGGGTAGCGGCGCTGACGGCCGACGCCGCAGCCCGCGGCGCCACGGTCCGCACCGCCGGAGTCATCCGCGAGGCCGACGTCGACGCCGGCGGGCACTTTGTGCTGCCGACCGTCGTCACCGATCTGGACGCCGACGCGCCGCTGGCCACCGAAGAGCAGTTCGGCCCGGTGCTGCCGATCTTCGGCTACCGGGATCTCGACGAGGCGGTCACCGCGGCGAACGCAGGCGATTTCGGTCTCACCGCATCGATCTGGACCGGCGACGACGCGCTGGCCGACCGGGTTGCCGCCGAGCTCGTTGCCGGTACGGTCAGCGTCAACTGTCACGGCATGGCCGCGCAGGACCCGCGGTTGCCGTTCGGCGGCGTCGGCCAATCGGGCGTCGGCCGTGAATTCGGGGTGGACGGCATCCGGGCGTTCACCCAGCCGCGGGCGTTCGTGCGGCACCCTGCCCCGCAATAGATTTCGTCGCCGGGCATTGCCCAATCAATCAATCATTGCCTAAATAGCGATGTTGGTGTCAGGCTGACGGCATGACAGACACCGAAGGCTACGTCGACCAGGCGGTGGCCGGTCTCGCGGAACCTCAGCCGATGTACAAAGCACTGCGCGAGTCGACCCCGGTGTTCCGGTCGCCGACGGCGGTGGTTCTCAGCCGTCTGGCCGACATCGAGATGACGCTCAAACACACTGAGTTGTTTTCGTCGAACATGGATGCGGTCGATCTCGGCAACATCCGCCCGATGATCCCACTGCAAATCGACCCGCCCGAGCATGCGAAGTACCGCCGCATCCTCGACCCGCTGTTCACTCCCCGCGAGATGGCGCGGCGTGAACCACGCGTCAGCGAACTGGTGAACGAGATGATCGACCGCTTCGCCGATCGCGGCGAATGCGACTTCCATGCCGAGTTCGCGGTACCCCTGCCTTGCACGGTGTTTCTGCAGTTGCTCGGCCTGCCGCTGGAGGACCTCGACCAGTTCCTGGTATGGAAGGACGGCGTGATCCGCCCCGAGGGCGACTCCGGCTTCGACCGCCGCCACGAGACCTGCGCAGCCGTGGCGCAAGAGATTTACGACTACTTCGAGCGTGCTATCGACGACCACCTCGCCAGCCCACGCGACGACGTGCTGTCGGCGATGATTGCGGCGAACATTTCTGGACAACCGTTGTCGCGTGAGGAACTGCTCGACATCTGCTTCCTGTTCCTCATCGCGGGGCTGGACACGGTGACCGATTCGCTCGACTGCTTCTTCGTGTACCTGGCCCGCCACCCCGACCACCGTCATCAGCTCGTCGAGCAACCGGACATCTTGCCGAGTGCGATCGAAGAGCTGTTGCGTTGGGAGACGCCGGTGCCCGGCGTCGCCCGGGTGGCCATGCAAGACGTCGAGGTGAGTGGCTGCCCGATCGGCAAGGGGGAGCGGGTCAGTCCGCTACTGGGCGCGGCGAACACCGACCCCGCCGAGTTTCCCGACCCGGAGCTCGTTGACTTCCGCCGCAACCCGAACCGGCACCGCGCATTCGGCGGGGGTCCGCATCGCTGCCTCGGTTCGCACTTGGCCCGGATGGAGCTGCGGGTGGCGTTGCGCGAATTCCACCGGCGCATTCCCGATTACGAGATCAAGCCCGGCACCGAGCTGACCTACACCGCCGCCCTGCGGTCGGTGGAGTCGCTGCCGCTGACCTTCCCGGTTCCCACGTGACGCGCCGCGACGATGCAGAGCGCAGCGATGAGGAGGAGCGGCGCTGATGACTCGTGTCTGCGTCGACGCCGATCGCTGCGAGGGGCACGGGCGCTGCTACACATTGGCGCCGGACGTCTTCGATGCCGACGAGGTCGGGCACGCGATCGTGCTCGTCGACAACGTCTCCGGTGACCTCGAGGCGCAGGCCGCGGAGGCCGAGAAGAACTGCCCCGAAAGCGCGATCACGTTGTCGCAGTGACGGCCCCGCCCGAGGCGGCCCGATCTTTGCATTCATTGCATAAATAGCGTTGACAGCCGCCGAAAACCGACGATAGTCGTCAGGTATGGCGCTGCTGCCGGACCCCGCTCCCCGCGAGCGACAGCATGTCCTGATCTCCGTCGACGACCACGTCATCGAGCCACCCGACATGTTCGACGGCCGGCTCCCTGCCGCGCTGGCCGGCCGGGCGCCGCAGATCGTGGAGACCGACGACGGCCGGCAGGTATGGCGCTATGAGGACCGCGACTACCCGAACATCGGGCTCAACGCGGTGGTCGGCCGGCCACGCGAGGACTGGAGCATGGAGGCGGCCCGCTTCGACGAGATGCGCCGCGGCTGCTGGGACATCAAGGCCCGGGTCGCTGACATGGATCTGGCCGGGATCTGGGCGTCGTTGAATTTTCCGTCGCTGATCGCGGGATTCTCCGGGACCGTGTTCTGGAAGAGCGACGACCCGGAGCTGGGGCTGGCTGTGCTGCGGGCGTGGAACGACTGGCATCTGGAGGTGTGGGCCGGCAGCTTCCCGGAGCGGATCATTCCGCTGCAGCTGCCCTGGCTGGCCGACCCGCGGCTGGCGGCCGAGGAGTTGCGCCGCAACGCCGCTCGCGGTTTCAAGGCGGTTAGCTTCCCCGAGCTGCCCGCCCAGTGTGGGATTCCCAGCCTGCACAGCGGAGTATGGGACCCATTCTTTGCCGCCTGCGAGGAGACCGACACTGTCGTCTGCCTGCACACCGGATCCGCCCAGTGGGCGCCGATTCCCGCTCCGGACACTCCATTCGAGACCATCACCACGTTGTTCCCAGTCAACGGCCTGGTCGCCTGCGCCGACATGCTGTGGTCGGGCATCCCGGTTCGCTTCCCGCGGTTGAACATAACGCTCGCTGAGGGCGGGCTCGGCTGGGCGGCGATGCTGGCGGATCGGGCGGATTACGTTCTGGCGCACTCAGCTTCGGGCCGCGAGGGCGGATCCTGGAAGGGCGATCTGCTGCCCAGCCAGGTGCTACGGCGGAACTTCTGGTTCTGCTCGATCGACGACCCGTCGGCGTTCGGCGCGCTGGACGCGATTGGGGCCCAGCGCATCCTCGTGGAAAGCGACTACCCGCACGCGGACTCGACCTGGCCGGACACCCAGCAGGTCGTCGCGCGCAATGTCGCGGCCCTCTCCGCTCAGGATGCCGCGCGGATCACGCACCGCAACGCCGCCGAGCTCTTCCGTCACCCGCTGCCCGACAGCGAGTGGCTGACCAACGTGTAGGAGGCCCCTGTGCTCGATCTGCTGATCCGTGATGCCGAAATCGTCGACGGCACAGGCGCGCCGGCTCGCCGCGGCGACGTCGGTATCAGCGACGGGCGGATCGCCGCGGTCGGTGACATCAATGACTTGGCCGCGAAAACCGTTGATGCCCAAGGGCAGACGTTGGCACCCGGGTTCGTCGACCTGCACACCCACTACGACGCGCAGCTTTTCTGGGACCCGACCGCCAGCCCGTCGATACAGCACGGCGTTACCACCGTCTTCGGCGGTAACTGCGGATTTACGCTGGCGCCGGTGGCAGCCGACCAACAGGACTACCTCACCCGAATGCTCGCGCGGGTCGAAGGCATGCCGCTCGACGCGTTGCAGGCCGGGCTGGACTGGCAGTGGTCGTCATTCGGCGACTGGCTGAAACGTTTCGATGGCCACATCGCCGTCAATGCCGGCTTCCTGGTTGGGCATTCGGCGCTTCGGCTGGCGGCGATGGGCGAGGACGCGGTCGGCGGCTTGGCGACCCCCGCACAGGTCGATCGGATGGTCGCGCTGCTGCATGAGGCCCTGGCCGATGGCGGGATTGGGTTCTCCACCTCGCAGTCACAGACCCACAACGACGGCTCGGGCAAGCCGGTGCCGTCACGAAGCGCATCCCGCGACGAGCTGCTGGCGCTCGCGACCGGTGTCCGCGAGCATCCGGGCACCACCCTCGAAGCGATCATTCCCGGCTGCCTGCAAGGCTTTACCGACGACGAGGTCGCCCTGCTCACTGAGATGTCGATAGCCGCCGACCGCCCGCTCAACTGGAATCTGCTCGGCGTCTCGGCGGCCAACCCGGCCGGGCACCAGCGGCAGCTGCACGCCTCCGAAGTCGCCGCCGAACGCGGCGGCCGGGTAGTCGCACTCACCCTGCCGCACGCCATGAAGATTCGGCTGTCGTTCCTCACCGGCTTCGTGCTCGACGGGCTGCCCGGCTGGCGCGAAATCATGCACCTGCCGGTGCCCGAGCGGTTGGCCGCGCTGGCCGATCCGGCTGTACGTCGCCGGCTCAACGACGGCGCCCAATCGAAGGAGGCCGGGATGCTGCGCGGCCTGGCGAACTGGGAGCGGTTGATCATCGTCGAGACCTTCGCGCGGGAGAACGCCGACGCGACCGGCCACAGTGTGGGCCAGGTAGCCGCCGCACGTGGTGGGGAGCCGTTCGACACCTTGCTCGACATCGTGATCGCCGACGAGCTGCGCACCGGACTCACGCCGGCGCCGTTCGGCGACGACGGCGCCGACTGGCGGCTGCGCGCCGAGGTGTGGCGCTCGCCGCATGCCGTCATCGGCGGCTCGGACGCCGGCGCGCACCTCGACATGATGTGCGGCGCGATCTACACCACGTCGCTGCTCGGCCACGGTGTCCGCGAGCACCAGGTGGTGACGCTCGAGGAGGCGGTGCGGCTGCTCACCGATGTGCCGGCCCGGCTCTACGGCCTGGCCCAACGCGGCCGGATCACGCCGGGCTGGCACGCCGACCTGGTGCTGTTCGATCCGGCCACCATCGACCACGGGCCGGAGCGCACCCGCTACGACCTGCCCGCCGGTGCACCGCGGTTGGTCGCCGACGCCCACGGCATCACTTCGGTGCTGGTCGGCGGCGTCGAGGTGTGTCGCGACGGCGTGGCCACCGGCGCCCTGCCCGGTACCGTGCTGCGGTCCGGCCGAGACACGCACACGGTGCCGGCCGATGCTTCCTGAACCGACGTCGGCCGCTGGCGAATTCGACTCGGCCGAACTGCAGGGGGGCTTGCTAATGCAGGTCGAGAACGTACATGAGCGGCTGCGTGAGGCACGATCGCGGAACCGGGTGATGGTCGGTAGCCCGTTTGCCGAAACCTCCAGCCAAACACCGGGTTCCGCCGGGGTGACCGTGCTCGGATACGACGAGTGTCAGACAGTGCTCACGCACCCCGACACGTATTCCTCGTCGATCTACGACAAGATCATGGGCCCGGTCATGGGCCGCACCCTCCTCGAACTTGAGGGCGCCGACCACCGGGCCGGCCGGGCCCTGGTGTCCCCGTCGTTTCGCGCCGCGTTGCTGGACCGCTGGCGCATTGACTTAGTGGAGGTGGTGGTCCACGAACTCATCGATAGTTTTGCGCCGCGCGGGCGGGCCGAGCTGGCCCGAGATTTCACCTTCGCGTTCCCGGTACAGGTCATTGCGCGGATCATGGGTTTACCGCGGCAGGACTACCAACGCTTCCAGCGGCTCTCTATCGAATTGCTCAACGTGGTCTACAACTGGGACTGCGGAATCGCCGCATCGGCCTCGTTGAGGGCGTACTTCAACGAGGTCCTGGCAGAGCGGCGGCGTAACCCGCAGGACGACCTGATCACGATGCTGTCGCAGTCCGAGATCGACGGGACCCGGCTTACCGACGACGAGATCTTTGCGTTCCTGCTGCTGATCCTGCCCGCCGGAGTGGAGACGACTTACCGCGCATCGGGCAACCTGTTGGTCGCCCTGCTCACCGATCCGGAGCAGCTCGATGCGCTGCGGGCCGACCCCGGCTTGGTTCGCGGCGCCTTCGAGGAGGCGTTGCGGTGGGAGCCGCCGATCACCACGGTGATGCGGGTGGCGGCCCGCGACTGCGAGCTCGGCGGGGTCGTGATTTCGGCCGGAACGAACGTCGGCGTCAGCGTCGCTGCCGCCAACCGGGACCCGAAGCGCTATCCGGACCCGGATCGCTTCGATCCTGCCCGGAAGAACATCGCGCACCTGACGTTTGGCGGCGGCCCGCACCTCTGCCTGGGCATGCATCTGGCGCGGATGGAGGCGACGGTCGCGATCAACGCGCTACTGGACCGGCTGCCGGATCTGCGGTTGGACCCGAGTGCCCCGACGCCGCATGTCAGCGGCATGGCGTTTCGGTCGCCAGCGGCGTTGCCCGTCGAATTCACCCCTTCCTAAATGCGGGCGGCTGAGGCTTTCTCGCGTCAGGTGATCGGGAACCACTGCGTGGCGGCGCGCGAGATCTCGATATAGATCGGGATCCCGATCGTGACGTTGTAGGAAAACGTCAGGCCCAGCGATGCGGCCAGTGGCAGGGTCGGGCTCGCCTCGGGGATCGCCAGGCGCTGGACCGCCGGCACAGCGATGTATGACGCCGCGCCGCAGAGTACGGCGAACAGGATATAAGTCCCCGGCTTGAACTGGGCATGCGTGATGTGAGCATAGGCGTGAGCGGTGATGATCCCGAGAGTGGCGAACAGGTTCGGCGCCAGTAGACCGAAGACGATGAAACCGGGGCCCGCGCTCTTCAGGTCCCTTAATCGCCGGGAGGCAGTCATACCCATCTCGAGCAAGAACAGGCACAGCACGCCCTGGAAGGCGGCTACAAAGACAGTGTCGTTGTCGTGCACGACCTTCGGTCCCTGCAACCGGCTGACTAGGCCGATGACGATGCCGCCGAAGAGCAGATAGAGCCCCGGGTTGAGCAAGACCTCCCTCAGCAGCTTGACCGTGCCGACGCCCCGCTTTGCGTCATCCCAGTCGGCGTCGTTATCGGGATGCTCCTGCAGTTCCAGCGCGATCTCCGTTTCCCGCTCGATCGCCAGCTCGCGTTCGGTATCGAGATGCTGCCCGGGAGCCGGCCGGCCGGCCGCACCGGGCCCCACCCTCGCGGGCGGTTTGTGGCTGGGCTCGCCCGGCATGTTCCCCAACGCGTCCATCCCCCTGTGCCGCAGCCGCGCCGCCAGATACAGCGCCACCAGGCAGCCTGGCATCTCCATGACGGCCAGCATGACCGGCATGAAGCCGTTGAACGCCATCCCCACGGTGGCAAGGACGCCCACACAGGTTGCGAAGGTTCCTGCCGAGTCCGACCCGTAATAGCCGGCGACCGTCGCCCTGTCGATCCGCCGCATCTTCGTCATCCGGGTCAGCAGCATGTAGGCGAGAAAACCTATCAGGAAGTTGAGCAGGAATCCCAGGACGATGAATCCAACGATGCGGCCGATGCTCGCCACATGGATTGTGGCGAGCTCTTCACCGCCGTGCCAGCCGATGGCCAGCAGCAGGTACATCGTCACGCCCTGATAGATCACATAGGGAAACTCGAACTTCACCTTGAGGATCGGGATAAGGAAGCGAGGTAGAAAAACAACAACAGCGGCTTGAAGAGGTTGTGCCGGAAGTTCTCCCAGAACTCCAGGAGCATTGCAATCTCCCTAGATGCGCGCGGCTAGTTGAGGATTCGTGACCGTCGTCATGGGGGCCATGAATTTTTTAGAGCCTAACCTTGCGGTGCCGCCTCCTGCTGTGAGAAAGGACCCCTGCGCGCTGGGAGAATGCTGGAAAATCGGTGAACGGACAGCGACACCATGGTAATGCTGGGAAAAGGCACAGCGACACCATGGTTCGGTAATTCGATTTGTCCGCGTGCTCCGCTGCCGCGGGCCGCCCTTTACTTCTTGTTGTTGCCGACCAGCGACGCCCGCACCACGGGCTCCTTGACGCGATGCGTCACCGTTGCCCACGCCGACGGCGAATAGTGCGTCGTGACTTCCTCGAACCCGTCGATCCGGGAAACGCTGAGCACGCCGGTTTCTTGATTGACGCTGAGCTTGTCGCTGTCCGCTCCGTGGACCTCTTCTCCGTCAAGGAGCCGGATAACAAACACGATGCTGTCCTCTCGTCAGAGTGCGGCTTGGCCTGGTCGTACGGTCGGCCCGCTGCCGGACCAGATCCATTGTGGGCCTGGGGCGTGAACGGTTCGAGAACGTGTAATGACAACCAATCACCGGCCAGCTGGTCTAGGTCGCTGATCCGTCCGTGCTTACGCAGCGGTGTGAGCCGGCCATTAAAGTCGGGTCTACCGAAAGTGCTGGTGATAGGGCATGCGGAACGCCAGTTAGGCCGTTCGTCGCGGGGAACCCCCGCAGGTTCATAGGTTAGGCTACATTTACTAACCGTGACCGAAGTCGGTGTCGAAACCAGTCCCGTAGGCACCCCGTCACTGTCATTCCCATTGCCGGCCGAGATCCCGCCGGCGGACCTGGCGGCCGAGCTGGCCGCGGCGTTGCCTGAGCGCGACGGCGACGAATACCTGCTTTACGAGCACGACAATCAGTGGGTACTGGCCGTTGGTGTGCTGGCAATGGTCGAGCTGGACTGCGACGAGCTTCGCATCACCCGCGACGGTGTCACTCAGCGACAAAGCTGGTCCGGCCGGCCGGGAGCCGTGCTCGGCGAGGCCGTCGACCGGTTGTTGCTGGAATCCGATCAGGCCTTCGGCTGGATCGCCTTCGAGTTCGGGGCGTATCGCTTCGATCTGCAGGATCGCCTGGCGCCGCAGACCCCGTTGGCGCGGGTGTTCTGGCCCCGCACCCGCGTCGTGGTCACCAACGACACAGTCGGATTGTTCGACGCCGAGGAACGCCACCGCGACATCGTCGAGCGGTTGCTGAGCGAGGGTCTGCCGGCCGCGCCAGCTGCATCCGGAATCGACGTCACCGTCGACGCCACCGATTACCGCGCGCGGGTAGGCACAGCCATCGACGACATCGCCGCCGGCCGCTACCACAAAGTGATCCTGTCCCGCTGTGTCGATGTGCCTTTCGCGCTGGACTTTCCGTCCACTTATCGGTTGGGGCGGCGGCACAACACGCCCGCGCGCTCGTTTCTGTTGCGGCTCGGTGGATTTCGGGCCCTGGGTTATAGCCCGGAAGTGGTGGCAGCGGTGCACCACGACGGCGTAGTGGTGACCGAACCGTTGGCCGGCACCCGGGCGCTGGGCCGCGGCGCGGCATGCGACCGCCGGGCCCGCGACGATCTGGAATCCGATAGCAAAGAGATTGTCGAGCATGCCATGTCGGTGCGCAGTTCGCTGCTGGAGATCACTGAGGTCGCCGAAGCCGGTAGCGCCGCGGTCATCGATTTCATGACGGTTCGCGAGCGCGGCAGCGTGCAGCACCTGGGCTCGACGGTCACCGGCCGGCTGGATGCAGCCAAGGATCGGATGGACGCGTTGGAGACGCTGTTTCCCGCGGTCACCGCCTCAGGTATCCCGAAGGCGGCCAGTGTCGACGCCATTCTGCGATTCGATGAAAGCCCACGTGAGTTGTATTCCGGTGCGGTGGTGATGTTTTCGGCTGACGGCGGCCTTGACGCGGCGCTCACGTTGCGGAGCGTCTACGAACGTGACGGGCGAACCTGGCTGCGGGCCGGCGCCGGCATCATCGCGGCGTCGGATCCCCATCGCGAATTCGAGGAGACCTGCGAGAAGCTGGCCGCGCTGGCCCCGCATCTGGTTGCCCGCTGGTAGGCGAACGAACGCACTAGCCGACGTCGGCGTCTGGCGAGCGCTCCAAATAGTCGGCCAGGATGCGGCTGACCAACGACTCGATGGTCGATTCGATCGACGACGCCAGGGTGGCGGTGACGGATGCGACGGCCTGGGTGCGAAACCGGACCAGCATAGTGATCAGCTCGGCGATTTCGGTGTCGGCGGGCAGGGCTTCCCGCGGTTTGATCCGGTCGGCGACGTGTTCGGCTCCGGCACGCACCAGCATCTCGCTGATCTGGTCGACCAGCGGGACGATGCGCTCGTGCAGGTCGATGAGTTTTTCCATACTGACGCCGTAGCCGCGGATCTCGTTGAACGCGTCGATCAGCTTCGGACGTGTGATGGTGGCCTGAGTGCCGTCGACGCGGATCACCTGCAGCCCGACCAGTCGATCGAACGCCGTGGCGTCATTGATGAGTCGTTCCGCCTCGGCCAGCGGCATAGTCTGCGACTTCTCGGTCGTCCAGGTGCCAACGATCGCCGATTCCAGGCCGAGCACGTCGCCGAGATTCTTGCCCTCCTCCCAGGCGCTGAGCATCTCCCGGACGTGCGCAATGTTGTAGCCGCGGTTGAGCATCGAGGTGATCAGCCGCAGCCGGGTCAGATGAGTGTCGTTGTACAGCGCAATCCGCCCGACCCGCAACGGCGGTGGTAACAGCCCGCGGTCGCGGTAGACACGGACGTTGCGGGTGGTGGTGCCGGCCAGCCTGGCCAGGTCGTCGATGCGGTATTCCCCGGAGACCGGCGCACCGTGGGGGTGGCGCACTGCCGCGTCGAAAAGCTGCGACACCGCGCTTTCGATGACCTCCCGGGACTGCCGCCGCACGCGCTTGGGCGCGCGCCGCAGGTTGGCCAGGACGCCGGCGATGGTGCCGGTCTCTGCTCGTGGCGGTCGGTCGGGAGCCATCAGTCAGGCCGATGAGCTGACGCGAGTGTCGGCGCCTTGAGCGACCACGTGGTAGTCGGCGAACCGGAAGTCCCGCATCTGGCGAAGGTACTGGGTGGCGAATCCTGGGTACATCGACGCGTTGAATCCGTCCTTGGTCAGATACCAACTGCTACATCCGGACATCCACGTCGTCTTGGTGAGTCGCTGCTGAATGCGCTCGTTGTGGCGGCGTTGTACGTCTTTACGGACGTCGAGGTAACGCAAGTTGTTTTCGAGGATGGTGGTGATGCCGCGCACGACGTAGTCGAGCTGGCCCTCGATGTAGACCAGCAGCGAGTTATGGCCGGGTCCGGAGTTGGGACCGGTCATGAAGAACAGGTTCGGATACCCATGCGCGCTGGCGCTCTTGTAAGCCTGTGCGCCGCCGGCCCATTCAGTGCTCAGCAAACGTCCACCGAGCCCGGCGACCGGGAATGGTGGACCGGTCAGATGCACGTCGTACCCGGTGGCGAACACGATGCAATCCAGATGATGTTCGATACCGTCGCTGGTGCGGATTCCGACCGGGCTCAATGTCGCGATGGGCCAGTCGATCAGCTTGCAGTTATCGCGTTGCAGGGCAGGGTAGTAGTCACTGGAGACCAGCATGCGCTTGCAGCCCGGAGTGAAAGCGGGAGTCAGCTGGCGGCGCAGCCACGGGTCCTTGATCTGCCGGTGCAGGTGTAGGCGGCCGAGTCGGGCGACCAACGATGTCAATGGGGTGTTCCACACCAGTGCGGTGGCGCTGGCCTCATGCCCCCAGAACAGTGCTTGGCGCGCAAGCTGTTGAACCGCTGGAGCTTTGGTGAATACCGCTTGCACAGCGGGCGGAGTGGCGACGTCGAAGCGCGGCAGCACCCAACCTGGGGTACGTTGAAACACCTTGACGAATTCGGCTTGCTTGACCAGTTCCGGGATGATCTGGATGGCGCTGGCGCCGGTGCCGATGACCGCGACCCGCTTGCCGGCGAAGTTGTAGTCATGGTCCCACCGCGCACTGTGGATCGTGTGTCCGCGGTAGGAATCGATCCCGCGGATATCGGGGAAGCTGGAGTCGGGTAGCGGCCCGGATGCCAGCACCACGGTGCGGGCCCGAAAACGCTTGCCGGCGGCAGTGGTTGCGATCCACGCCCCGGCGCTGTCGTCGAACGACAACCCGGTTACCTCTTGGCCGAACCGAATCTTGCGGCGGATGCCGAAGCGGGTGGTCATGTCCTCGAGGTGTTTGCGGATTTCATCGGCCGGCGAGTAGGTCCGCGACCAGCTCGGGTTTTTGACGAACGAAAACGAGTACAGCAGCGACGGGATGTCGCAGCTGGCACCGGGATAGCTGGTGTCACGCCAGGTTCCGCCCACCCGATCGCTGCGTTCCAGGATGACAATGTCGTCGACGTCGGCTTGCGCCAACTTGATTGCGGCGCCGAGCCCGCTGAAGCCGGCGCCGACGATCATCGTCGCATAGGTATGTGAGTTCGCCATGATCACGCAGCGGGCTCGTGGGTCAGTTCTTTGAACCAGCTGGGCACTGGCCGCAGTAGTGGCCTGGGGTAGCGATCGGACAGCCACACCATGGAATTGGCCAGCAGGTGATAGGGGTGGCGCGGGTTGACCACCATCGCGGCGTGTCGCTTCAGGATTTGGTAGGTGGGCACTCGCCAGGTGTGATCGCCCCGCTCGCCGAGCTGCTTGAACCGTTTGACCGCGTTGTACAGCCGCTCGGGCTCCATGCCCATGTCGTCAAGCTCGTTGCGCACCCGGTTGAGCAATGGCAGATACATCAGCGCGCCGATGATCAGTCCCGGTGAGGCCACGTTGCCAACGAAGTCGATGGCGAGCTTTCGAGCCTTGGCGTGGCCGATCATATTGAGGACTTCGAAATCCACTGCAAGATGGCGTGATTCGTCATTGTTGATCTTTTCGAAGACCTGGTGGCAGACCGGATCGTCGACCTCGTCGAGCAGGAATTTCAGCAGCGCGCCATCGAGTGCCACCTCGAGCATCGGGATGACGGTGCCCAGGATCGCCAGGGACATGCCGTCGGCGTAGGTGTCCAGCCATTGCATGGCCAGCCGGATGTTGACGTTCGGTTCGGGCATTTCGCAGTCGTCGAGCATGCCCCAGCGCTTCATCAGTGCCAGCTCCGCATTGGCGTGCCGTTGCTCTTCGGCGTGGAAATAGCGGTAGATCTCGGCCAGCGTCGCGTTGGGCGCCTTTTTGGCCAACGCCGAAAATCCGCGAGCACCGATATTCTCGATCCAGCACAGATCGGCCATGAAGGCTTTCAGCTTAGGCCGGAATTCGTCGTCGATGGTCTCGGCGCCGGGTGCTGCCCAATCGATATCGGCAAGCGCCCATTGGCGATCCTTGATCTTGGCCAGCATCGCGTCCATATCGATTGCCACCGGATCCTCCTTGATTGATGCTGTCAGAACGGGGCCACCCGGGACACCAGGCCCATTCCACGGGTGAAAGTGCCCGGGACCAAGCGTTTGATGTTCCAGCCGATCTTGGCGTCGAGCTGCGGCATGCAATACAGGTCGCCGCGATCGTGGGCGTCTAGGCAGATGCGCGCAACCTTGGCCGCCGAAAACCCAGTCCAGCGCATGACCCGGTTTGCGAATTGGGTTGTTTGGTCGGGCATCCGGCCGGACTCGACGATATTGGTCTTGACGAAGGTGGGGCAAAGGACGGTGACTTTCACTGAGCTGCCAGATAATTCGGCGGCCAGAGTCTCCGACAGCGACAGCACCCCGGCCTTGCTGACGCTGTAGGCGGCCATCCTGGGCGCAGCGCCGAAGGCGGCAGCGGAGGCAACGTTGATGATGCCCCTCAGGCGGTTCGATGGTTCGGCCGACCGCAGGATCGGGGCGAAAACATGGCAGCCGTGAATGGGTCCCCACAGGTTGATGCCCAGCACCCATTGCCAGTCGTCAAGGGGGAGTTCACCGATCGGGGCACCGCCGGAGCCGACGCCGGCGTTGTTGATCACCAGCGTGGGTGCAGCGCCCAACCAAGATTCTGACTGGGCAGCCAGTTCGCGGACGTCCTCGAATTGGGATACGTCGCATCGGATTGCGACGGCTTCACCGCCGTGGTCGGTGATCAAGCTCACGGTCTTCGCGGCAGCGACCTCGTTGATGTCGCTGCAGACCACCCGACCGCCGCGGCGGGCGAGTTCGGTGGCGAACGCCGCGCCGATCCCGCTGCCCGCGCCGGTTACCACCGCAAGCGCGTGGTGGCTCACTTTTTTCGACCTGCCAAACGGTCCGAGCATCGCTAGCCTGCCCTCGTCGCCGTGCCATCACAGCCGTCGGCCCTTACGCACGCGGAGATGAAACGCGAGACGTGGGCCATGGCCTTGCCGGCTTCCGGTGACAACCGAGGCAACGCCTGGAACTCACCACTGCCGCTCCACGTGATCGCAGCGATCCGCGAGCCGGCACAGCGTCCCACCATGTGACTTAGTCAATACAAAATGGCGACATTAGTCAATGGCAATGTTGACGACGCACGCGCCGCCGTCGACCAACTAGCGCGACCAGTTCGTCAAACGTCAGCTTCTTGCGCCCATCGTGGCCGGCGTTGTTCTGGCCTGTGCGGCGAACGTGCGGCCGCGAGTGCCGCCGCGAGCCCACCGGTGGTCGAGGTTTGCGGTGGAGGCTGACCCTTGCGCAGCGTCGCGATCAGTTCGCGGTAAGGGCCGACCAGGTAGACAGTGTCGCCGGCTTTCAGTCGGGCGTCGCGGCGCGGGCGTAGGCTGACCGGCCCTTCCGGTCGAGTGATCGCGATGACGCGCGTTTCGGTAGACAGATCCACCATTCGCAGTCCATCTAGCTGGCTGCCCGCCGCCACCAGCATTCCGCCGACCATGAAAGAGCGCTGGCCGACCCAAAATGTCCCCAGCACCTGCAGACCCATCGCGGCGCCGATGAACCAGGGAGCTGCCAGGTCGACGATCGACCGCACGTTTTCGAAACCGAATCGCCGATTCACCGCAGTGCTCAGCGCGCGGCCTTGAACGCGCATTACCAGCGGCACTTTGGTATCGGATCCCAAGATCTCAAGCAGTACGATCCCGGTCTCGATGTTCTTCATGTCCTGGTGGGTCACTATCGCCACTCCGCGGGCGCGATCGACGCGCGCTGATTCCAGCGTCTGGCGCATCGTTGGGTCTCCGAAAATCACCGGCACGTCGAGTTCGGCCACGGTCGACAGGAAGCGGTTGTTCTCGTCCTGCTCGATGACGACGACGTCGTATCCGGCAGCGGTCAGATCCCTCACGACGCGGATGCCGACCGAACCCAGTCCGACAACGACGACGTGGTCGCGCATATGGCGTGCCCGGCGCAGTCCGGCCGTTTGGATGAAGCGGTGCGACAGCAGCAGGTCCGCAATGAACGCGACGAGGACGGCGGTGACGGTCACGCCGGCAAACATCAACGCGACAGCGAACAGTCGCAGCCAAGGGGATTGTTGGCCGAAGCTGTAATCGCCATAGCCCACGCCCGTAATTGACTCAGAGACGAAGTACAGGGCGTCGATCCACGACATCCGCGGGTTCTGGTAGGCGAAGCGGACCACGGCTGTCGAGCCGAGCATAAGGAGCAGCGCGGATGCCAACGAGGGAAAAAGCATCGGGTTCATGTCGTCGCGCATGGCGCGCGCGGCATCGACCACGCGTCGCACCCGGGAGTGGCGAGAGCGCGTCGCGGTCCGGGGAGGCACGGTGATCCCGCGGGCTTCCAATTCGTCTTTGAGGCCGATCATCGAGGTCCAGTCGCCGGCGTAGACCTGCAGATCCCGTCCCGGACATGGCACCACCTCGCCGGGGGCAGGTGAGTTCTTGCCGTGGACCACCGCCACCGGTGCCAGGTCGGCGTAGATCTCGCGCAGAGTCCCGTCGCACGGCGCCTCGGCGCCCCATACAACGAATTCGATACCGGCCGTTTCGAACTGGTGCGCGTTACGCGACAGAACTGCCTCGACGACGGATGGTGCCGCGAGGTCGGCGACGTCCAAGATGGCGCCGGGGCCGTTAACGGCGGCCACCGCTCCGCGCAGGACGTCGTTAGACAGACGTGCCACCACGCGGACATTTGGGCTGTATTCTCTTGCTAATAACGCGATTTCAAGATTCACCGCGTCGTCGGGCCCGGCGCAGACGACGGCGCGCGCTCGATGTACCCCGGCGCCGAGGAGATCGGCAGCAGTGTTGATCTGGATTATCCGCGCGCCGGCGCCCCTGAGCTCCTCGGCGATCGTCTTCGCCAGCGGATCGTCGCCGGCGACGATGATTTCGCGATGCATGATCTCGCGTGTTTGGCGGGGACCGGGTAGTCTCGCATGCTGCGTAGAGTCCGGCCTTCGCTCAAGCCGAAGAATCGAGTCATTCGGCCGTGGCTTTGTGTCTTGCGGCATGATTACTCCCAACTTGCGGACACCTGCGTTCACTCACGCGTAGCTGTTCATATGACTATCGGCCATCCTGGCGGATAGTGCCACCTGAGAAGCGTGGACGACGTAAGTCAACACCGCTGTCCCGCAGACAAAGTCGCCTACTGAGCAACGGGACATGGCCTCGTTCTGATTCAACACCGTGTGATTCCGACGCAACAAGTTCGACTCGAACTCGTCACACAGACGAAATAGCAGTGGCGTATCGGTAAGCCCACAACATTGCCACCCACGCGAAAAGTCATGATACTAACGGGCTCTGGCGTGCAATGTGGTGGCATGGCGTGCGTCAATTGAGGCCGCCCAATAAGGTCGCGAACAACTTCATGTCGGGCTTGGTTCGCCGTCAGCCCGCGGATAACCAAGCAAAGGAATACGCTATGTCCGAAAACACGCCCGACGATATCTTCAAACTCGTCAAGGACGAGAACATTGAGTATGTCGACGTTCGCTTCTGTGACCTGCCAGGCACCATGCAGCACTTCACAATTCCGATCTACGTCTTCGACGAGGACGTTTTCGAGGATGGCTTGGCATTTGACGGCTCCTCGATTCGCGGCTTCCAATCGATCCACGAGTCCGACATGCTGCTGCTTCCCGATCCGGAAACCGCGACCATCGACCCGTTCCGTGCCGCCAAAACGCTGAACGTCAACTTCTTCGTGCACGACCCGTACACCCTCGAGTTGTACTCGCGCGACCCGCGCAACGTGGCCCGCAAGGCCGAGAACTACCTGATCAGCTCCGGCATTGCGGACGCCGCCTACTTCGGCCCAGAAGCCGAGTTCTACATTTTCGACAAGGTGAGCTTCGATTCACGCATCAACACCTCGTTCTACAAGGTGGACGCAACATCCGGGTGGTGGAATACCGGAGAAGAGACCGAGTCCGACGGCAGCCCCAACCGCGGGTACAAGGTCCGCCCCAAGGGCGGCTACTTTCCGGTAGCCCCCACCGACCACTACGTCGACCTGCGCGACAGCATTCTCACCCACCTGACCAACGCCGGCTTTTCGCTGGAGAAGGGCCACCACGAAGTGGGCAGCGGCGGCCAGACCGAGATCACCTACAAGTTCAACACATTGCTGCACGCGGCCGACGACCATCAGATGTACAAATACATCGTCAAGCAAACCGCATGGCAGGCCGGCAAGACCGTGACGTTCATGCCCAAGCCGCTGTTCGGCGACAACGGCTCCGGTATGCACTGTCACCAGTCGTTGTGGAAGGACGGCGTCCCGCTGATGTACGACGAGGAGGGGTATGCCGGCCTGTCGGACACCGCCCGCCACTACATCGGCGGTTTGCTGTACCACGCGCCGTCGTTGCTGGCATTCACCAACCCGACGGTGAACTCGTACAAGCGGTTGGTGCCCGGCTTCGAGGCCCCGATCAACCTGGTCTACAGCCAGCGCAACCGGTCGGCTTGCGTGCGTATCCCGATCACCGGCAGCAATCCCAGGGCCAAACGGTTGGAGTTCCGTTGTCCCGACGCGTCGGGCAACCCGTACCTGGCGTTCTCCGCCATGCTGATGGCGGGCCTGGACGGCATCAAGAACAAGATCGAGCCGCCTCCCCCGGTCGACGAGGACCTGTACGAGCTGCCGCCAGAAGAGGCCGCGGAAATCGTGCAGGCTCCTACCCAGCTGTCCGCGGTGATCGACCGTCTGGAGGAAGACAGCGAATACCTCACCGAGGGAGGCGTGTTCACGCCTGACCTGATCGAGACGTGGATCACCTACAAACGCGACTATGAGCTTGCGCCGTTCAACCTCCGGGTGACCCCGTACGAGTTCGCGCTCTACTACGACGTGTGAGCCTGCAAACGCGCTGACCTGCGGCGACGCCGCCACGGCGCGCCAGTCCGCTACCGACGATGACCAGGGGCTTCACATCGACTTCTCCTAGCCGCCCCAAGACAAGGCGATCGTAGCGAGTAGAGGGCCGTAAGCAGGTGAGCAATCGACTCATCCGGGCGACGTTGGTTGCGTGCTCTTGACACCGCAGTTTGGCACCAACATTTGAGAAGGCAAGAACATTGGTTTTGAGACCTTCTGACCCGCTGAAGGTCCGCCTGCAGGCACAAGTATTCAGCTAGAGAAAAGCCTCGCCAACCGATTGACGTAGGTGGTGACCTCCGGCGTGAAGTATTTGTACGTGTGAATGCCACACGGTTTCGCGTCGTAGATGTGCTGTACACCAGCGAATCTCAGCGCGACATGCAGGTCGAGGGTCGTTTGGCCGACGCCTAATTCGAGAACGCCCTCGCCAGGGTTTGTGACGAGCGTTTGGGCGTCGTCGGCGTCACAGGGGGAGCCGTTTCCCGCGGTGAGATATATGTCCATGCCCCGTAGTTGGGATGCATTAGCAACCGGGTTGGCTACACGCCATCGACCGGCATCCAGTACGGGGTCGCCGAACATTCCGAACGGGTCATACTGGCCAGCTGCTAGACCGTCGGCGCACTCGCGCTGCTCCACGGTCGCTCCGATGATGACGACAGCCTCATCGGAAGCCTGGTTGTTATCGCCGCCTGACAACGTTCCGATGGCACCGAATAGGTCCGGATGCTTCACGCCGTAATGTGCGGCGCCAAAGCCGCCCATCGAGACGCCGGCCACCGCTCGGTGTCCTTTATCAGCGAGTGTGCGAAACCGCGCATCAATCGCTGGGATGACCCGGTTGATGATCTCCGTTTCGTAGTTGTGGCTGCCGTCTTTCCAGTCGACATAGAAGCCGGTCAGACCGCCGGACGGCGTAACGACGATGAACTGTTGGTTGTCGGGGAACGCGTTTGTCACCGTAATGAGATTGGTGCGGATCAGAAACGAGTCCACGTCTGACTCCGCCCCGTACAGGAGGTAGAGCACAGGATATTTTCGCATCGAGGTGCCATACTGCGGCGGAAGCAGGACCGACACAGGATTTCCGTCGACAGTGATGTGCTGGATACGTGGGCCACTCGCGGTTGCCGTGTCGGGGTTAACGGTCGAGCAAACGATCTTGGGAATTTGGATTGTGGCCTTTGCGGCAGGCACTTCGACGACCGTGCTTGTGCAGAGCAAGAAAGCATAGGCTGTTGCCGCCAGCTGCTTTTTCATTGGCGCACGGTAGCCGTCTCGTCGTAACAGCGAAGAAACGGCGGGAACACTGTTTGCTCACAATCGAATCTGGCACTTTTGCACCGTTCGATCGAATGGTTGTCTCCGACGCGTGGCGAACCATGGCAACGATGTCCGGTCCGTCGTTCGGCGGTGCTGCCGCCGATGCCGCAGATCGGATCCAGGTCGGCGGTGTCCAGGCGATCGGCAGCGTCTTGATGCTGTGGATCAACGGCGACAGCAACGTGCGGGCTCCTCCGTCGCGACAATGTCGGGTACCTGGCGGTGCAATTCCTCGAACATGACGCTGATCTCACGACGAGCCAGATTGGCGCCCAAGCAGAAATGGGCACCGCCGCCGCCGAAGCCGACATGCGGATTCAGGTTGCGCGCCAGGTCAAAGGTCCACGGGTTGGCGAATTTTGACTCATCGCGGTTGACCGAGCAGTACCACAGCGTGACCTTGTCGCCCGGCTCTTTGGCTAGCTGCTTTTAGCTGGTGTAGTGCGGCGTTCCAGCGTCGTGTTGCACTGCTCGCACGTGAATGTCGGAGGCCGGCGTCGATGAGCTCGACGAGCTATACGGACAAGGGGGCTAGATGGAGATCAAATTTCCGAGCACGGGAAGCCACCGACTCGACTGGTTGATAGTGCTCGCAGTGGTGATCGGTCTGCTGGTCATCTTTATCTGAGGGGAAGACACTTGGGCGGCATCGCCATGATTAATAGCGTGAACTGTGGACATCGGAAGTGGTGCTTCTGCTCGCCATCCACGCAGAGGTAGAACGCACGCGAATCGTTGGCATCCCGGACGTAGTTAATCCCCGCGATGTCAGGGCAGGTGATGTCGGTGTCCTGGGGAATGTGCGGCGGCTGCGCGTGCGCCACACCCGGACTTACAACGGTCAACCACCCGAGGCCGACGACGGCGGCAACCTGTTTAATCCTGGCGGACACGAACATTCCTAATCTTCCATGCCAGC
>NZ_DASPSP010000066.1:0-3789 GCF_035623875.1 Mycobacterium sp. | reverse complement strand
GACTCGTATCTGGTCGACTGGAAAGGCTGGCCATACCAACGCTTTCTGCTCAACAACGTGGGCCGCGGCGAGCCATGGTGGCAGCGCCTGAAAACCATGTCAGAGTTGTACGTCAACAGCCAGGGACAATTGTCGCGGTTGATGCGCTCGCACTGCAGGTCGGCCGCGCTGCTGGCCGACCGTATGGGGTTGCCTGCCGGTGTGCAGACCGCGCTGCGCTTCACCTTCGAGCGGTACGACGGCGGCGGCCAGCCGGCCGGAGCATCCGGCGACGCGATCCCGATCCACACGCGCGTCGGCCAACTCGCGGACATGGCGGAAGTGCATCACCACACGTACGGTGTCGACGGCGCAATCGCGATGGCACACAGCCGCCGCGGTGGCCAGTTCGACCCTGCCGTCGTTGACGTGTTCGTCGCCCATGCCGAGGAAATTCTGGCCGACGTTCCGGACCTGTGGGACGCGGCGCTGCGGGAGGCGCCCGACCGCCACCAGCCTCTCGACGACAACTCACTTGATGCACTTCTGGTCGTGCTGGGCGACTTCGTCGACCTAAAATGCCCGTTCACACTTGGCCATTCACGCGCGACGGCCGGACTCGCGGCGGACGCCGCGGTCACCGTCGGACTGGACGCCGACACGGTGGCGTTGACGCGGCGGGCCGGACACGTGCACGACTTGGGGCGCATCGGGGTCTCGAACCAGATTTGGTCCAAATCCGGCGCGTTGACCGAGGCCGACTTCGAGCGGGTCCAGCTGCACCCGTACCTGACGGTGCGGATTCTCCGCCGAGTTCCAGGCCTGGAAGACGTGGCCCGGCTGGCCGGCAATCACCACGAAAACATCGATGGCTCGGGCTATCCGCAAGGGCTGCCCGGTTCGGCACTGACAATGCCGGACCGACTGCTCGCCGCGGCGGTCAGCTACCAATCCGCTGTCGAGCCACGGCCCTACCGCGACCCACTCGAGCCGGACGCAGCGGCTCAGCGGCTGCAAGAGCGGGTGCGCGCCGGCGCGTTGGACCCGGCCGCCGCCGAAGCGGTGCTGCACGCTGCGGGCCACCGGCCGAGACGATCGAACTCGCGCCCGGACGGACTCACCGCCCGAGAAGTCGAGGTGCTGTGCTTGGTCGCCCGCGGTGCGTCGAACAAGCAGATCGCCGAGCAGCTGGTGATCAGCGAGAAGACCGCGCGCAACCATGTCGAGCGGGCCTACACGAAAATCGGTGTGTCGAACCGGATCGGCGCCAGCATGTACGCGCTGCGGCATGGGCTTGTTGCGCCCGAGAATTGAGGCAATCGCCTCATGAGTTCGGGGTCGGCGGGGTCGAGCATCGACGCATGAACACTCGTGTATTGATCATCAGTTAGGGCAGCATGGCTTATCTGACGTTCCCTGCGGCGTTCGTTTATGCGATCGGATTCCTCGGCGACATCGGCGTGCCCCGCAGCGTCGACAACGGCATCGCCGCTCCCTTTGGCGAAGGGCTGGCGGTCAATCTGGCGCTGCTGGGGTTGTTCGCCGTGCAGCACAGCGTCATGGCGCGCCCTGGCTTCAAACGGTGGTGGACGCGGTTCGTCGCACCGTCGGTCGAGCGCAGCACCTATGTGCTGATCGCGAGTGTGGTGCTGTTCCTGGTGTTCTGGCAGTGGCGGACCATGCCCGCGGTCGTGTGGGACGTGACGTCGCCGAGCGGGCGCGCTGCCGTGTGGGCGGTGTTCTGGCTCGGCTGGGTGACTGCGTTGGCGAGCACGTTCATGATCAGCCACTTCGAACTGTTCGGTCTGCGCCAGGCCTATCTGGCGTCGCGCGGAAAGTCTCGCATCGACACCGGTTTTCGAACACCGTTGCTCTACCGGCTGATCCGTCACCCGCTGATGGTTGGGTTCGTGATGGCGTTCTGGTCGGCGCCGACGATGACCGCCGGGCATCTGCTGTTCGCAGTCGCGACCACCGCGTACATCCTGGTTGCCGTGCAACTCGAGGAGCGCGACCTCGCCGCGTCGCTGGGCACGCCCTACCGTGAGTACCGGCGCCGGGTGCCGATGTTCCTGCCGCGGCCTGGCTTCGGCTTGCGCTCGTCAGCTGACAACTCGCGTGCCGAAGTTTCGTGAGCGGTTGCCGCAGCGAAGGCTGCCGAGGTTGTAGCGGCGACAGGTTCATCGTCGGCTATGGTCGCCGACCGGAAGTTTTGGTAGCCATCGCAGAACGCACTGTAGATGAGAACCGGCGGTACATGGAAACGGCATTCGGCTCTCATGGGACGCCACTCGACCGGATACAGGCGTGGCAGCCGCACCGTAAGGCTGTTGAGTCTGAGTCGCTTCGCCGACTAACTGACTTCGCCCTGTCAACGATCCTCAACGACATACGAACCCGTTGATTGGCACGGAAACTAGTAGGTCAGCGGTGTGTCGCGAAAGCCTGCCCAGTCGCGCGAACTTTCGAACTGGCGCGTGTTGACGTGCGTCAACAGAACATCTGTCAACAGCCGCGAAAACCCAAGGCCAGCCGTGTTGACCCGTTATTCGTTTTTTCAGGTAAGCCCCGTTGTATGCGGCTTCGATTCCAGGCAGCTCCACAGAGAAGGTGCTGGTCAAAGCTTCATGCCAGGAAACGGCCGCGGCTCGAGGCTATCCGACGGTGTGGACGATGAGGATGTCTACTTTGGCTCTGCGGGCAACGGTGTCGGGCACCGAGCCCAATAGACGGCCGGCGACCGTGCCCAAACCCAAGTTGCCGACGACGAGCAAGTCCGCGTTGACCTCCTCGGCCAGATGCAGCAGCGCATTGACTGGCGCGCCGACAATCGCCTGCTCTTCGATGTCGTGGGCGCCGGCGGCCTTCGCTCGGTCGCGGGCATCCTGAAGGATCGAATATACGGACGCGCTCCCATGCATCATGTAGCCAGAGCCCCCGAGGCTGTCGGCGGCGCGGGCGTCAGTCACGCGATCGGGGGCGGGTGCTCTTGACCAGCCTCCCTTTTCCGCAGTGTCGAGATGCGCGCTCGCGATGATCAGCTTCGCATTGACTTGCGCCGCAAGCGCGCCTGCGCGGTCGACCGCACGTAACGACGACGCCGAGCCGTCCGTCCCGACGATAATTGTCCGATAGCTCATGGCGCCTCCATCAGTCGGTCAACGACGACAACAAGACATTATCGGCCCGACTTCATATTCGAAACCCATCGGGCTCATCCCGGCGCACGCGCTCCGGGAAGAAAACCGCAGCGGGCGGCTCTTTGCGGGGGGCGTCGCCAACCGCTACCCGCCCCGAGAAATCCGTCGATTCGATCGAGGGACAAGCCCTAGCGGCTGCGCTAACGCGTTTTTAGCAAATCGGGCTTCGGGTCGACCGGAGCGCTGGGCGCTTTAGTGCATACGACAGGCCAGCGGCGATCATCGACGTTGTGTGAGCAGGCCGCGGTCAGAACCGCGCGAGCCGACGCGTACACAATCAGTCGGCGGCGACGGGGAGCCCCGGGCACAGGGTGATGTAGGCGATGTCGGCGGACACCCAATCGTGCCACTGTTTGCGGCTCATGTTCGCGGCGAGCTTCTTGCATAGCATCTCTGGCGTGGCGAGGGCGGGCCACAACCGGATCGTGTGGTCTTGGGAGGCGGACGCGACGCGCTGCCCGTCCGGGGTGAACACCACACCCCACACATCGGAGTTGTGACCAGTGAACGGCTGGCTGAGGTGTTGGCCGGTGTCGGCGTTCCACAACCGCACCGTGGTATCGACGCTCCCGGAGGCCAGCCGGTGTCCGTCGGGGCTGAACTTCACGCT
>NZ_DASPSP010000055.1:0-14653 GCF_035623875.1 Mycobacterium sp. | reverse complement strand
TGCCGACGAATGGCCTTCGATATCGTCAAGCACAAAGGAATCCGGTGCGATCATCGAGCACAGCGTGTGCCCCTGGCAGCGATCCGAATCAACCCGAACTTTCACAACTTTCCCCTACGTGCGGTAGTCGTACCACTTGAGGTATCCGCCCGCGTCGACGCGCAGCTGCATACCTGTCACATATCGGGCCTCATCCGAGGCCAGCCACAGCACGGCATTGCTGATGTCCTCCGGCTCGACGTAAGGAATCTTCATCGCCTGCTGGACACCGAAAACCGGCTCGGCGTCAACCTTTCCCTCAACGCGTCCCAACAGATCATCCTTTCAGGTGTTTCGGCCGCCGTTGACGCCGAGTATCTGACCGGTGATGTAGCCGGCCTCCTCAGACACGAGAAAGGCGCAGGCCGCGGCGATGTCTTCCGGCTTACCCATCCGGCGCACCGGCGTTGCGGCGATGGTCTTCTCAATGTCACCGAGGTAGCCGTCTTCCGCGGCCTTGCGCAACATCGGGGTGTCGACGAAGCCCGGCGGTACCGCGTTGACCGTGATGCCGCTCGGCCCATACTCCAGGGCCAACGATTTGGTCAGCCCGTTGACCGCGGATTTGGCCGCCACGTAGTGAGCCATGTACGGAGCCCCGGAGTGGGTGCTCGACGAGGAGATGTTGACGATGCGACCCCAGCCGGCCTCCAGCATGTCGGGCAGCACCGCCTGGATCATATGGAAGACCCCGTTGAGGTTGACGTCGATCAGCCGCTGCCAATCCTCGAACGCGATGTGGTTGAAGCGTTTGAAGCCGTCCAGGCCCGCGGCGTTGACCAGAACGGTGACCGGGCCCAGTTGCTCGCGAACGGCTGCGAGCGCGGCGTCCACTTGCGACCGGTCGGTCACGTCGGCGGTGAACGCAAATTGCGTCTCAGCCGGCTTGAGGTCGACGGTCGCGACTTGGTAGCCGTCCCTGCGGAGTCGCTCAGCGACGGCTAAGCCGATTCCGGAACCACCCCCGGTGACGACGGCTGTGGTCACGCGTGCACCCCGGCAGAGAGGGTCTCAGCCACAAAGAATCTCCCTTCCAATTATGAGAACCCTACTCTCATGTTGCAGCCACTCGCAAGGCGGACCAGAAACCCCGTTCTTCCTGCAAAGATGCTGGGAATTCAGGGTGCCTGAAACCCTTGTGAGCATGGCAGTCTCGTTTCTTCAGTTCGGTTGAATTCTCGTACCCGGAATGTAAGATTCGCCCGGGGTGAGAATGAAATTATCCAGGTGTCGAGGAGACCGGAATGCCATCGCAGGACACCGCGACGACCACCGTGGGTGATAGCCCATCGACGTGTGGGTCGGACAGCGGGTCTGAGCCTCACCCCGACCGACGGTTGTTGATCGACGGTCGGCTCGTCAGCACCGACCGCGTCGTCGTGCCTGTTGCGGGAGTGGCCTGATGGGGCCGCTGGAAGGCATCCGCGTTCTCGAGGTCGCGATGTACGGGTTCGTCCCGTCGGCGGGCGCGGTGCTGGCCGAATGGGGCGCGGACGTGGTCAAGGTCGAACACGCCGTGACCGGTGACCCGCAGCGTGGTCTGCGGCAGACCGGCCTGTTGCGCGTCGAGGGCGATCCCAATCCGAACATCGAGCATGCCAACCGGCTCAAGCGCAGCCTCGGCCTGGATATGTCGGTACCGGAAGGCAAAGAAGTGCTCTACGAGTTGGCGCGCCGCTCGGATGTTTTCTTGACCAGCTTCCTGCCCGGACACCGGATGAAGTTCGGCATCGACGTCGACGACATCCGCGCGGTCAACCCGAACATCATCTACGCCCGGGGCAGCGCGCTGGGCCCGCGCGGCGCGGAGTCGGAGAAAGGCGGCTACGACATGACTGCGTTCTGGTGTCGGGCCGGAACCGCTGCCACCATCACCCCTCCCGGCACCGAGGGCATGGTCGGGCCGCCCGGACCCGCCTACGGCGACACCATCTCGGGCACCAATCTGGCCGGCGGGATCGCGGCGGCGTTGCTCAAACGCGAGCGGACCGGCAAACCGTCGATCGTCGACGTTTCGCTGCTGGGCAGCGGGTTCTGGTCGCTCGGACACACGGTGGCACTCACGGTGCATCTCGGGCAGCGGATGGAGGCTTTCCCACCCGGCGTGCACGGGTCGCCGATCAACCCGCTGGTGGGGCTCTATGCGACATCCGACGATCGCTACATCTCCTTTGTGATGATGCAGGCCAGCAAGTTCTGGGCCGACGTGTGCCGCCACATCGACCAACCCGAACTGGCAGACGACCCGCGGTTCGACACCGATGAAAACATCGCCGCCAACACCGCGGAGGCGGTCCAGATCCTCACCAAGGCGATCGGCACCCGCAGTCTCGCGGAATGGAGTGAACGCTTCGCGACGCTGGCCGGACCGTGGGCACCGGTGCAGGACACCTTGCAGGCGGCCAACGACGCTCAGATCCGGGCAAACGAATATGTGGTGCAGGCAGGGGAACTCGAGCTGGTCGCCAACCCGGTGCAATTCGACGTGGCGGCACCCGAATCGGGGCCGGCTCCCGGGTTCGCTGAGCAGACCGACGAAATCTTGATGGAGCTCGGACTCGACTGGGACCGCATCATCGAGCTCAAAACTATCGGTGCCGTCACTTAATTCGGAGGTACCTCGGTTGTCAATTTCCACTCCCGCCGCACGCGGCATGAGTCATAATCGCCGGACGCTTCACAAAGTGGGGATTGTCCGGCCCGCGTTATTGGGTGCGCCAACTCACGCGAACGAGACGGAGCGACTGGCGTGAGAATGGTGGGCAGCGATGGCGACTAAGGGGGCGGAGCGCTGGTCCTCGGGTATTAGCTTTCCGAGCGGCTTCTCGGGTGCAATGCAGGCCGTCGGCGGGCTCTTCGCGATGTCGGCCGACGCGATCAGGTTTGCCTTCCGCAGACCGTTTCAGGCGCGAGAGTTCCTGGAGCAGTCCTGGTTTATCGCGCGCGTGTCGTTGGCTCCGACGTTGTTGGTGGCCATTCCGTTCACGGTTCTCGTCAGCTTCATTCTCAACATCCTGTTGCGTGAATTGGGCGCCGCGGATCTCAGTGGTGCGGGTGCCGCGTTCGGCGCGGTCACCCAGGTCGGCCCGCTGGTGACGGTGTTGATCGTGGCCGGCGCCGGTGCGACGGCGATGTGTGCGGACCTCGGCTCGCGCACCATCCGCGAGGAGATCGACGCGATGGAGGTGCTGGGCATCAACCCGGTCCAGCGGTTGGTGACCCCCCGGATGCTCGCGGCCGGTCTGGTCGCGCTGTTGCTCAACAGTCTGGTCGTCATCATCGGGATCGTCGGCGGCTATGCGTTCTCGGTTTTCGTGCAGGACGTCAACCCGGGCGCGTTCGCCGCCGGGATCACGCTGCTGACCGGTGTGCCCGAGGTGATCATCTCGTGCGTCAAGGCCTGCCTGTTCGGCATCATCGCCGGCTTGGTGGCGTGTTACCGCGGGCTGACAGTCTCTGGCGGGGGCGCCAAGGCGGTGGGCAACGCAGTCAACGAAACCGTGGTGTACGCGTTTATGGCGTTGTTCGTCGTCAACGTTGTCGTCACCGCAATCGGCATCCGATTCACGACGAAGTGATGGGACAGATGCCATGACGTCAGTGAAGTCGCTGAGAGCCACCTATCCGCGGTCGTTCCGGGCGCTCGGCCAGTGGCGCAGGCCCGTTGGCACCCTCAGCGCGATAGGCGACCACACCTTGTTCTACGGCAAGGCGATTGCCGGCATACCTTTCGCGATCACCCGCTACGGGCGGGAGATCATCCGTCTGGTTGCTGAAATCAGCATGGGTGCAGGAACATTGGCGATGATCGGTGGAACGGTCGTGATCGTCGGATTCCTGACGCTGGCCGCCGGCGGCACGCTTGCGGTGCAAGGGTACAGCTCCCTGGGCAATATCGGCATCGAAGCGCTAACCGGGTTCCTGGCGGCATTCATCAACGTCCGCCTTTCGGCGCCGGTGGTCGCCGGGATCGGCTTGGCAGCCACCTTCGGTGCCGGCGTGACTGCGCAACTGGGCGCCATGCGGATCAGCGAAGAAATCGATGCGCTGGAAGCCATGGCGATTCGGCCGATTTCCTACTTGGTCAGTACCAGGATCGTCGCGGGGATGCTCGCGATCACTCCGCTGTACAGCATTGCCGTGATTTTGTCGTTCCTGGCAAGCCAATTCACCACCGTTGTCCTGTTCGGCCAATCGGGCGGCCTCTACAATCACTACTTCAATACGTTCTTGAACCCGATCGACTTGTTGTGGTCGTTTTTGCAGGCCGTCTTGATGGCGCTCGCCGTTCTTTTACTGCACACGTATTACGGGTATTACGCATCAGGTGGACCGGAGGGCGTCGGGGTCGCAACGGGCAATGCGGTCCGCACCTCGCTCATCGTCGTGGTATCGGTAACGCTGCTGGTTTCACTTTCGATCTACGGCTCGAACGGAAACTTCAACCTCTCGGGATAGGGAAAGGACTCGATGCAACACACTGGGACACGCGCACTGATGGGTCTGGCGACCGTGGCTGTTATCGCCGCGATCGTCGCCGTCGCGGTGGGCTTGTTCCAGGGCAGCTTCACCGAAAGCGTGCCGGTTACTGTGCTTTCGCCGCGGGCCGGCCTGGTGATGAACAAGGACGCAAAGGTGAAGATGCGCGGCGTGCAAGTGGGCAAGGTCGATTCGATCGAGTCACGCTCGAACGGTCAAGCCGTCCTGCACTTAGCGATGTATCCCGCCGACATGCACCTGATTCCGGCCAATGTGCTCGTCGACCTCACAGCGCCAACGGTTTTCGGCGCCAAGTTCGTCGACCTGGTGCCGCCGGCGGAACCGTCGGCGCAGTCCCTGCGCGCCGGCCAGGTGCTCGAAAGCGAACATGTCACGGTCGAGATCAACACGGTGTTCCAGCACCTGACAGCGGTCCTGGGCACGCTCGACCCAGCGAAGCTCAACGAGACCCTTGGGGCTATCGGGCAGGCGCTCAGCGGCCGGGGAGAAAAGATCGGTCAGGCCTTCAGCGATCTGGATTCGTTTCTGGCCAAGTATGATCCGAGCCTTCCCGCGCTGAGCCACGACATCGCGGTCTTACCGGCGGTGGCCAACGCCTACGCCGACGCGTCGCCAGCCCTGGTGAAAACCGTTGCTAACTCGGCAAGGATCAGCCAGACGTTCGTCGACGAGCAACACAACCTGGACGCGCTGCTGGTCAGCGCGATCGGTCTGGCCGACGTCGGCAATGACCTGCTATCCGCCAACCGGAAGCCGTTGACGGATGTGCTACATCTACTGGTGCCAACCACTGATCTGACCAACGAGTACAACAAAGCGCTGTGGTGCGGTTTCGCGGGTTTGGCAGAGAGTAGGAAGTTTCCGCCGTTGTCGGACCCGAGCATCAATATCATCTCGAGTCTCACGTTCGGGGCCGAACGTTATCGGTATCCGACTAACCTGCCCAAGGTCGCGGCGACGGGCGGCCCGCAGTGCCTGGGCCTTCCGAAGCTCCCGTTCGACACCAATGCGAAGCTTCTCGTCGCAGATACTGGTGCCAACCCGGTGGTGTACGGGAACCCGCAGTTGCTGATCAACTCCGATCTGCTCAAACAGTTGTTGTATGGGCCCATCGTCGGCCCGCCACGCAACTCCGCTCAGATCGGACACCCCGGATGAGGGGCTCACTGCGCGCGACCCTCATAAAGTTCGGTGTCTTCGCCGTCGTGATGGCGATGCTGACCGCGTTTCTGTTCTTCATTTTCGGCCAGTACCGCACGGGTGCGGTAACCGGGTATTCGGCGGTCTTCAACGATGCGTCACGACTGAAGACCGGAGATTCGGTGCGGGTCGCTGGCATCCGGGTGGGCACCGTCAACGGCATCTCGCTGCAGCCGGACAAGAAGGTCGTGGTCAAATTCGACGCCGACCGTAGCGTCGTGCTCACCGACGGCACCAAGGCGGCAGTTCGCTATCTCAACCTGGTCGGTGACCGTTATCTCGACCTCGTCGACGGGCCGGGCTCGACCAGGCGGCTGCCGGCCGGGGGTCAGATTCCGGTGGGCCGCACCGCGCCGGCGCTTGACCTAGACCTGCTGCTCGGCGGACTGAAACCCGTTATTCAGGGCTTGAATGCGCGAGATGTCAATGCGCTCTCGTCAGCGCTGTTGCAGGTATTCCAGGGCGAGGGCGGCACCTTGCAGTCGCTATTCGCCAAGACGACGTCGTTCTCGAATACTTTGGCCGACAACGACCAAACGATCCAGCAGCTGATCGAAAACCTGAACACCGTGGTGGCCACCCTCGACAAGGACGGCGGCAAGTTCTCCGGCGCCATCGATCGCCTTCAGCGGCTGGTCACGGGTCTGTCTGACGACCGTGACACCATCGCCCCCGCGATCGACGCGTTGAGCAACGGAACCGCCTCGTTGGCAGATCTGCTGACCAACGCCAGGCCACCGCTGTCCGGCACCATCGAGCAGCTCGGTCGGCTGGCCCCGATACTCGATCAAGACAAAGACCGCCTCGACGCCGCGCTGCAGAAGGCGCCGAAGAACTATCGCAAGTTGGTCCGGCTCGGCGTATTCGGTGCCACCATCCCGTACTTCATCTGCGAGTTCACCATTCGTGGCACCGATCTGCAAGGCAAGACGGTGGTGGCCCCCTGGTTCAGGTCCGAAGCAAAGAGGTGTCAGGAACCCTGATGTTGAAATATCGCGGAACTGGGCTGATTAAGGCGGGCTTCATCGGCGCCGTCTTGATCGTGCTGCTGATCCTGGTGGGTCTGTCGCCCGATCGGATTGTGTCGTTGGGGACCAACGTCCGATACCAGGCGTTGTTTTCCGAAGCCGGCGGCCTTGCCCCGGGCAATGCGGTGACGGTGTCGGGAATCAAAGTCGGCACGGTGTCGAATGTGTCGTTGCGCAACGGCGATGCGCTGGTCACGTTCACGATGAAAGGCAATGTTCCGCTCGGAACGGACACCAGCGCGCACATCCGCACCGGCACACTGCTGGGCGAACGGGTGCTGACCCTGGAGTCGGCCGGTAGCGGAATGATGCATCCGCTGGATGTCATCCCGATATCCCGTACCTCCTCGCCGTACTCGCTGACCGATGCGGTCAGCGACTTCACGTCGTACGCCGGCGATACGAACACCGCGACCTTGAACCAGTCACTCGACACGCTGTCAGCAACGCTCAACCAGATCGCCCCACAGTTGGGGCCCACCTTCGACGCGGTCACCCGGTTATCGCGAAGCCTGAACAGCCGCAACCAATCCCTGGGCGAGCTATTCAAGAGCGCTAGCGATGTCACCGGAATCCTGTCCGAACGCAGCCAACAGGTCAACAAGCTGATCCTGAACTCCGACGATCTGCTTCAGGTGTTGGTGACGCGCCGACAAGAGATCGTCTCGCTTCTGGCCAACACCTCGACGGTGGCCAAGCAGCTGTCCGGATTGGTGCACGACAACGAAAGCAAGTTGGCGCCGGCGCTGGAGAAGCTGAATTCGGTGACCGCGATGCTGGAAAAGAACCGCGACAACATCAACAAGGCACTGCCGGGTCTCAAAAAATTTGAGATCACGGTGGGTGAGGCTATCTCCAACATGTACGCCTACTCAGCGTTCGTCCCGAACTTCCTTGTCCCGCAACTCTTCCAACCGTTCCTCGATTACCTCTGGGGATTCCGCACCTTCGACACCGCACGCGGTCCGGGCTTCCCGTCACCGGTACCGCGGGCTTTGGTGCCCTTCCCGTACAACGGCATGCCACCGTGCCCTGGCTGTACGTTGGGCGGACGGATCGGAGGGGGGCAATGATCTCCCGGATGCCGCGGGTCCCGCGTAACAGGCTCACGGCCGTAGGAGCGTTGATCCTGGCAGCGCTTCTCATTGCCGGCGCGGTCGCGCTCGTCCGGGGAATCTTCTTTGGCCCGAAAACCATCACCGCCTACTTCACCACCGCCACCGCGATTTACCCGGGCGATCAGGTGCGGGTCTCTGGTGTCAAGGTCGGCACGATCAAGTCCATCCAGCCCGCGGGCACGCAGGCAAAGATGACCCTCAAGGTCGACCACGATGTGCCGATTCCGGCGGACGCGAAAGCCGTCATCGTCACCCAGAATTTGGTGGCTGCCCGCTACGTCCAACTCACTCCCGCCTACCGGACTAGCGGCCCGGTCATGGCGGACGGGGCGGTGATACCGGTGCAACGTACGGCCGTGCCCATCGAGTGGGACGAGGTCAAAACCCAATTGATGCGGCTGGCAACGGATTTGGGTCCCAACAGCAAGGTGTCGACGCCGTCGATCGCGCGGTTCGTCGACAGCGCCGCCAATGCGCTAGATGGCAATGGCGACAAGCTGCGGCAAACGCTCGCTCAACTGTCCGGGGTGGGGCGCATCCTCGCCAACGGCAGCGGCAACATCGTCGACATCATCAAGAATCTGCAGACCTTCGTCACCGCACTGCGCGACAGCAACGTCCAGATCGTGCAGTTCAACGACCGGCTGGCCACACTCACCAGCGTGGTCAACGACAGCAGATCCGACCTGGACGCGGCGTTAACCGATCTGTCGACGGCAGTGGGTGAGGTGCAGCGATTCATCGCCGAAACCCGCGACCAAACCAGTGAACAGATTGCCCGATTGGGCGATGCCATCCAGCCTCTCGTCGACCAGCACATGGCGCTGGAGAACATCTTGCACGGCGCTCCGAACGCGCTCAGCAACTTCTTCAACGACTACAACGCCGACACCGGAACCATCGTGGGCGGGTTCGGGATCGTGGACTTCGCCAATCCCGTGCAGTCCGGTCTGGTTCTTTCCCCCGCGGGGCTACCGGTGCCCGGCTGCGGGGTAACCGAAACCGTCGAGAACGTCACCGCGACCGAATCGGGCAAGTTGTGCGCGCTGTTCATCGGACCCGGGTTGCGGCTGCTCAACTTCAACGAGTCGCCGATCCCCATCAACCCGTTCCTCCAGAAGTCGGTAGACCCGGCCAACGTGGTCTACAGCGAACCGCGCCTGGCACCTGGCGGCGAGGGTCCGAAGCCCGGACCGCCCGAGATCCCGCCCGCGGTGTCGGCGTACACGGGGCTGCAGGGTGATCCCGTTCCGAACGGCCCGGCACCGTCGGTACCCTTCGGGCGGATACCGGGCGCGGCGATGCCACTGCCGCCGCCGCCGTCGACGCCAGCGCCCCCGCCACCCCTGCTGCCAGCGGAAGGGGCACACCCATGATGGGCCGACTGCCGGTCCGCCGGGTACTTGCCATCGGCTCCTGCGTGGCGCTGACCGCCACCGGGTGCGCCTTCCACGGCCTCAACTCGCTTCCGTTGCCCGGCGCGGTGGGGCGCGGAGCGGGCGCCGACATCTATCACGTCGAGCTTGCGAACGTCCTGACGATGGAGTCGAATTCGCCGGTGATGATGGACGACGTCGTGGTTGGCAGCGTGGGCCCGATGACGGTGAAAGACTGGCACGCCGACGTCGAGATCTCGGTGAAGCGCGGTGTCGTCATCCCGGCCAACGTGGTGGCCAGCGTCGGCCAGACCAGCCTGCTGGGATCCATGCATGTGGAGCTCAACCCGCCGCTTGGCCAACCCGGTACCGGACGGCTGCGCCCGGGCGCCACCATCCCGCTGAATCGGTCGTCGACCTATCCCTCGACGGAGCAAACCCTGTCGTCGCTGGCGCTCGTCGTCAACGGTGGGGGGCTGGGGCAGATCGGAGAGATCATCCACAATTTCAGCGCCGCGCTGTCCGGGCGTGAGGGCGCTGTTCGCGATTTGATCAACCGTTTCGACACTTTCGTGGGGACACTGGACCAGCAGCGGGACAACATCGTTACGTCGATCCAGGCGTTGAACCGGCTTGCCGAGACATTCGCAGGACAGCGCGACGTTCTCACCGAGGCGCTGCGCAAGGTACCGCCCGCGCTCGAGGTATTTATCAAGGAGCGGCCCCGCTTGACGGCCGCTTTGGATCACCTGCGGGTGTTCAGCAACACCGCCACCGGGCTGATCAACGACACTCAGGCCGACTTGGTCAAGAATCTGAAAAACCTGGAGCCGACAGTCCGCGCGCTCGCCGACGTCGGACCGGGGCTTGACGCGGCGATCGCGTACTCGACGGTTTTCCCGTTCACCCAGAACTTCGTCGACCGAGCCGTTCGAGGCGACTACTTCAACCTGCATTTCCAGTTCGACATCACGATTCCCAAGCTCAAGAGTGCACTGTTCCTTGGGACCCACTGGGGACAACTGGGGGACGGGCAGGTACCGGCGCCTGGGGAACCCTATTACCTGAATTACACATATGATCCGTTGCGCGCCGGCGCCGCACAGCCGCCCGGTCCCGTGGCACCGCCGCTACCCGGCCCGCCGCAGCCGCCTGGCGTTCCGCCGGCTGGCCCCCAAGCTCCGCCGCCGGCGCCTCAGCAGTCTCTCCAATTCAGCGCTCCGCTACCGGGACCCGCGGCTCCACCGCCGGGGTTTGGTCCCTTACCGGGGCCGGCCGCCGCGCCGCCAGCCCCACTGCCGGCTGGGCCGAATCCTGGCCCGCCGCCGGGGTTCCCGACGGCAGGAGGGGGCGGATAGATGCTGACGCGTTTCGTCCGGATTCAGCTGGCGATTTTCGCGATCGTCGGGATCATCGGGATCATCGCGATGGTCCTCTTCTACATCCAGCTGCCGACCCTGCTCGGCATAGGCCGGATGACTGTCACTCTCGAGCTGCCGGCCACCGGTGGCCTGTACCGGTTCTCCAACGTGACCTACCGCGGAGTGCAGGTCGGCAAGGTCACCGCGGTGGCGCTCACCGCGAACGGCGCCAAAGCAACGCTGTCGCTCGGCACCTCGCCCAAGATCCCGGCGAACCTGCACGCCGATGTGCTGAGCGTATCCGCGGTGGGCGAGCAGTATGTGGACTTGCGGCCACGAACCGATTCGGCGCCGTATCTGCGCAACGGGTCGGTTATTGCCATGCGTGACACCACGATTCCGCAAGCGGTCGGACCGCTGCTCGATCAGGTGAACGCGTTGATCCAAAGCCTTCCCAAAGACAAGATTGGCCAATTGCTCGACGAGTCGTTCCAAGCCTTCAACGGGGCCGGATACGATCTGGGATCGTTGTCCGACTCGACCTCGCGAATCTCCGCCGACGCGAACAGCGTCGTCGACCGCACGCGAACCCTCACCGAAGACACTGGGCCGCTGCTGGACTCGCAGGCGAAGACCGCCGACTCCGTTCGCACCTGGGCGCGTAGCCTAGCCGGGATTTCCGACGTGGTGGCGACCGACGATTCCCGGGTTCGCACAGTGCTGCAAAACGGTCCCGGCGCCGCGGACGAGGCATCGCGGCTCTTCGAGCAAATCAAACCGACGCTGCCGGTGCTGCTTGCCAACCTCACCACCATCGGGCAGATCGGCGTCACCTACCACGCCTCGCTGGAGCAGCTGCTGGTGCTGCTGCCGCCGTCCGATGCCTACATACAAACGGCCGCCTCGTTCAACCATCCCGACGGTTGGTCCAGGGGCGACTTCGCACTCACGATCGACGATCCGCCCATTTGCACGGTCGGCTTCTTGCCGGCCAGCCAATGGCGATCCCCGTCCGACCTCACCGACATCGACACGCCGGACGGGTTGTACTGCAAACTGCCGCAGGATTCACCGCTTTCGGTTCGCGGTGCCCGCAACTATCCCTGCATGGGGCACCCCGGAAAGCGCGCGCCCACCGTCGAAATCTGCAACAGCGACAAGCCATACATGCCGCTGGCAATGCGCCAGCATGTCCTGGGCCCTTCCCCCATTGATCCCAACCTGCTGTCCCAGGGCATACCGCCGGACGACCGGGTCACCGCCGACCGAAGAATCTTCGGCCCGATCGAAGGAACACCTTTGCCACCGGGAGCCGTCCCGCGGGGAACACCCGCCGGGCCGCGAGGAGCGAATCCACCACCGGGCACGATGGGCGCAGCCGCACCGCCGGCGCCGTCGTCGCTCTCGGCCAACATGTCGACGCAGGCCGCGGACTTTCCGCCGATAGCGCCACTCGACGTCCCCGCGCAGGGCGCGCCCGCCCCGCCGCCGGCCGCGGCGCCCTCACCGCCGGTGGGTCCGCCACCACCCGACCGGGTCAATGGTACACAGCCGCAGGCGCATCCAAGCTCGTTCGGGGCCAAGGCATCTCGACCCGCGCCGTCGGTCGCGGTCGCCCCGTACGATCCGCGCACCGGTCGTTATGTCGCTCCGGACGGGAAGTTGTACCAGCAGTCGGATCTGGCAACCTCGACCGCGCCCAAGAAGTGGCAGGACCTATTTCCGACTTAAAGGTGCTACAGGCTGGCTAGTTAGCCAATTAGCCAATCTTGTCCAGCCGCAGCGGCAGTTCGATACCAAGCCACTGGTTTTGCCCACAGGCGCCACTCGGGCCGATCGTCTTGTCCTTCCCGGTCAGTACCGGCGATCCGATTTTGAATTCACCACTACCCTCGGGATCAACTGGATAGAAATAGTAGGTCTGCTTCCCTGTGAACGCGGTGCCGTCTTGGCACCGCTCCCAATTCGGCACGTCGTGTTTGACGTACCACATTAGCCCGTCAACCATGTAAACAGGCGCCGTCCAGCCCTGGTCGCTGGTCAGCGTGCCGTTGCATTCCTGAAAATTGGTGCAAGAGGAGCTGATTTTCCATGTGGCGACGACTGTCGGCTCGTAGTTGTACTGGTCATTGATCTTGGCCCAATTGCCGTTTGACGTCGCGCGGTAGGTGCCGTTGATCGCGACGTCTTCCTTCGTGGTTGCTCGGGCCGTGGATGCCGGACCCAAAATGCTGAATACGTTGGCAGCCAACAGTATCGCGGTAGTAATCGTTCCAGCTGAACGCATCGTGTGCTCCTCGACGGGCATTAACCGACAATGCCCATGCGACTTTGACGACACCGGTAGCGGCGTTCTCGTGCGATGAGAATAGCACCGGCGCTACCGGCCGGGTAAGGGTTCGAACGAATGCCAGATACGGTCATCCGAATGGATCCAACTTCGAGATCAGCCAGGAACCGTTGACCTTCGTGAGCGTTATTCGCACGCTGCTCGGAGTTGTCAGCGGTTGTGGCTTGTCCTTGCTCGTGGTGGTCTCGTTGAGGAACACCAGCACGACGGCTGAGTCCGGGTGCAGTTCGGATACGGCCGCCCGAACCACCGTGACCGTCTGCGCGATGTGCTTCCCTCGCACCGCCGGCGTGACGATCTGTTTGGTGAATTTGTCGTAGTAGGCAAGAAACTCCCCGGTCAGATGCGACTTCGCGTTAGCGAAGTCACGATCCATACTGTCGGTCGAGTACGAGAGCGACGCGACGGCACCGTCTGAAGCTGCCTGGATAGCCCGGTGGGCTGCGGCGTTGTCGATCTGTCGGTCCGGACGGTACTGGAAAAAGAACAAGCCGACAGCCAGCCCCATCGCAGCAACTACCAACGCCGCGAAGAGAATTGAACGCCACTGCTCGAGACACCGGGCGGTCACCCGGCTGATCGCGGCCATTCTGCTGGGACGCGCGTCGCCGGGGGAAGGAGCCTCCGTGCTATCAGTCGGCGATTCCGGGTCCTCAAGTGCGGTCTCGGCATCGTCGCGTGGCGACTTTTGCTCGGAAGTCATTGGACGAAATCGAGTTTCGACGTCTTGAGCTGACCGCCGTCCCGATCGATATTGACACTGAGCCGCCAGAAGACCGGCGGCCGTTTCGACTTATCGGGATTGGCGGTGTCGGATTTCGCGACTACCAAGACGACTGCCGAATTGTCCGTCATCGACTCCACTGCGGCGTCTTCCACGGTGGCCTTGGTGGTGACCTTCGCATCCTGTGCACTTTTAATCATGTAGGTTGCCGTCGCTTCCAGCTGGCTCTTAAGCGGGCCCGTCGTCTCATCGATGGTGCGCTGCACGTTCTCCTTGGCGTGGTCGGGGTCAATCGACATCATCATCTCGACCCCGCGCCGCGCAGCCGCGGCGAACTCCGCGGCGTGCCTGTGCTCACGCACGAGTGAGAGGTGTTGCCAGACCATGTAACCGCTCACCGCAAGTGATGCGGCGATGAGGATCGCGGCACAGATGCCCGCCGCTTTCTTACCGGGGCGACGGACCCGCCGTTGCCGCCATCGCCTTGACCGTGCGGGAGCCGGCTCGGTTTCGTCGGCGTCGCCTTCGGCCTGCCGGCGTAATTCCGCCGCGCGGGCACGGGCCGCCTCGGCGCGCGCCTCCGCGCGGGAGACCTCTTCTTCTGCTTCCGCTAGCCAGGCTGGAGCTTCGGTGGTCGCTGGGTCGGCGTCGGAATCGGTCACTGGCCCCGGGCTGTCGCTGGCACGGAGAATCACATTATCACTTCAAAATCGCTGGCCGGACGGGCCATGGGGGTGCGCAACGAGCAGTCCGCCACGTGGCGAGCGCGACCTTCTCCGAACGGGAGAATTTTCTTATCGCCTGTGCAAAACTGTCTCGGTGCGTCTCATCGTGGCAGTGGTTGCTGCGCTGATCGGAGTCGGCGCGTTGATGCCGCCGACTGCTGCCGCCGGTCCGACTGTTTGCGACTATCCGGACTGCACCCCAGGCGTCGCCCCGCACATGGTCCTCGGCGCA
>NZ_DASPSP010000030.1:0-3853 GCF_035623875.1 Mycobacterium sp. | reverse complement strand
GTAGAGGTTTTGGCCGCTGCGGAGGTGCTGGACTGGGAGATCCTGCGCGGGCTTTGCGATGCCGACGCGGTGGCAAGCCTTGAGCGCCATGGCGTGATCCAGTTGGTCGCCGACGAATCACACACTGTGGCGCGGTTGGCTCACCCCCTCATCGGTGAAGTGGCGATGCAACGCGCTGGGGTGGTGCGTTCGCGGCAGCTCAATGGCATGCTGGCACAACATCTTCGGAAGCACCTGCGGGCGGAAGAGCGGCGGTCGAGGTTGCCTGACGTGCGCACCAAGATCCAGCTGGCGCAGTTCATGATGCGAAGCGACCTCGCCTCGGACCCCGATGTGATCATCGATGCGGCGGCGAGCGCGATGACCATGTCGAACATAGCTCTCGGCGAAGAGCTGGCGCGGTTCGCGTTCGATCGCGGCGGGGGCTTGGCGGCTGCGGTCGTGCTTGCTGAGGCGATGGGCTGGCAGGGACGCGGCGACGAGGTCGAGGCAGTGCTTGGTGCCTTTGGCCCCGATGGTGCCGATGAGTTGCTGACCGCGCGATGGGGCTGTGTGCGCGCCATGAATTTGTTCTTCAATCGCGGGCAGGTCGAGCAGGCACGGCAGGTACTCGCCAACGTGATGGATCGCATCAATTCCGAGGCGATCGTCAGTTACGTCGCAGCAGTCGAGGTGTTGTTTACGTGCTTCTCCGGCGACATACCGACCACGATCGAGACCGGTCTGGCCCTGTGTGCATCGGGTGTGCTGCCGTTGGCGACGGTGTGGGCGGCTGTGCCGACGTGCTGGGCGTTGGCGCTCGCCGGGCGGTTTGGCGACGTTCACCGCGTAGCGGAGGCGGGGCTGCGAGCGGCTGCGCTCGCCCAACCGGGAGCGTTACCCAGGATCGGGTTGGCTGAGGTGATGGCGTTGACGGCCGTCGGTGATTTTCCGGCGGCCGAGCGGGTTTGGGAACGTCATGCTCCGACGGCCACGGTGGGTCCTGAGGCAGACGCCTTCGTGCACGCGGTGCCCGGGCTTGTGCACCTTGCCCGTGGTGCGCTGCCGTCCGCCTGCGCTGCATTTCGCGACTCGATGTCGGCAATGTCGCGTGGTTTTACGTCGGTCTGGTCGATGCCGGTGGCAGCCTGGTGGGCGCAGGCCGAAGGGGCGCGGGGAGATGGTGAGGCGGCCGCTGCCGCGCTGCGCAGTGCGGAGGAAGCCTACGGACTACACCTAGCCGTGTTCTTGCCGGAACTTGAGTTGGCCCGGGCCTGGGAGCGGGCGGCCGTCGGCCAGACCACGGCCGCCCGGATGCACGCGGTGCGTGCCGCGCAGATCGCGCACCAATCCGGGATGGACGCTGTGGAGATGCGCGCTGCATACCGCGGTCCGGTTCGGTTACCGTTCGCAGAGCGCGAGGCTAGAGGAGCTCGCCGCGACGTTGAACACTCCGTTGGCGGTGGCGCTTGCCGCCGACGCGGCGGGCGAACACGCGCGCACCGGCCAGCGCGGCAAGGAAGTCGAGTCGGCAGCCCGCGCGCACGGGCTGGCCGGTGCGCGCGTGTGCCGCGGCCCACCCGCTGGGCGATCAGCGGCCGGGAACGCGAGATCGCGATGCCGGTCGCGGCCGGGCTGTCCAACCGCCAGATCGCCGATCGGTTGTTTCTTATCGCTGTATCCCGCTTTGCTAAATAGCGCCCGGGTTAAGTAGCGCGGGTGTAATATTTCGCTCCCTCTCCTTGAGTTCCGCGTGCGATCCTTCGGGCCTGATGAATTGGAGGCGGTGCGCCCCCAGGAAGCAGGTAGTGCGCTACTCAAGCGCGATGCCACACCGCAGGCGGAACCTGTACCCCAGGTTACTTGGAGGTGATCCATTCACCATGGCTGAACGTTCTCTGACGACGCTGCGGCAACAACGAGCGAACCGGTGGCCCAGTAGGTGGGGAGTTCCGGTGCGCGGGGAGTCGGAATTGGCGGCCGGGTGGCCGATAGTCGCTCGCGATGATGAGCTTCGCCGGGCGATGGCGACGCTCGATGCCGGCGCGGAGGTTAGTGGTGTCGCGCTGGTGGGTGAGGCCGGGGTTGGCAAGTCGACACTGGCTCGCACGCTTGCCAAGATCTTGGGGTCGCAGCAGCAGACGGTGCGGTTTGTGCTGGGCACCGAGGCCGGTCGCGGCGTCCCGTTGGGGGCGTTCCACCGGTTGGTGACTGTCGATGCCGCGTATGAACCCTCCGTGATGCTGGCCGCTGCGCACCGAACATTGGAGCAGGAAGAAGGCCGGGTCGTCGTCGTTGACGACGCCCAGTTGCTTGATGCGTTGTCGGCGACGTTGGTGCACCAGCTCGCCGTCAGCGGCGGTACCCGATTGATCGTGGTGATCCGCTCGGGTGACGCGGTGCCGGACGCGGTGACGGCGCTGTGGAAAGAGCAGCTGTTGTTCCGCCTGGATATCAACACGTTCACCCGGGCGCAAACCGGGGAACTCGCCCGCAGGGTGCTCGGCGACGACGTCGAGAGCCGGCTCATCGACGAGCTGTACCGCCGAACTGCGGGCAATCCGCTGATGCTGCGGGGCCTGCTGAGCGCCGGTCGTGAGAGCGGTGCGCTGGTGCGCGTCGAACACGGCTGGCGGCTTCGAGGTTCGCTGCGTGCAGATCGCCAACTCTTCGATCTTCTTGAGTTTCGGCTGCGATCGTTGGCCGCCGAGGAATTGGAGGCGGTAGAGGTTTTGGCCGCTGCGGAGGTGCTGGACTGGGAGATCCTGCGCGGGCTTTGTGATGCCGACGCGGTCGCACGTCTCGAGCGCCGCGGGTTGATTCAGCTCGTCGCGGACGGGTCAGACCTGCTGGTGCGGCTGAACCACCCCGTCATTGGTGAGGCGGCAATCCAACGCGCCGCGGTGGTGCGCTTGCGGCAGCTTAACGGCATGCTGGCACAACAACTTCAGAAGAAAATGCAGACACAAGAGCAGTGGTCGAGGTTGCCGGACGTGCGCACCCGGATACAGCTGGCCCAGTTCATGATGCGCAGCGATCTGGCGCCAGACCTCGACGTGATCATCGAGGCAGCGAGGAGCGCGGTGACCATGTCGGACATTGCACTCGGCGAGGAGCTGGCCCGATTCGCGTTCGATCACGGCGGTGGCCTGCCGGCGGCGATCGTGCTTGCTAGGGCGCTGAGTTTGCAGGGACGCGGCGACGAGACCGAGGCAGTGCTCGCCGACCTCGACCCCCCCGATGGTGCCGATGAGTGGCTGATCGTGCAGTGGGGGGGTCTGCGCGCCTTGGGCCTGTTCTTTAACTGCGGGCAGGTCGAGCAGGCACGGCAGGTACTCGCCGACGTGAAGAATCGTGTCGCTTCCGAGGCTTTGGTCGTTCTCCTCACGGCCCTGGAGGTGTCGTTTGGGTTCTTCTCCGGCGATGTTGCGACAGCGATCGAGACCGGGCCGAGCTTGTGTGGATCGGATGTGTTGCCGTTGGCGGCGTTGTGGGCGGCGGTGGCAACGTCGTGTGCGTTAGCCCTCGCCGGCCGGTTTGGCGAAGTTCACCGGATAGCGGATGCGGGGTTGCGGGCGGCTGCGCTCAGCGAATGGGGATCGCAACGGTATGCCATTGGGTTGGCTGAGGTCATGGCGTTGACTGCGGCCGGGGATTTCGCGGCGGCCGAGCGGGTTTGGGAACGCTTTGCCGCGATGGCCGCGGGCGTGCCGGCAGCAAACGCGATGGTGGACGCGATGCTCGGGCTTGTGAAGCTTGCCCGGGGTGCGCTGCCGTCGGCCTGTGCTGCATTCCACGACTCGATGTCGGCGATGTCGCAGGGTTTTCCGTCGCCCTGGACGATGCTGGTGGCGGCCTGGTGCGCGCAGGCCGA
>NZ_DASPSP010000324.1:0-6495 GCF_035623875.1 Mycobacterium sp. | reverse complement strand
GCGCGTCTCACGAACCCGGCTCCTCAGCTTCACCCCGCCAGCGGCTGTGTGACGGGTCGAGAAGACCGGTGAGGCGTTCCTCGGACAGCCAGATAATCGTTTCGAGTTCCAGCGCGTCCAGAAAGCGGATCCTGCCGGTGCGGAGATCCTCCAGACGCAGCCGGGGCGCGTTGCCATTAACGTCGAACCGGACTGACACCTCAGCGAACTCGCTGCCGACGACGGGGCCGTCACCGTCTTCGAAATCGATTGTCATGCCGCCCTCAGATCAGAAACCCAAGCGTGGGTAGCGGTTGATCGTTGTCCACCAGCACCACCTTCTTGTAGGCGAGTAAGAGGTCATCCCCTCGGCGGCGTAGCCGGTAGGTGGTACGACCGCCCCACAGATGAGTCCCGCGCGAGCGTGACTCGATGGCCAAGAAGTTCGCGCCGACCTCCAGGTCGACGGAACCTTCGGAATTCTCTCTGCCACCAAGGAATTCGATGTTGGCCAACATCCGACGCAGATTGGACGGCGGCACCTGCGCGTAGCGTTTGCCCGTGCGCAACTGGTTCAAGCGAGTGGAGATGCGGTTGCGGTTGTCATAGATGACCGACATCTGGCGCTGCGGGTCGCCGCCCTCGCCGCCGATGGGCACCCAGTACAAGGCGTCGTCGGTCCATAACGCTTCCCATGCGTCGTAGTCGCCTTCGTCGGCCAGTCGCGCCTCCCGGTAGAGGAACTGCTCAACTATGTGGTGGTCGAATCCTTCGGGCACCGGTCCCAGACCGGCCGGCGTCCGCACCACGGACGTCATGACGCCTCCATCAGTGACTTGTACTGCCGCCAGAATCCGCGCATGCCGGTCTCGTCGGTGGCCGCGCCTATCGTGAAACCGTTGTCGTCGACGCGTTCCCGGTTCAGCCCACGACGCACGTCGAGCCACTCGGGTGTGAGCGCTGCGATGCCGGCCTGGTTGCGCTCGTACATCTCGGTGTCGTCAGCCAGCAGCATGCCCGCCGGGCCGACCGATCCCACACACTGTGACACCATGCGCCGGTTGAGCTCAGACGCTCCCACGAGTTGCACCGCCGTCGAGTACTGGATGCACTCGCCCACCGCCACCGGTTGGATGTTGAACACCTGGATCTCGGCAATGAACAGATTCGGAAAGATCATCACGTGCGGCCCGCCCTCGATGAGGATGCGCTCGGCGTCCGCGCCATGTTTGGCGCGCATCGCCGCCACGTAGTCGGGGACCCGTGACTCGGTCGTACCGAACCAGCGCATCGGTTCAGCGAACTTGCGGAACTCCGGGCGCAGATCGTTCTCGCTGTGCCCGTTACCCAGATCCCGGGTCACCGCGCTCGAGGAATCGCTGTAAAGCGGCCCGATCGGACTGCCGGTCACCCCGAAGATCGATCCGTGCACGAACTGCGGGTGGTAGCCGTCGGTTTCGTTTTCGGCCAACAGTTTCCAGTTCGCCCGGGTCCGGTGCTGCAGCCATCCGGCACTGAGTTCGACGCGGCCTTCGGGAGACAACCGGGCCAACCGGTCGATCTCGCCAGCCGCGCCGCCGAGGTGCTCCAACAGCGTGGGACCTTGCACGGCGAAGCTACCGAAGACGAAGCCATGGTAGGAGTCGACCCGCGGCACCTGCCCGAGAGCCAGATCCAGCTTGCGTTGGCCGTAGCCTTTAAAGAACGGAAACCCGACCAGTTCGCCATTGTTGCGGTATGTCCAACCGTGGTAGGGGCAACGGAATGCCGACGCGTTTCCCTTGGCGTCGTCGCATACCTGGTTGCCTCGATGCGCGCACCGGTTCAGCAGCAGGTGCAGGTCGCCGTCGCGGTCACGGGTCATGATGAGGTCCTGCAGCCCGAGACGTTTCCGGATATAGTCGCCCGGCTGAGCCACTTCGCTCTCGTGGCCGACGAAAACCCATGTGCGATACCAGATCTTGCGCAATTCCTCGGCGAAGATAGCAGAGTCGGTGTACAGCGAGCCGTGCACCTTGTCGAGCTTGATCAGCCCGTCATACGGGCTGTCGGTGACCGCGGTCATGGTTGTGTCCCTTTCGCTGCACCGAAGACCGGCTGCCGTTTCTCACGAAACGCCGCGACGCCTTCGGCGAAGTCATCAGTATCGAAAAGCTCTGATTGGCAAACGGCTTCGCGCTCGAGCAGCTCGAACGGGTCGACGGTGCCTGGATCAGCCAGCAATGCCTTGATCACCCCGTAAGCCCGCGAGGGTCCTGCCGCCAGTCGTTGGGCGTCGCGGCGCGCCGACTCCAGGGCCCGGCCAGGCTCCACGACCGCGTCGACAAGGCCTATTTCGAGGGCCTGCGCCGCGGAGATCGGCGCCGGAAGCATCAGCATCTGCCGTGCCCGCGCCGCTCCGACGCGCGCCGGCAACGACACGAAGGCCCCCATGTCGCCGGCCAGTCCGACACTGGTGAAGGTGGTCGCGAACGTCGCGTCGCCCGCCGCGACGACGCGGTCACAGGCGGCGGCCAATGCGGTGCCCGCGCCGTACGCCGACCCTTCGACCGCTGCCAGCACCGGCTTGGGTGTGTTCCAGATCGCGCGGATAACACGCTGGGCCAGATGTATTCGGTCTAGGGCGCGCTCAGCGGGCATGCGCTGCATCGTCGCAATGTCCCCACCGGAACTGAACACCGGACCCGCTCCGGTCACGACGATGACGCGGACGTCGGGATCGCGGTCCGCGGACTCGATCGCCTCGGCCAGGGCGATGCGCAACTCGATGTCGATCGCGTTGCGCTTCTGTGGCCGATTCAGCGTCACTGTGCGCACCGCGGTGTCATCGTCGACGAGCACAGGGTGGGCGGTCGTGGCGGTCATTGGCCGGTGAACCTCGGCGGGCGACGTTCGATGACGGCGCGCAGACCCTCGAGCGCGTCGGCGGTGCCGGACAGTTCGGACACCGTGCGTGACTCCTCGGCCAGCCGCTGCTCAACCGAGGCGCCTACCCCGTTCCACACCAGGCGTTTGGTGGCAGAAACGGCCAGCGTCGGCGAGCTCGCCAACGTGGTAGCGATTTCGTTTGCCCGGGTGGACAACTCGTTGTCCGGCACCGTCTCGGTGACCAGGCCGATGTCGCGTGCCTCCCCGGCCGACAAGGTGGGGTTGAGCAGGAGTATCCGCAGCGCCTGACGCAAACCGACGAGTTGGGTCAGCGTCACCGACGACCCGCCATCCGGGGCCATGCCCACCCGCACCGCACCGGAGAAGAATTTCGCCGATTCGGCGGCGACCACGATGTCAGAGGCGCAGACCAAACCCAGCCCGCCCCCGCCGGCGGCGAAACCCTGCACCGCCGTGACCACGGGTATGCGTAGCTGGATCAGCGCCGACGTCGCCAACTGCAGCCAGGCCGTCGCCTCCCGCAGATACTGCGGAAGATCCGCGCCCTTGGACTCGAAGGTGTGGATATCGCCACCGGCGCAGAAGTTGCGTCCCTCGCCGCTGAGCAGCACCACCTGGGCCGAGGCGTCGGCGTGGCAGCGCAGGATTGCCTCGTGCAGTGCTTTGAGGAGCTCCACATTGAGCCCATTCGAGGCTTCCGGCCGGTTCAGACGCAGCCGAGCGATGCCATCCGAGTCGACATCGAGTGTCACCGGCGACGCGTCAATGGTGGTCATGAGGATGCACCTACCCGTCTGAACTCGTTGACGCCGTGATCGGTGATGTGCCCTACGACCGCGGCGATCTCGTCGTCGAGGCCGTGCGCCAGCGACTGCTGCTGAGCGCCGACGACGAGTTTCTTGATCCTGATCACCGCCGCGCGGTCGCGGCCGGCCAGCTGCGTCACGAAATCGCGCACACCCGCCTCGAAGTCGTGGGGCGCAAAGCTGCGGTACGCCAAGCCAAGACGCACTGCATCCGGCCCGCTCAAGCAGTCGCCGCTCAGCAGCAGACCCAACGCGATCTGACGTCCGACCAGGCGGGGTAGCCGCTGCGTACTGCCGCCGCCGGGAACCATGCCGAAGTTGATGTGGCTGTCGGCGATCTTGGCGTCATCACTGATAAGCACGATGTCTGCTGCCTGCATCAACTCGAAGCCGCCGGCCATGGCGACACCCTCCACGGCAGCGACCACCGGGATGTCGACCGTACCGATCACGTCACATGCCCGGCGGAAGGCGTCGAACAACGTACGCAAACGTTCCGGCCCAGCGGACCGCAGGCGCTCGACCTCGGCGACATCGCCGCCGGCGCAGAAGTTCTGGCCTGCTCCACGAATTACGATCACGTTTACGGTTGGCTCGCCGGATAGCTCGGTCAGTGCGTGTTCGAGCTGGCCGGCCAGTTCGGTTGTAATCGCGTTCATGCGCTTGGGCCGGTTCAGCGTGATGTGCCCGACGCCGTCCGCGTTCGCGTGCTGCACGACGCTCACGTGTAATCCCATCCGTTGGTTCACAAATTTCTAATCTAGGTTAAACTATTGCCTGGATAGCCACAAGCAAGGCTGCACAGCGAGGAGTCGGCATGGATCTCGGGTTGGCGGATGCGCGGGTCGTCGTCACCGGAGGCGCCTCCAATATCGGGCGCGGCATAGTGCATGCGTTCGCAGCTGAAGGTGCACGCATAGTGATCAACGACATCGACGAGCCGCAGGCTGAGAAGGTGCAAGCCGAAGCCAAGGAATTAGGAGCCGCCGAGGTGAGGATGGTGACCGCCGACCTTACGGTTCCCGGAGCGGCCGAAGAAGCGGTGGGCGCCGCGCAGACCGCGTGGGGCGGCCTGGACGTACTGGTCAACAATGCGGGCTGGACGGCCCCCGGATTCATCGCCACCGATACCGACCGGGACAAGTGGCAGCGCACCATCGAGATCAACCTGTTCTCCGCACTCGCGGCGACCCAAGCGGCAATACCCGTCATGAAAGAGGTCGGGGGCGGAGCGATCGTGTTCATCGCTAGCGAGGCCGCATTCGGACAGATCAGGGTAAGCGTCTACGGTGCATCGAAGGCGGCGATGGTGGCACTGGCTCGTACCACTGCGCGAGAACATGGCCGCCACGGCATCAGATCCAACATCGTCTGCCCGGGCCTGGTGATCCCGGAGGGCCCGGAAGCCGTTGGCACACATAGCCTGTGGGCGGTGGGACAGGATGCGGTCTTTAACGAGAAGCAGATCGATTTCATGCTCAAGGACACGCCGCTGCGAAGGCTCACCACCGCCGATGACATTGGGCGCGCGGTGGTGTGGTTCGCCTCGCCCCTGGCGGCACGGCAAGTCACCGGACAACTGATCTCGGTCAGCGGCGGCTACACGATGCCGTGAGATCTGGAGAGCACGGGTCAGCTGACGCTGTCGAGTGAGTCGTGGTCGTCCAGGAAGGTGGCGATGCGTTCCCAGCAGCGCGCCATGTAGTCCTTGGGTTGCATGACGGGTTGGAAGCGGCCGGCGCCGATCGTCAAGAGCGAGAAGATCACGACATGGAAGGGCTGTTGGCGATAGCGCAGCCAAGCCTGCTCGAATGCGGGTGCCGGACATGCAGTTCGCCGGACCGATCACCCGCTTGACTTCAAACTTCTCGAACGAGCTCACGTCAATGCCGGTGACCTTTACGCCGGGCAATTGCGAAGGCGGCGTGCGATAGCGACCACGCGACGTTTCCGGCGGTACCTTATTTGAGTTCGGACGACGACAGGCCCAGCAGGCGGCGCGCGACCACCAGCTGCTGAATCTGTTGGGTTCCTTCGAAGATGTCCATAATCTTCGAGTCACGTGCCCACTTCTCCAGCAGCGTTTGCTCGGAATAGCCTGCGGTGCCTGCCAATTCGACAGCTTTGAGGGTGATATCGCTGCCCACCCGGCCAGCCTTGGCCTTGGCCATCGACGCCTCTTTGGAGTTCGGGATCCTGTTGTCGGCCTGCCACGCCGCACGCAGCGTCAGCTGGTAGCTGGCCTCCCAGTCGGCCTCCATCCGCAGAAACTCGGCCGCAGCGGCGCTTTGAGCATGCGACGGTTTGTCGTAGGAGATCTCCACGCCGGCGTTGGTCAGGATCTTGCGCAGCTCTTCCAGTGTGGCGCGGGCGATTCCGACGGCCATCGCCGCGACCACAGGCCGGGTGTTGTCGAAGGTTTCCATCACCCCGGCGAACCCCTTGCCGGGCTCGATTTCTGGGTTGCCCAGCAGGTTGTCCTTGGGGATGCGGGCGTTGTCGAACCGGATGACGGCGGTGTCTGAGCCCTTGATTCCGAGCTTGTTCTCCAGCCGCTCGACGGTGACACCCGGGTGCTCGCGCGGCACGATGAACGACTTGATCGCCGGGCGGCCCTTCGACTTGTCCAGCGTCGCCCACACCACGATGTGGGTGGCCCGCGAACCGGCGGTGACGAAGATCTTCTCGCCGTTGATCACGTACTCGTCGCCGTCCAGCTTGGCGGTGGTGGACACCGCCGCCGAATCGGACCCGAAGGCCGGTTCGGTGATCGCCATTGCCGCCCAGACCCTGCCCAGACGCTGCAGCTGCTCATCAGTGG
>NZ_DASPSP010000315.1:0-2773 GCF_035623875.1 Mycobacterium sp. | reverse complement strand
GCCTGACCGGGCCCAGGACGGCGGTGCGCGGCAACTTGATCGCTGCGGTGGGCATGGCGCTCGCCGTGACGGCCACACTGATCAAGATCCGGCACACCGACCAATGGGTACTGATCATCGCCGGCCTGGTGGTCGGCGTCGCGCTCGGCGTCCCGCCTGCCCGCTACACCAAGATGACCGCCATGCCGCAGCTGGTGGCGTTCTTCAACGGCGTCGGCGGCGGTACGGTTGCGCTCATCGCGCTTTCGGAATTCATTGAGACAAACGGCTTTTCAGCTTTCCAGCACGGCGAATCGCCGACTGTGCACATCGTGGTGGCGTCGTTGTTCGCCGCGATCATCGGGTCGATCTCGTTTTGGGGATCGATCATCGCGTTCGGCAAGCTGCAGGAAATCCTGCCCGGCCGACCGATCGGCCTCGGGAAGGCTCAGCAGCCGGTCAACGTGCTGCTGCTGGCCGCGGCCGTCGGCGCCGCGGTCGTCATCGGCCTGGGCGCGCGTCCCGGCAGCGGCGGGGTATCGCTGTGGTGGATGATCGGCCTGCTGGCCGCCGCGGGTGTGCTGGGCCTGATGGTGGTGTTGCCGATCGGCGGCGCCGACATGCCGGTGGTGATCTCCATGCTCAACGCAATGACCGGGCTGTCGGCCGCGGCGGCGGGGTTGGCGCTGAACAACACCGCGATGATCGTCGCGGGCATGATCGTCGGCGCCTCCGGCTCGATCCTGACCAACCTGATGGCCAAGGCGATGAACCGCTCCATCCCGGCGATCGTCGCCGGCGGTTTCGGCGGCGGCGGCGTGGCCCCCAGCGGCGACGACGGCGGCGACAAGCACGTCAAGGCCACCTCGGCCGCCGATGCCGCGATTCAGATGGCCTACGCCAACCAGGTGATCGTGGTCCCGGGCTACGGCTTGGCGGTCGCGCAAGCGCAGCACGCCGTCAAAGACATGGCCAACCTGCTCGAGGACCGTGGCGTGCCAGTCAAGTACGCAATCCACCCCGTTGCCGGGCGGATGCCGGGGCATATGAACGTGCTGCTGGCCGAGGCCGAAGTCGACTACGACGCGATGAAAGACATGGACGACATCAACGACGAGTTCGCCCGCACCGACGTCGCGATCGTCATCGGCGCCAACGACGTCACCAACCCGGCGGCCCGCAACGAGGCATCCAGTCCGATCTATGGCATGCCGATCCTCAACGTGGACAAGTCGAAGTCGGTGATCGTGCTCAAGCGTTCGATGAACTCCGGATTCGCCGGTATCGACAACCCGCTGTTCTACGCGGAGGGCACGACGATGCTGTTCGGGGATGCCAAGAAATCGGTGTCCGCGGTCACCGAGGAACTCAAAGCCCTATAGCGCTGCCGAGCAGACGCAAAAGCCCCTCACGCCAGCGCGTGTCGGGGGCTTTTGGGACTGCTCGCGCTACTTAAACGGGCGGATATGCCGGTGGTGGGTAGCCGTTGCCGTCGACGACGCCGCGCAGACCCCAGAGTGAGTACTTAAAGTAGAACTCGAGTTCGTCGGAAAAGTCGTAGCTGGGATCCGGATCCATCTGACCACCCTCTCGATTGGCATCGACTCGCGACTTGGCTCAGGCAGCAGTCTAGTCCGACCGGGGCAATACACAACAGCGAACAACCGCCCTGCCTAAACTATCCAACTAGTTGATTGACACCGGGACACCCCCGGCCTGCCGATAGCGAGTTGACATGCCATCCGAGAACGGGCTCTCCCGCCGCGAGGAGTTGCTGACTGTTGCCACCAAGCTGTTCGCCGCCCGCGGCTACCACGGCACCCGGATGGACGACGTCGCCGACGTGGTCGGGCTGAACAAGGCCACCGTCTACCACTACTACGCCAGCAAGTCGCTGATCCTCTACGACATTTATCAGCAGGCCGCCGAACGCACGCTGGCCGCAGTGCACGACGATCCGTCCTGGACCGCTCGCGAGGCGCTCTACCAGTACACGGTTCGGCTGCTGACTCAGATCGCCGCCCACCCGGAGGGCGCCGCGGTGTACTTCCAGGAGCAGCCCTACATCAGCGAGTGGCTCACCGAGGAGCAAGTCGCCGCGATCCGCGAGAAGGAAACCCAGGTCTATGAGCACGTCCACGGCCTCATCGACCGGGGTGTCGCCAGCGGCGAATTCTACGAATGCGACTCCCACGTGCTGGCGCTCGGCTACATCGGGATGACGCTCGGCGCCTACCGATGGCTGCGGCCGAGCGGACGCCGCAGCGCTAAGGAAATCGCCGCCGAGTTCAGTACCGCGCTGCTGCGCGGTCTGATCCGCGACGAGGCGGTGCGCAACGAATCACCGCTAGGGGTCAGAACCGAAATCGGTACAGCCGATCGTAATTCGCGATGGCCATGATGGCATGTTTCGCCTCGACGGAAAGGTCGCCGTGGTCACCGGCGGCGGCCGCGGCATCGGCGTGATGATCGCGCGCGGGCTATTGCAGGCGGGAGCGACGGTGTATCTGTCGAGCCGCAAAAAAGCCGAACTCGACGCCGTCGCTGAGTTGTCAGTCCACGGACCGGTGCAGGCTCCTCACGCTGCGTGCTCACGGCTACTTATCCTGCATCACTCGCGGCGTCGGCGCGTGGGTGTGGTACACCGGCGCCATGACCCCGAATGTGCTGCGAACCGTGTCGTCGGTGGTGGGACCGAGTCATGTCAGCACCGACCCCGACGTGCTGGCCGGCCGCAGCGTCGACCACACCGGCCGCTATCGCGGGCGTGCGAGCGCCCTGGTGCGTCCGGGTT
>NZ_DASPSP010000309.1:0-2882 GCF_035623875.1 Mycobacterium sp. | reverse complement strand
CGCGTGCCGTGGCGGTTCGGTGTCGTTTAGCTCGGCCGTGAGTCATGTTCGGGCTGAACGTGATCGTCGTTGATGCGAGCGTACTGGCCGTGGCTCTGGGTGACGACGGGACCGATGGCCGGGCCGCCCGGCGGCGCTTAGCCGACGAGACCTTGGCCGCCCCGGAACTCATCGACCTCGAGGTCACATCGGTGTGGCGCCGCCAGGTTGGCGCCAGGCTCATGCCCGCTCGGCGAGCCGCCGATGTGGTCTCAGATTTAGCAAACCTGCCACTGCGTCGGTCGTCGCACAGACCGCTGTTAGGCCGTATCTGGCAGTTGCGGCAGGCGGTCATCCCCTGCGATGCCGCGTATATCGCACTGGCTGAGGTCCTGAACGTCGTGATGGTTACCGCGGACAGGAGGCAGCACGGGCCCCGGGCCTCAAATGCGACGTCGAGATTCTGGAACCCGGGAGCGGTGCACTGACTTAGCGGATGCAAGTGACCGCCCTCGACGTCTAGTAATGGAACAGGGGAAAGCGAAATCCTCTGCAGCACAGCATGATTACGAAATACTCCACAGTTTAGCGGTAACGCAGCACATCCGATCTCGCCATATTCGCCCTATCGACGAGGTGGGGGAGGCGCCCCATCGGCCCGTGGCCGCCGCTGTCGGCGTCGTTACCGTCGCTCCGCCGCGGTCGGCGTTGCTACCGTCGCCAGGCTGTCGTTCCCGCTGTCCGCCAAGCCCCGTTCGCCGTCGTGCACGATGATCAGATCAGCGCAGCCCGATGCTCACCGGGCCGCCACCGAAGTTCCATGAAACACGGAACATCCTCGTCGCGTCCGCGGGATGCGCGTACGATTCTTCAGACGGACTGTGGAGAAGTCCGATCACGTCCAGCGTTTCAAGCCGCATTCGTCGTCGGGCAATGGCCACCTTCCGGGATGGCGAACATTGGTAAACGCGGCTAATTTCCGGTCGTTGCCTTGGCCGCGATCGCAGCGGCGATGTCGGCGCCTTGATTGGTGATGGAATGGCCGCATGCGGTCACGTCGACCACGACGTTGTGGACGGCTTGCAGCCCGTGCTGACATGAAAAACCAGCCCCGGCGGTCGTCAGGATTTGACTGATGGCAGTGTCAACGGTCTTGACCTCTTGGATCGTCCACGACGACGTGGCGGACGTGCCGTCGGCATTCCTGGAGGTAATCGGCACGACATGGCCCACGCACGCCTGCCAGCCGTCCAACAACGTGGTGAAGAAGGCGCGGGCAGCATCGGCGGAAGGAAAGCCAACCGCGGTCTGCTCGAGAGAAGCCTGCATGTTGTTAGCCGAAGATCCAGTCAAGAATTGATCACTGACCGCGATGTAGCCGCTCCCCGCATACACGGACGGTTGGCTGCCATACAGCGATCCCAAACACTCATGGTTTGCAACCTGGTCACTGGTCGCGGTGAGGTGGTTGCTGATGCCGGGGCCCTGCATCGTTATTGAGTTCATCAGCCCGTTGATCTGGCCGCTACTGAGCAGCAGCGACGCCAGCTTGGCCGGCGCCACCAGCGGTCCGGCCGGGGTTGGTGGGCGGGCAGGAGACCGGGCGGGGGTGCTCTGCTTTTCGGATACACCCCAGGCGAACAACGCCAGCACCGCGGCAAAGATGATTCCAACCAACCCTCGCCCTGCTAGTGCCCACCACCGGGACCGTCTGGCCACCTTGACATGGGGTGGTTGTTGGGTGTGGGTGGGTGGCGGGCCGACAAGTGTTGCGGTGGTTGCCGCGGGTGTTGGCGCCGTGGCGGAAACTGATGTAACCGACGGTGGTTGTGGCGGGGCGGCCGGTGCGGCCTCGGGGGTGTACAACGCGCCTTGCGCCACAACCATTTTCGGATCGCCGAGCACACCGACCGGTGCCAGCTTGGCAAGCCGGGAATGCACCAGCGGAATCTGAGAGGAACCCCCGGTCAGATAGATCGTCGGCGTTTGGTCGGAGGGACGCCGCTGATGCGCCTCGGCCATCACGCGTTTGGTCAACCCCACCGCCCGATCGATGTCGGGGCCGATGAGCTCGTCGAATTCATCCCGGGTCAACTGCAGCACCTGGGTATCGGCGGTCGCCGCAACCACGATCGCCGCCGAACTGGCCTCCGATAACGCCTCTTTGGCATCGCGGATCCGATCATTAAGCGCCAACCGGGTGGCGATCGCGGCGGAATCATTGACCTCGGCCAGCAGCACCGGGTCGCTGGCCGCCAGTTGGCGACGCACCCAGGCCTGGATGCGGGCGTCCAAGTCGTGACCGCCCAGACCATCCAATCCGTCCGAGGCGATGACCGCGAAACTGTGATCGGGTTGTCGTTCTAGCACCGCGACATCGCAGGTGCCCGCCCCGAAGTCAAAGACCACCAGCCGCGCGCCCACCGCCATGTCGGGGGCCGACATCGCATAAAACCACGCCGCCGCCTGGGCCTCACTGACCAACCGCAGACGGTTGCGATCGACGCCGCCCGCGCAGGCCGACTCCGCCAACAGCTGCTGTAACGGGGCACTCCATTGGTCGGGATGGGTGACGACCACCACATCGGGCGCGGCCGCCATCACCTGACTGGCCCGGGCCAGCACCTCGGCGAACACCGCGGCGACCATCTCGGTTACCGCGATCATGCTGCCGGCCAAAAAGACTTCACGGTCGGCCAGCCGGCGCTTGGGCGAGGGCTCAAAGGCTTCCGGCGAGGTGAACGCCGCCTGCAACGCCGTACGCCCCACCAAAAAACGGCTGCCGTCGTAGAACACCGCCGAGGGCATCAACGAACCCGCCGCCGACAACCGCAGCTCCTGCACGTAGCCGTGCCGGTCCCGAAACGCCGCCGCGGTATTCGAGCTGCCGAAATCAATCGCCA
>NZ_DASPSP010000300.1:0-4822 GCF_035623875.1 Mycobacterium sp. | reverse complement strand
GCCGTGCGCGCCGCGGGCGTGGAACCTGGCGGACGGCCACCGGTGCGCGAACGTGCGATCGAGGCGGCGGCGTTGCTGATCAGCGACCGCGGCCTGGCCACCGTGACATTGGAAGCGGTTGCAGCTCAAGCGAATTGCTCGGTGCATAGCCTGTACGCGGCATTCGGCGGCCGTGATGAATTGCTGCGCGCGGTTTTCGACCGCTACGGCCCGATCCTGGAACTGGACGAAGCGGTCTCTGACCCGAACGCCGAACTCGCCGAAACGGTGCATCGGATCTACCGGATGATGGCCGACGCCTACAGCCGCGAACCGCGGGTAGCGCCGGCGATGCTGGCCGAGGCGCTGGCCCGTCCGACCGGAGCCGCCGTGCAAACACTTGCCCGGCACACCGCACCACGCATGCTCGCGAGCTTGGGCCAATGGCTGGCCGATGAAATCGCCGCCGGGCGTATCCGCGATCTGCCGCTGCCGTTGCTGATCCAGCAGATGCTTGCGCCGATCACGATGTTCACGTTGCTGCGGCCGGTCCTCGGCAACGTCCCCGAACTCGAGATGCCCGAGCTCGACGAGGCATGCACGGCGTTCGCCGACGCGTTCCTGCGCGCCGCCGCTACGTGACCGCGCGGTCGCGACCTAGCCGTCGTCGTCTTCGTCGATCAGGTGCGCGAACGCCTGCAGGTTGCTCAGCGACTCACCGCGGGAGACCCGCCAGTCCCATTCCTTTTGGATCGACGACCGAAAACCCAACTCCAGCAACGTGTTGAAGTCAGTATCCACCGCTTCGAGCACCTGACCGAGCACCCGGTCGATCTCGGCGGCATCCACCGACGGCAACGACATTCGGCCCACCAGGTAGATGTCGCCAACGTTGTCCAATGTGTAGGCCACGCCGTACAGCCGGCGGTTACGTTTGAGCAGAAACCGGTAAACGCCTTCGTGGTTCTCGTCGGGCTTGCGGCAGACAAACGCCTCGACGCGCACCGAATGCTCGCCGATGCTCAGGATGGTGTTGGTCTTGAGCTTGCGTTCGCCGGGTAGCTCCACGATCAGTCCGGGCAACCCGCCGTGCGCACCGGAATGCCGTGAATACGTCAGCTTGTTGGCGTCCAGCGTGTCCTCGATCACCTGCTGGACGTGCGTCACCGGCGGCGCCCCGCGATCTCCGGTACGAGTCATGCCCAGGCCTCCCTTCGCGCTGGCCGTCGTCGCGCCCGGCGCGCCGATGCCAGGTCGCGCACAGAGCGGCGGGCGGCGGTGAACTCGCTGATCGCAGACCGGTAGCTGGCCAGCAGCGCATCGACTGTGTTGTCCCAAGAGAACGTCGCGGCGTGCTCGACCGCCGCGCGGCGCATCGCCCAGGCCCGCGGCCCGCCGCCGAGGCGCAGCATCTCGTCGATGGCTCGCGCCCACCGGTCGACGTCGTGACCGGACACCAGCGTGCCGCTCACCCCGTCGCGCACCGCCACCGGTAACCCGCCGACGGCGGCCGCGACCACCGGGGTCCCGCAACCCTGGGCCTCGAGCGCGACCAGACCGAACGATTCCGAATAGCTGGGCACCGCAACCAGGTCGACGGCCTGGAACAGCGTGGCTAGGTCTTCCCGCGACTGCGGGGGCAGGAACGTCACCCGGTCAGTGATACCCAATTCGGCAGCGCGCCGAACCAGGCCGTCGGGGGCGGCTCGTCCGCTGCCCGACGGTCCGCCGGCGACCACGACGTGCACCCGCGGCAGTTTGGCCGCCGCACGCAGCAAGACGTCGGGCCCCTTCAGCGGTTGAATCCGCCCGACGAACGCCACCACATCTTCGTCGGGCGGTAACCCCAATTTGGCCCTGGCGGCGCGTTGGTCACCGGGCCGGAACACATCCAGGTCGACGCCGGGGTGAGCGACGTCGATCCGGGCGCGGGCGGCGTGGTGTAGCGAAACCAGTTGTCCGACTTCGTCTTCGGTGTTGGCGATCAACCTGTCGGCTTCGTCGACGACCTGCTGCTCGCCGACGATGCGCAGCGGCGGCTCGGGTGTGTCCCCTTCGGCCAGCGCCGCGTTCTTCACAGCAGCGAGCGTGTGCGCGGTGTGCACCAAGGGCACCGACCAGCGGTCGCGGGCCAGCCAGCCGACCTGACCGGACAGCCAATAGTGCGAGTGCACGATGTCGTAATAGCCGGGTTCGTGGGCGGCCTCGGCGCGCAGCACCCCGGCGGCGAACGCGCACAGCTGAGTCGGCAGATCGTATTTGTCCAGGCCCTCGAAAGGCCCGGCCACCACGTTGCGCACCAGCACACCGGGTGCCACCCGCACGATAGGCGGATCGGCGGACGCGGTGGCCCGGGTGAAGATCTCCACCTCCACACCCCGGCGAGCGAGATGAAGCGCGCTCTGCAGCACGTAAACGTTCATCCCACCGGCGTCCCCGATGCCCGGCTGGGCGAGCGGCGACGTGTGCACCGCCAGCACCGCGACGCGGCGCGGATCAGTCAACTCGGGGGTGTCCAGCCGAGAAAAGTCAGTGTGGCCCACGTCCTCATCTTTGCAGGACCGCTCCGACTCATCTTTGCAGGACCGCTCCGACGTACCCGAAGACGCAGGTCAGGCGGGTGTCTCGGTGGCAACCGGCAGCGCGACTACCGGTAGTTGGGCGCGGCGCATGGCACCGAGTGGATCGGCGTACAGCCCGGCCAGCGACACGATGCCGGCCCCGGCCTCCTGAACCCGGTTGCCGAAGGCGGTGACCCGGATGTCCCGCTGCGGCAACACCGAGCGTGCGGCGAACGCCGCCTCAACGTGCTCCATGCCCTCCGGATATTCGGTGAACGCCTGCCCGCCGACCACCAGGTCGTCGGGATTGAGCAGATCACGCAGCAACGCGACCGCTTCACCAAGCACCCTGGCCCGCTCGGCGAGGAGATCTGTGGCCTGCTGATTGCCGTTGCGCGCCGCCCGCAGCAACTCGGTGACGGTGCCGGACCCGCCGTTACGGGCCGGCAGGATCCGCATCCGGCGCGCCGCAGCGAGCACGGCCTCGTCGCTGACGGTCGATTCCAACAGCCCAGAACCGCCGAGCAGCTCCGATTGCGCGGGCAGGTTGGCGATGGTGCCCGGTCCGCTGGCCGGACTGTGCACCCGCCCGCCGATCGAGAGCGCATAGCCCACCGTCTCGCGCGCGTAGATGTACAGGCTGGTCGTCGAGGCGGGCGCAAACCGGCGCATGCCGAGCAGTAGTTCTGCCGCAGCCATCGCGTCAACGTGGCACGCCACCGATACCGGCAGTCCCAGCGCCTCGGCGAACACCGGTCCGACCGACGCGTCCCGCCAGCCCAGCCGGGCATGGTCGACGTGCCCGCTGGCGCCGTCGACGATGCCGCCGATTGCCACCCCGACCCACAGCGCCCGCCGTCGGTGCCACCGCCTCAGGTAACGCCTCGCACCGTCGGCCAGCGAGGCCAGCGCGGGTTCCTGGGCGCTGCGCGGTGTCGGAGTCTCGACGGCGTCGAGGGTGCGGCCGAACAGATCGGTGGCCACGATGCTGGTGGTTCGTGCCCCGATGTGGATGCCCAGCGTCAGGAATGGTTCGTGGTTGACCTCGACGGGCACCCGGGGACGCCCGATCGCACCGGAGACCGCCAGGTCGGCGCGTTCCCGGAGAAGGCCAGCGTCCAGCAGGGCGGTGACCTGGCGGTTTACCGTCGCAATGGACAGCGATGTGACCTGCGCGATGACGTCACGGCCAATCGGGCCGCGTAGCCGCACCGCTCGAAAGACCAGCGACGTTGCAGCGTCGGAGAGCTGCAATGAGGGCGCGACGACTCGGTGGCGCCCGGGTGATCTGCGGCCGGTCCGGCCGAGAGGCTGGGCAGCGTGATTATGAGAGTGGGAGGTGAGAGTGGTTGAGCGCACGTGAGGTGTCCTTGTCCGAAGTTCCGATGGCGGTCTTGGACCGCACCGTCGCGAGCGCTTGCGGTTCGCTCAGGCGCGGCCAGCTGCGCGGCAACAACACGCGCAGTCCGCGAACAGACACGCGGACATGCAACCGAACAAGGCACTGGTGTACACACCAGGAATTTAGCACGGTTATTAGAGTTGTTCAGGTGAACGACGCTGAGCAACGGGTCGCAGTGGTCACCGGCGCCAGCGCCGGGATCGGCGAGGCAACCGCGAAAATCCTAGCTGCGCAAGGCTTTCACGTGGTAGCGGTGGCACGCCGAGTCGACCGAATCAATGCGCTGGCCGCCGGAATATCTGGAACCGCCATTGTGGCCGACGTCACTGATGGCGCAGCGGTGGACGCGCTGGCCGCCCAGCTGACGCGGGTCGACGTGCTGGTCAACAACGCCGGCGGCGCCAAGGGCTTGGAGCCGGTGGCCGACGCCGACCTGGAGCACTGGCGGTGGATGTGGGAGACCAACGTGCTGGGCACCCTGCGTGTCACCCGCGCGCTGCTGCCCAAATTGATCGACTCCGGCGACGGCCTGATCGTCACCATCACCTCGATCGCCGCTATGGAGGTCTACGACGGCGGCGCCGGCTACACCGCGGCCAAACACGCGCAGGGCGCGCTGCACCGTACGCTTCGCGGCGAGCTGTTGGGAAAACCGGTGCGGCTCACCGAGATTGCCCCCGGAGCGGTCGAAACCGAGTTCTCACTGGTCCGCTTTGGCGGCGACCAGCAGCGCGCCGACTCCGTCTATGCGGGCATGACGCCGCTGGTGGCGGCCGACATCGCCGAGGTGATCGGGTTTGTGGCGTCCCGGCCGTCGCACGTCAACATCGACCAGATCGTCATCCGGCCGCGCGATCAGGCAACCGCTAGCCGCCGGGTC
>NZ_DASPSP010000022.1:0-12303 GCF_035623875.1 Mycobacterium sp. | reverse complement strand
GGCCAAAACCGCCACCATGCAGGGATTCAACGCGCTCGATCAGTGGGGGCGCTTCGACGAAGCTTTCGCTGCGCTCCGCCAGTGGGAGCATGAGGGCCGAATTAAGCACCGCCAGACCATCTTTGAGGGCATCGAGTCGTGCGTCGACGCCCTCAACGGGCTGTTCACCGGGGCCAACATCGGCAAGATGCTGGTCAAGCTGAGCGAACCCACAACGGCCTAGCTCGGCGCATGGCCCCCAGCCTTGGGGTTGGGGTTGGGGTTGGGGCGAGCTTCGCCGTCTGCTGTAGGCTTTCCACCTGCTGTCGATGAAACCTCGGCGGCTCCGGGCTGTGGCGCAGTTTGGTAGCGCACTTGACTGGGGGTCAAGTGGTCGCAGGTTCAAATCCTGTCAGCCCGACCTCAGGAATGCGCTCTGAGCTGGTAGTTTGCCGTTCGGCTCACGTGGACGGGTGTTCGAAGAGTTTCGTGGTTGTCACCAGTTGTCACATTGATGGTATTGGAGCGGCTGGGCTGATGATGGTCTTGTCAGTCGGCCACCGGCGCCGTAGGGGCCCGGCAGGGCGGACATGACTTAATCAGGAGCCTGGCAATTCCTCATCGATGTGTTGTCTGCACGCCCCGCCGGGTGTCGCCATCTGCTAGCGATCACCAACAGGAGGGACATCACCATCGTGGCAGCATCAAGGCGCGTCGTCATCGGCGCCGACACCCGCCCAACTTGGTCATGTCGACCGGGACAAGCGCCCGCGTGCACACCTTGGGGCCACGCTCCAATTGGCGCTCTGCCGCACTGTCGCTGGCGACACGGACGAGGCGCAGCGTGTCCTAGCGCCAGCGCTGAGAACCTGTGCCGCGCTTGGATTTAGCCGATTGTTCATCGACGAGGGACCGCAGATGCTCCGCCTCGCGCAGGACACCGCGGCAACAGACGAATTCAGTTCAGCCGACCCGACGTCAAAAAGTGTCCAGGATTTCGTGTCGAATATGGCGGCGTCGAATATGGCGGCTTTGCTTAGACCTCAACCGCCTACAGCGCGGCATAGTGGCTGTGCTAAGAGGCGATTTGGGCTGCCAGGTCCGCTAGGCAGGGCCCGTTTGTCCGGGCGCGCGGTGGGGAGGCGCGCTCGCTAGCTAACTTGTGCGATTACGCGACACGTAACCGGATCGGCGTCCAAGGATGGCTAAACCATGGATTACTCAACCTTTCACGGGCTGACGCGGGCTGAGCGAATCCCTTCTGCTGCTCGGAGCCAAACCGGGGCGTATCGCCGAGCGGCCGGCTTCTTTCGCCAGCATCACCCCAACGATGCGACGCGCCCGCGAGGCGGCGGCATCCGCCTGAAACTCCACTCCGCCGCGCCATCCGTCGTAGCCCGCGTGATTAGAAGCCATCTCGAGTATCGCGGTGTCGCGTTCGGCTACTCCGTCCAGGAACGTCCGCAGGCGATTGGTCACCGCATCGTCATCCGGTCGGTAGTTACGCGACGACTGCATGAACACGTGAGTCGAAGTTTCTGTCTCGGGTGTGATGCCGTGCACCCGAGTGGTGGTGTACACGTCGCCGTCTGGGGTTTCGATAGCCCAATATTGGTAGTGCACCGCCGGCGAGGCGAACGTCCCGCCTTCACGATGCTTGTACAGGTGCGCGCGGTCCAGACCGGTGGCGTCGGCGTGCCAGTCGGTGAGGTGCCCGTCCGGCAGAAGCCGGGTGTAGGACACGGTGGTTTCGGTGACTTCAACGTCGTTGAAGGCCGGCATGCTGTCGATTTCCGCAGGTATATCACGTCGATGGAGGATCGGGGCGTAGCTGAAGTCCAGATAGTGTTCGTGGACCATCAGGTAGTTGGCGTTTACTTTCCAGGCACTGGCCCATGTTGTCCACGCCGGGTCGTTGATCCAAGGCAGCCGTGGCGGTTCGCTGCCCGCGGCAGCAGCCGGCTGTCCCAGCCAGATCCAGACGAAAGGTGGTTGCTCGAGGACGGGGAACACACGCACCCTCATCCCGGTCGGGACTTGGGGCTGAGACGGGATGTGCACGCACTTGCCGTCGGTATCGTATGTACAGCCGTGGTAGCCGCAGACCAGCCGATCTCCGTCGATCGTGCTGTGCGATAGCGGGAATGCTCGGTGTGCGCAACGATTTTCGAATGCGTTGAGGTCACCGTTGCCGCTGCGCCACAGCACGACCTCCTCGCCGAGTAGGCGACGCCCGAGCGGCGATGGCCCGATCTCATCGGAGGTGGCGGCCACGTACCAGCACTTCTTCGGATAATTGGTCCTGGGAGTCTTCACAGGTCCAGCACCAGCCTTTCGGTGCGAGAACGCGACACGCAGATCAACATCACTTCGCCGGCGGCTTTTTCCGCCTCGGTGAGCACCGAGTCGCGGTGGTCGGGCGTTCCCTCCAGGACCCTCGCTTCGCAGGTGCCGCAGACACCCTCGTAGCAGCTACCCAGAATCGGGATGCCCTGTTCCTCAAGGACTTCCAGGATCGACTGGTCTGAGGTTATCTCAAAACTCGCCCCTGAACGCTGGCATACGACTTCGAACCGATCGAGCGCTTCGGCCGCCTCCTCAGCAGTCGGCGCTTTGGCGGCGAACCGCTCAATATGAAGGATCCCCGCCGGCCAGTGAGTGGAGTGCTGCTCGACCGCAGATAACAATGCCTCGGGTCCACAGCAGTAAACCAAGGTGTTGTCCTCGGGTTCTTTGAAAAGCGACTCCAGGTCGAGAAGACCACGCTCGTCCTGCGGCCACACAGTTACCCGCTCGGGATAGCGTTTGGCGAGGTCCTCCGCGAAGGCCATGGATGCCCTGGTCCGCCCGCCATACAGCAATGTCCAGTCCCCCCCTGCTTGCTGCACGGCCTCGAGCATCGCCAAGATCGGCGTGATACCGATACCGCCCGCAATGAACCGATAGTGCGGCGCGTCAACTAGGGGGAAGTGGTTGCGCGGGCCACGTACTCGCACAGTGGCACCCTCGTTGAGGTTGTCGTGAACGTAGCGCGAGCCGCCGCGACTGTTGGGATCGAGCAAGACCCCAACGCGCCATGTACTCGAATCGTGGGGGTCACCGCACAGCGAGTATTGGCGCGTTAGTCCATCGTCGAGCATCAGGTCGATATGGGCTCCCGGTTCCCACCGCGGCAGGTCTTCGTTTTCTGGATGGCCGAGGTCGAGCACAACCACACCTTCTGCGGGTGTGCTGCGGTGCCGAACAATCAAATCGGAGGTGAATTCATGTACGTTGGCACCGGGCGTGGTGACGGCGGGCGCAGACATCGTTTCCTTGCTCCGATCGCGGCACGAAATCAGTTCAACGCCAGATCGTATTACTGCGGCGAGGGGGGCGGCAGGTAAATGGTCTTGTAGACCTGGAAGGCGTACAGGCCTTCCGGCCCGAGTTCGCGACCCATTCCACTTTGCTTGATACCACCGAACGGGGCTACCGGATCGTTGACGTAGTGATTAACTCCGACGGTCCCCGAGCGAACACGGCGAGCAACGTTGGTCGCGCGTTCGATATCTGACGACCATACCGACCCGCCGAGGCCGTAGACGCTGTCGTTGGCGATCGCAACGGCTTCTTGGTCGTCAGAGTATGGGATCAGCGAGAGCACCGGCCCGAAGATCTCCTCGCGTGAGACCGTCGCGTTGTTGTCCAAGTCGGCGAAAATGGTGGGTTCCAAGAACCAGCCTCGGTCAAATGGCCGTGAACCGCCGGTGGTCATTCGGGCGCCTTCGCTCTTGCCTTTAGCGATGTAACCTTCGACGCGCTCACGCTGGCGCTGCGATACCAGCGGGCCGATCTTGGTCTCCGGATCGAGTGGATCGCCCACCTTCAGCGAGCGCGTGAAATCGGTTATCGTATCGACGATTTCGGTGTATCTGCTCTGGGGAACCAGCACCCTGGTGTTGAGCCAACAGATTTGACCATTGTTCAGCAGGGTACAGCCGAATAAGGGCTCGATGGAGGATGCCACATCTGCGTCGTCGAGGATAATGGCCGCGGATTTGCCACCAAGTTCAAGGGTGACCGGTCGCAAGAGCCGCCCGCAGGCTTCGGCGATCCAACGTCCCGCGCCGGTCGAACCGGTGAACGAAACTTTGTCGACGCCCGGGTGCTCGACGAGGTAGGCACCCACTTCACGGCCGCCGGGAACCACATTGACGACACCGTCGGGTATGCCGGCCGCGGCCGCGGCCTCGGCCATCAGGAACGCATCGAGCACCGTTTCCTCGGCCGGTTTGAGAACGAAAGTGCAACCAGCGGCCAACGCGGGAGCGATCTTCAGGAACGAAATCGATTGCGGGACATTCCAGGGCACGATGGCGCCAACGACTCCGACGGGCTGCTTGGACACCAGCGAGGTGCCGCCGAACATACCGGGACGCGGATCCTCGACTGGTGTACTCGTCATCAGGCCGCTGTAGTAGCGCACCAACAGTGGCGGAAAGACCGCCTCGAACTGCTGGGCGAGCCAGATGGGCATCCCATTCTGCATCGATACGCGGCGCGCCGTTTCGCCGGCGCGGGCTTCCAGTTCTACCGCGAACCGTTCGAGGACGTCTGCGCGTTCCTTCGGATCCCACGTCGACCAGCCGTCACGGGCGTCGAACGCTGTCCTGGCCGCCGCGACAGCGGAGTCGATATCGGCTTCGGTGCCCCTGGGCACCGAACCGATGCGCTTCTCGGTGGCGGGGGAATGGACGCCGATGGTGTCGTGGCCGGCGGGCGCCGTCCAGGTGCCGCCGATGTAGAGCTGCGGGTAATCGATTGTGGTCATTGGTGTCCCATCCGATCAGGAGATTGTGACCTTGGCGGGCAAGTGCTTAAGACCGCCAACGAAATTGGTCTGGGTCACGCTGCCGGGTCCGAGAATCTCGATCGACTCGAGGCGGGGCAGCAGTTCTTCGAACATCACCTTCAGCTCCTGTTTGGCCAGGTGCTGGCCGACGCAGGTGTGCGCACCGAAGCCGAACGCGAGGTGGGGGTTGGGCCTGCGGTCGATGTCGAATTCGTCGGGGTGGTCAAAGACTTCTTCGTCGCGGCAGCCCGACTGGAACAGCGGCATCACCCGGTCACCGGCCTTGATGGTCTGTCCGCGCAACGTGTAGTCCTTCAGCGCGACGCGCATGAAGTGTTTGACCGGCGCCACCCACCGCAAACCCTCCTGGATGAGGTCGGGTACCAGACTCAGGTCCGCTTTGACCCGCGCCAGCACATCGGGGTGTTCAGCCAGAGCCTTCAGGGTGCCGGCCAGGGTTGCTGAGGTGGTGTCGTGACCGGCGGTGAAGATGGCCGTGTACCACCCATAGACGAAGGACTTGGGCCAGTACTCACCGTCGGGAAGTTTGGCGCACGCGACGACCGTGGCCAGATCGTCGCGAGGATGGGCGCGACGGTCTTCGGCCAAGGTGTCGAAGTAGGTGAAGAAGTCCTGGATGGTGTTCGCCCACTGTTGGGCCATCGCCTCCGGGGAGAGCGCTTCAACGTCTTCGCGCTGATGCTCCGGATCGGCAGTGCCGAAGAACTCCTGGGTGAGCGCCATCATCCGCGGCTCGTCCTCGGGCGGCACCCCCACCAGCGTCATCATCACGTGCAGCGGGAAGCCCAGCGCCCAGTCGTCGACGAGGTCGATCTCTCCGCGCTCCGAGAGCTTCTTGAGGTGCTCGATGGACTCCTTGGCGAGGTCGCGGATCTGATCTTCCAATTTCCGGACCGACGGAGGCTTGAAATAGTTGAAAGCCATGTTCTTGGCGTGGGTGTGCTCGGGCGGATCTATGTAGGGGATCGCGTCGAGGATGCGCAAGCTGCCACCGAGGAGTTGTTTGGTGAACTCGTCACCCGCGGTGTTTTGCAGGATCGGGTTGTGCGAACCGGGGTGCTCGGTACCGCCCCCGGCGGCAAAGACTTCCGACAGACTTTCGACTTCCTGGATGTCGGCGTGCTTGGTGACCAGCCAGATGGGGTCGTAGCCCTCGACGATGGCCTTCGCCACTGGCATGTTGTTGCGCATCCATTTGTAAGCGTCAAACAGCGCCCTGAGGTCTGCGTGGCCTTCGGGGAGCACGAGCTGCCGGGCGATTTTTTCGGGAAGAACTGCCGGTTCGGCTTGCTGCGCGGTCGTCATCGACGTCCTCTTTCCTTGGTCCTGGGTGCCCTACAACCTTTGTCCACAAGCCAACGTGGACGAGGTCTCTGGTGATTCAAGTCTCATCGCGGGTCGCTTCTTGTGCGTCACCATGACGGGGGGTGATCGCTCCCACATTGGGGGTAATCGGTGCCGATCGACAGTCAAATGAGCAGTTCACAGCCGCTCAGTCTGCCGGGCAGCCGTCGTTTATCCATTGCTCGATGGCGCTGATGTCGTCGGCCGGCATGGGATCGAGGTACGCGGGCATGCGCGGAGTCACAGCGCCTGTGGGAGGGTCGTCCAGGTCGGAGCCAAATGGTGCTTCGCCTTTCAACGACAACACCAGGTTTGAGTTCGCGCCGTCGCCGAGCGCAACGAGTTTCCGCCCGCCGACCTTCATTTCGACGAATCGGTCCCGGGTTATTCCTCGCCAAAAGGGACCATGCGAGGCCACATCCGCGTCCGCTCCGCCGACTGATTTGTCAAGGATATCGACGACGTCCTTGAAATTCATGGTGCACCTTCCCTCGGTTCACATATGAGTGTCGATCTCGCGCAGGGCGGCGTCCTCGCTCTTCCCATGACGCCTGTGATAGCCCTTTGTTGACGGAGGCGATGCCGTCAAGTCTCAGCGTCAGGTCGCACTTCCCGCGTCACCATGACGAGGGCTCATCGCTCCCACATTCGGGGTAAGGCGGCGACTTCAGGACGGTCGGGCCCAATCTTGATGGGCCAGATGATCTCGTCGACCGTGCGCACCGGCGCTACCGCGCAGACACCTACACCGGGGCCGCTTTCGTTAGTCTTCGATCCGAAGGGATTGGCTGGGGCACCTCTCCACAGCCTCACGGGCGACCTCGATGGCCGCGTCGTCCTCGAGGTCCTCCCTTAGCACGTGCGTCTTGCCGTCGGCTTGGACTTCGAATCGTTCGGGATCGATGGCCTCGCAGATTCCTATCCCGGCGCACGTGGCGCGGTTCACTACGATTCTCACTTCGTCTCCCCGGTGTCGTCGCAGTAGCGGACGAGTTGCCTGTTGGGCTGTCGGCGGCACACCGACATCAGCGCCGTTCGGGAGTCCACGTCGCGGGAAGGCGCTTGACACCGTTCATGAAGTTCGACAGCAACAGCTCTGGTTCTCCCGCCTGCAGATTCTTCATCCGGGTGTAGATCTGCCGCATCTGGGACTTCAGCACCGCTCTACCCAGCACGTGGCCGAGGCAGTAGTGCGGACCGCCGCCACCGAAAGCCTGGTGCGGATTGTGTTTGACGGATCGGCTGACATCGAAGACGTTGGGGTGCTCGAAGACGTCTTCGTCCCGGTTGCCGGAGATGAACCACATGACCACCTTGTCGCCCTCCTTGATGGTCACCCCGTCTAATTCGTAGTCACGCAGGGCGGTACGGCGGAAATGCATCAGGGGCGGCTCCATGCGCAGGGCTTCGTTGACGGCGTCCTCGGACCGACCCTCGAAATCCTCCATCAGGTAGGCGAGTTGGTCAGGGTGATGCTGGAACAGCGTGACAACATGTGCCATCGCGTGCCGGGTGGTGTCGTTGGCACCGGCGGCAAGGAGCGCGAAGAACACCCCGGCCTCATCCGCGGTTAGTTTGTGGCCCTCGTACTCCGCCTGGGCCACCCATGTGAGCAGGTCCTCCCCGGGCTTCTGCTTGCGTTCCTTGAACAACTCGAGCGCGATGGTTTGCAGTTTCTTGGAGGCGTCGGCGAACACCATCAACGGTGACCCGATGTGAGCCCACTCGGGGTCCAGCCAGCCGGCGAACTGTTCGGCGGCGTCCATCACGTACGCAATCTGGTCGGGATCTTTGATGCCCATGAAGTTGGCGAATACCCGCCCGGGCACCTCTTTGGTGATCAACTCGCAGAGGTCACCCTCGCCCAGGGGCGCGACCTTGTCGATGATCTCCTCCACGATGCCGTTGATCTGGTCGACCATCAGAGCGATGTTGCGCGGGGTGAATGCGATGCTGACGATGTTGCGCAGCTCGGTGTGGCGCGGCGGATCGGTCACGATGAACGACAGCATCGTCTCCAGCTGTGGAAAGTCGTCGACGAACACACCCTGCGCTGAACTGAATACCTTCGGGTTGCGGGACACTTCTGCAATGTGGCGGTGTTTGACGACCGACCAGAACCCCTTGGCATTGTCGAGGTTGGGATCGAGCGCCTCGGGCGCATCGTTCCAGCTGATCGGCTGGTTTGCCCGCAGCCAGGCAAAGGTCCGATGGTGTTCGGAGCGCGGTAGTGCCCAAAACGCCATTTTGTTCAGGTCGGTTCGGACGCCTTCGTCAGTTGCAGGCATGATCGGTCCCAACTTCATCGTCGTGAGCGCCGATGCGCAGGATCGGCGGATTACCGAACCGACGGTAAGCCGGTGCGATCCCCGGCACGTCTCCCATCCGAGATAAATTCTCTGCCTCAAGTTCGGTATTTCTGCTGGCCAAGCGGCGGTAACGGCGGAGGCACTTCTACTATCCGTCCCGTTTGGGACAGAAAAAACACTCCGTTAGGGAGATGCGTCGATAGCCTGGTATGTGACGAGAATCGACGATCGGGGACATGCCGTGTGGCCATTCTCAAGAGGTGGAGGATTTGTCAGATGAAGACGAAGGCTGCGGTCTTGTGGGGCGTGGGCGACAAGTGGCAAGTCGAGGAGGTCACGCTAGACCCGCCCGGGCACAACGAGGTTCTGGTCAAGCTGACCGCAGCCGGGTTGTGTCACTCGGACTACCACCTGATCACCGGCGACATTCCCATACCGTTTCCGGTCATCGGGGGGCATGAAGGCGCCGGCGTCGTAGCCGGCGTCGGACCCGGGGTAACCGATGTGGCTGAGGGCGACTCGGTTGTGCTGAGCTTTTTACCGGCATGTGGGAAGTGCTCTTATTGCGCGCGTGGCATGACAAATCTTTGCGATCTTGGGGCCGCGATCATCCAGGGTCCGCAACTTGACGGGACTTATCGGTTCCACGCGCGTGGCACCGGGGTTGGCCAAATGTGCTTGCTGGGAACATTTTCTGAATACACCGTTGTCCCGACCTCGTCGGTGGTGAGAGTCGACGCCGGTATTCGGCTTGATCGCGCAGCGCTGGTGGGATGCTGCGTGCCAACGGGGTTTGGCAGCGTCGTGAACACGGCTCAGGTCCGGGCGGGGGATACCGTCGTCGTACTGGGTGTAGGCGGGATCGGCAGCAACGCGATCCAGGGCGCGAAAGCTGCAGGCGCGCGGCATATTGTCGCGGTGGACCCGGTAGCTTACAAACGGGATAAGGCGATCGATTTCGGCGCTACCCAGGCCACGGCCACCGTCGACGAGGCGCAGGTTTTAGTCGCCCAACTGACCCGTGGCCAGCTCGCGGACGCTTGCATCATCACTACCGACGTGGCCGAAAGTGCTTATGTCGGGCAAGCATTAAGCCTGGTGGGCAAGCGTGGCAAGGTCGTGGTCACCGCCATAGGGCATCCGACCGAATTGTCGATCAGTGGATCGCTGTTTGAGTTGACCCTGTACGAGAAGTCGATCCACGGTTCGTTGTTCGGATCGTCCAACCCGCGCCACGATATTCCCCGCTACCTCGAGATGTACAACCTCGGTCAGCTCAAACTCGACGAATTGGTGACCAGAGAGTATTCGCTGGAAGATATCAATGCGGGTTACGAGGACATGCTGGCGGGGAACAACATTCGTGGATTGATCAGATTCTGATCAATCCACGGGATTGAGGTGCAGGCGCCTAGTTGATCACACGATGATACTTGGCAACAGCTTCCGTTCGGTTTGCGGCTCCGAGCTTCCTCAGCACATGCTTGACGTGTGTTTTGACGGTTCCTTCCGCCACGAACAGGCTGGCCGCAATCTGTGAGTTGGTCTTTCCCGCGGCGAGGCCACGCAATACATCCCACTCGCGGCGCGTCAGGGGATCTGGCCCGCCGGCGCCAAGCTCTCGCAGCGGATGCGGGCTGGGCGAGACGGCGGGTAGGGAAACTTCGAGACGGTCAGCAACGGCGGCGCTTTCTAGCACCGCAACTGTAACGTCATCGACGAGCGCGTTGACGCCCTGCGCATACTCGTTACAGGCGCTCTGCACCGCCTTCAGTTTGTCCAGCAGCAGGTTTCGCTCGAACGCGATGCCTAACCCTTCGGCGAACACGCTCAAGACATCGCGGTCTGACTCATCGACAAGGACAGACTGCTCCTGCCGGTCGGCGTGAAGCAGGCCGATAGGCTGGCCCCAGGCGAGTACCGGCGCCGCGACATAGGCTTTCGTTTCGGTGAGGGCGACCAGTTCGGTGTACACGCGTGGATTTGACTGGGGATCACGGACCACCATCGGTGCGCCACGTCGCAGCATCTCGGCTTCAGGGAGCGGCCTGGCCAGTTTGCGCGGGTGGGCGAGTCCCACTTCCACCAGCGTGTGGGCGAACCCCTCGTCAGCGCCCGCATATGCGGAAGACGCCAGCCACAACCCATGATCGATGCGCGAGAACAAAATTCGATCGAAACCAAGGTAATGGGCTTCGGTAGCCGCCCGTGCTACCAGATCTACCGTGGACTTTGCTTGACGGAGTCGCCCGATCGCGTCGCGGATAGTGAGGACGTTGGCAGCCCGCCGAGCCAGTACCGCGTCGAGTACCGCGGCCTGCGCATGTTCGGATCGGACCAGCAGGGCCGCGACCTGCTTGGTCCGTGCAGCGTCGGGCTCATCGGCGGTGTCAAGCAAAAATTCGTTGAGAACGTGACGGATTGCGGATAACGCGGCCGCGGCGGCCTCGAGATCGTCGTCGCCGAACCCGGAAGAACTAACGCGGACGCCGACAATTTTCTCGGCCGCGCTCACGACTTGGCGAGCTTGCTCGACGCTTTCCAATTCAGCCGGCCTTCGCCAAAGCCACCACCTCGTCGAAGCCTTCGCGCAGGCAAGTCGAGAACGCCGTAGGGTCGGTAATGGCATCTGGATCGAAGTTGACCGCGATGCAACAGGTTCCGTCGTAAGTCAACATCGCCACCATGGCAGGGATGCCCGGTCGGGGGCCCATCGGGTAGATACGGGTTACCCGCGCCCCTGCCAGATACAGCGGGCGACCGATTGCACCTAGGTTAGAGGCTTGCAGGTCCGAAAGTCCGGTCATCCCACCGGCGATGCGGGTGAGTACGATACCCGGCAGGCGGCTCAGCACCGGCGCGAGGAGATCGAGGAATCCGAGCGCAGGCTCCATGCGCGCATCGGCGATAAAGTCGTGGATGGCGGCGATACGAGTCGCGGGATCCGGTTCACCGACCGGTGCGACGAACCGTGCACCGGCGAACTTGTTGGCGCCCATCGGGTCGGCATCGGTGCGAAGGCTCACCGGTATCGCCACGGGCATGGACTCGACTGAAAGAGAAAGCTTTTCATGGTAACGGCGTACTCCACCGAGCAGAGCGGCCAGGAAAGCGTCATTGACTGAACCTCCGGCAGCCCGGCCCGCTGCTTTCAGGTCGTCGAACGCCACGTCGAAGGTGTCCAGCCGATAACCCGATCCGCTGCCGGTCAGCGCGGGGGAGTGGGGTGCATCTGGCGGTGTCAGCACGCGCCGCAGCGACATCGCGAATTTGACCGCGTCGCCGGCGGTTCCGACGGGGTCGCCCGCAAGCCGGCCGGCGACGTGGAAAGCTTCGCGCAATGCACTCCCGGGCGCACTGACGACCTTGCCGGCCAACCGGTTCAGCAGCAGCCCCTCCGGTGACTCTGTCCGTCGCGGTTCGGGCATCGGCCTATCGTCGGCGGGTCCGGGTTCGCGGCTCTGCCCGTGAGCCAGATCCAGCAATTGCAGCAGGCCGATTCCGTCACTGAGGCTGTGATGCGGTTTGAACAGGTATGCGGCCCGACCCTCTTCGACCCCGAGCACCAGCAGGGCCTCCCACGGGGGACGTTCAGGATCGAGTGGGCGGGCCGCGAACTGAGCCGCGATTTCGTGCAACTCGGCCATGGTCCCGTCACCCGGCAGCCGCACCCGTTGCAGGTGATATTCCAAGTCGAAATGCGGGTCCGGAGACCATGCGGGTGCGACGAGGGGTACCGCCGGCTCAACGACCCGCTCCCGCAGCCGCGGCACTCGCTGAGTAAACCGATCGTGTGCGGCCACAAGTCGATCCCAG
>NZ_DASPSP010000282.1:0-13630 GCF_035623875.1 Mycobacterium sp. | reverse complement strand
AAGTATCAAGTCCGGAATCACCGATGCCACAGCCGGATACATCCCTGCGGACGCGGACTGGACGCTGTTCACCCGGCTGATGCCGATCATGCCGACCACGCTGGAATCCAGCGGCGCCGGGATGGCCGACCCGGCGGCCGTCGCCGGCGTCATCGCGATGTTGGTGTCCGACGACGGCGCGTTTATCACCGGCACCGAAATCCGGGTCGACGGCGGAACGCACGCGTGAGCACCAATGTCACCTACGAAGGCACGTTGCGTGAAATCACTACCGACGCAGGCGTTCTGCGCTATCACGAGGCAGGACTAGTCGAGACGGGACCGCCTTTAATACTGCTGCACGGTTCCGGCCCGGGCGTGACGGGGTGGCGCAACTTCCGCGGCATACTGGGCGCGTTCTCCGAGTTCTTTCGGTGTCTGATCCTGGAGTTCCCCGGCTTCGGCGTCAGCGACGATTTCGGTGGCCACCCGATGATCACCGCACTGGATGCGTTGGTGCGCTTCGTCGATGGGCTCGGCCTGGACACCGTCGACATCGTCGGCAATTCGATGGGCGGAGGTGTCGCGCTCAACTTCGCGATCGCTCATCCCGAGCGGGTGCATCGGTTGGTGACCATCGGCGGCATCGGCCGCAACATCCTCAGCCCGGGACCGCCGGAAGGCATCCGGCTGTTGCAAGAGTTCACCGACGACCCCAGCCGGGAGCGGCTGGTCCGCTGGCTGCATTCGATGGTCTACGACCCGGCAACCGTGACCGAGGAACTCATCGAAGAGCGGTGGAGTCACGCCACCGATCCGGCGACACTGGCCGGGGCGCGGCGGATGTACAGCAGTGAGTCGTTCGCGCAGCTGACCAAGGCCATGGAGTCGTCCAAGGGACCGCAGCCGTGGGCGATCATGCACCGGGTCAAGGCGCCGACGCTGATCACCTGGGGCCGCGACGACCGAGTCAGCCCGCTGGATATGGCGTTGATCCCGATGCGCACCATCCCAAACGCCGAATTGCATGTGTTCCCCAACTGCGGTCACTGGGCGATGATCGAGGCGAGAGAGGCCTTCGAGAGTGCCGTGTTGGCGTTCTTGTTGCGGAAGGACGAGAACGCCGCGGTGACCTGACCAGTTAATTCACACAGGGCACGCCGCCGCCGTCGATCGGTGGACCCTGATTGGGGGTCGACTCAGTGGTGTCGGTGCTTGATTGATGGTAATTGTAACCGTCGGAAAGGCTTGAGGCCGTGGTCGATTCGTCCTGGGAAGGCACAGAGTAGTTGTCGTCGACGATGACTTTGACATGGCCGAACTGCAGCGTCCGATTCGGTTTGTCGGGCGCATCGATGCCGAGCAGGCTCGCTACTTCGCGTGCGTCCGTCTGGGCATCGGGTGCGTACTCGATCGTGGTGGCAGTGGGTTCACCGCGAACGCGGTCGCGTATCGCCCCGGTGGCGTAGCCGTCATGGTTCAGTGTGCGCGCCAGTCGGCTGGCGAGCCCGCTCGTGTTGCTGGCGTTGATCACGTCCACGACCGTCGACGGGCTGGGTACGGCCGCGGTGGTCGTCGGGGTGGCCACCGAGGAGCTCCCGAACGCAGCGGCCACTTCGGCCTTGATCGCGGCGGGGTCGATGATGTTGACGTCTTGACCGTTGATGTTGTCGTAGCGCACCACGGGCAGCGTCCGGTATTCGATAGAGCCGCCCGCCAGCGCGCCCATGCGGCGGAACTGGTCCTCGTCCCAGCCCGACGATAAGACGACGTCCTTGCGCGCCACCCCCATCAGGCTCTTGAGCTTCCCCAGATCGGTGAAGGTGCCCGCATCCTGAAGCTGGCGCATGACTGCGGACAGAAAGGCCTGCTGACGGTGAGTGCGGTCCAAGTCGCCATTTTCCAGGCCGTGCCGCTGCCGGACGAACGCCAGCGCCTGCTCGGCGTCCAACGTTTGCCGTCCGGCCGGGAAATCGGCCCCGGAATACGAGTCGTACACGGCATGCTTCAAACACACGTCCACCCCGCCCAGGCTCTGGGCCAGGTCGTAGAAACCGGCCAGATTGACCTCGGCGAAGTAGTCGATGGGCACCCCGGTCAGGTTCCGCACCGCCTTCAACGTCGCAGCGCGGCCGGCTTCGCGGCCCTGTGTCTCCAACTTTTTCTGGTCGCTCACTCCTTTGTCGGTGAGTTTCTGCTCGACGTACTGCTTGGTGAGTCCGTAGGCCTCTTTGATCTTGATGTGGTTGTAGCCGGGCACGCCGGTGAACGGCACCCAGTCGTCGCGCGGGATCGAGAACGCGGTCACCTGCTCGTCGGCGCTGACATGCGCAAGGATCAGGGTGTTGGTGTTGTAGCCGCCGTCGTCGGAGTCGCCGGCGTGCAGGTGTTTCAGCACGCGCCACGGCAGGTCGTCGCCGTTCTGGTCCTTCCGCGAGTCGAGCCCGATGAGCAGGATATTCATCCCGTCGCCAGTGGATTTCGGATCTTCGGAACGCAGCGCCTGCGAGACGGTGATCCCGCCCAGCATGCCGTGGGCCATCCACCATCCCGACCCGGTCGCCACCACCACGACGAAGGCCACCAACGCGAAGAAGGCACCGATAAACCCGGGGCCCTGCACCGCCGGCGGCGCCGCACGATGGCGGTGCTTAGCGCTGGATCGCTGCAGGTCTCCCACCACAACCTCGACTGTCTATGGGTGCCGCGCTTGACCCCGGGTTGCAATTTGCGCGGACTACGTTAAGAGCTTGGCGTCTAGTATGCGGCAGCTTGCTGTGCAACGCGTTGTGAGCCAACTAACGCCGGTGAGTTTACGAGACCGTCAAAACAACCGCTAGCAGCGACAACACCTCGTGACGGGTCATCTTGCTCGACTAAGAGAAGCGTCTAGTTGTGACCAAATCGTGGTCCTGATTCGTCTGGCTACAGCTCGAGAACTGCCCCGTCGGTGGCTGAAACAGCCGCGGCGAACCGAGCCTGCGCGGCGGCCGCCGTGCGCTCGGGCACGCCGGGGAGGGGGTGGTTGTGCGTGAGCAGGAGGCCTGACACACCGGTCTCGACGGCGATGACGCCGACCTCGTCACCGGAGGTGTGGCCGCGCTCGGCGTCGACCGGCTCCCACGCCTCGTGCAGCAGCGTGCTCACGCCCGCCACGTGGCGGATGGTCTCCGGGTCGAACTCGGTGTCGGTGCAATAGGCCAGACGGTCACCGACCCGGAAGCCCGCGGAGGGCAAAGTGTGCCGGGTCTGCTCCCAGGTTTCGATCTCGTGACCGGCGAAGCTCAACGTGTCCCAACCCAACTCCGCCCAGCGTGCCGACGCCACCGGCGAGGCCGTCTGAAATGGCGAGGCGAGAAGCCGATCCTCCACGATCGATCGGGTGGGCCGGCCGTAGCACAGCGAGCCGGGGCCCGCAATCGTCAGTTCTCGGCCGCCCAGGCCGCGCGCGCTGACGAAGCCGAGCCCGGTTACGTGGTCAAGGTGGAAGTGGCTGAGCACCACCGTCACCGTTTCGACGCCATCCAGCAGAGCAGGGTTGATGTGCAGCGCGCCCAGACCGGTTCCGGCATCCAGCACCAGGGCTTCGGTGCCGGCGGTGATCAGGTAGCAGCTCGTCTGCCGGGAGCTGGTGGGAATCCATCCGCCGCTACCGAGAACCGTCAACCTCATGGCTAGAGAACCTACGACCGGCAGCGCGCCGATCTAGCGTTGGACCTACGACAGCGACTGCTTGAGTGCGGCAACGGTCTCGAGATCGGTCAGTGCCGCGACGCCGCGTTTAACGCCTTCCATTGCGATGCTCTCGTGCTGCATGCCGCCCATCCCGGCGGTGATCAGCGGTGCGACGTAGGCGTAAAGCGAGCCTTGCCGATAGCGCAGCCACAGCTCGTCGGGGTCCAGCTCGGGGCCCCCTGCGGCCGCCAGGGCTCGGCGATAGACGGCGAGCAGGTCGCGTTCGCAGGTCTGACGGTCGGCCGTGGTCATGCCGGTGATCAGCGTGTAGGCCAATTCGCGACCGGGGTGCCCGCGGCGAACAGCCTGCCAGTCGAGTAATCCGGCTTCGCCGTTTCGGAAGTAGACGTTGCCGGGATGCGCGTCGCCGTGCATCACCGTATTCGGTTCCCTGTCAATTACTTTCGCGACCGCGCGATAGTTGTCGACGATGAACCGACCGTCTTCGACAGGAATGGAGGTTCGCTCGGCCAGTCGGCGAGCCGAGGTGTTCAACAGCGAACCGGTGAGCAGTGACGTGTGGTCGCCCGACGCGGAGTACACCCATCCCGGCAGACGTCCCCAGAACGTCGCGTGCAACCTGGCCAGCAGCTCGATGATCATGCTCGCCTGATCCTTGTCGAGCGGATGCAGGGTATCCGGGAACTCGCAAGCATCGACCGCCAGGTCTTCGAGTACGAGCACGTAGCGACCGGTCAGCGAGTCGAACGCCGACCCGTAGGCCGTCGGGACGCCGGTGAGTTGTGGCGACAGCTCGCGGTAGAACAGCACTTCGGTTTGTGCTAGCCGGCCCAGTTCACCCATCAGCCGGGTGGCGACGGTTTCGGCAGGCATCTTGACAAACACCGAGGCCGGACCGTCGCCGGTCAGTCCCAGACGAGCTCGCGACGACGTGCCGGCGTCGCCACCGATCACCGACACCGAAGTCACCCGGCGCCCGATGATTTCCGAGAGCGACGGGGCGTCGAGGTCGCCGATTGTGCGTGGCAACGACCGCAGTCGACCGATGACGGCATCGGTTGCCACGCGCTGCACTCCGCGACCCAGATGCGCCGCCAAGCCGAGAACCGGTACTACCCGACTCGTGGAGTAGGCCATCGGTCACCCCTTCCGCCCAGCGATCCATCTTTACAAAGAGACGACATTCTGTAAAGTTTTGCCGAAGCCACCCGGCGAGCGTTTGCACGAGGTCAAATGGGGCATGGCCGTGGCCGGCGTTGACACGCGGGGTGGGATGTGAAGCGGCTCAACGGCGTGGACGCCCTAATGCTGTACAGCGAAACACCCGAGATCCACATGCACACTCTCAAGATCGGCGTGCTCGACGTGTCCAGTGTGGAGGGCGGATTCACTTTCGATTTGCTCCGCCAGGTCGCGTATCCGCGGCTGATGGCGTTGCCACCGCTTCGATTTCAGCTGGTGGACATCCCGCTGAAGCTGCATCACCCGATGTGGGTGCAGAACCCCGACATTGACCTGGACTACCACCTGCGCCAGGCCTGGGTACCCGCCCCGGGTGGCCGTCGTGAGCTCGACCAGTTGATCGGCGAGATCGCGAGCACCCCGCTGGACCGCAGTCGACCGCTGTGGGAGATGTACGTCGCCGAGGGACTGGCCGAAAACCGGATCGCGATCATCCACAAGGTGCACCACGTGTTGGCTGACGGCGTCGCCTCGGCCAACCAGATGGCCAAGGCGTTGGAGCCGCACCAGCCCGCACACGTCCCGCTGCACAGCTCGGCTGGCCGGCCGCCGACGCGCGCGGACTTGCTGCGGGCGGCCACCCGCGACCATGTGCGACTGATCCGCAAACTGCCTCGGCTGGTGAAGGAAACGGCTACCGGGGTTACGCGTGTGCGGCGGCGGTCCAAGGAACGTGGCGCACATCCCGACCTTGCCCGCAACTTCGCCCCGCCGCAGTGCTTCGTCAACCACCGCGTGACGCCGGGGCGGCGGTTCGCCACCGCACCGCTGGCGCTGTCCGATGTCAAGGAGACCGCCAAGCACCTCGGGGTGACGCTCAACGACGTCGTGTTGGCGATGGCCGCCGGCGCGTTGCGTCAGCTGCTGCTGCGCTACGACGGACACGCCGACTCACCGCTGATCGCCGGTGTGCCGGTCAGTTACAACACCTCCCCGGACCGCCTAGACGGCAACGAGTTCACCTACATGACCCCATCGCTACCGGTTCATATCGACGACCCGCTGCAGCGGGTGGAGCTGACGTCGATGGCGACCAAGATCGCCAAAGAGAATCACCAGTTGCTCGGGCCGACGTTGCTGCCGGCCTGGCTGTCCTACCTTCCGCCGGCGTTTGCGCCGCGTTTCTTTCGGACGCAAGCCCGACGCGTCGAGTCGGCCAGCGTGATGAACTTGACGATCTCCAACGTGCCGGGTCCGCGGGAGCGCGGTCACATCGAGGGCGGAACAGTCAGTGAGATCTACTCCGTCGGGCCGGTGGTGGCGGGGAGTGGGCTGAACATCACGGTGTGGAGCTACGTCGATCAGCTGGCCATCTCGGTGCTGACCGACGATGTCACGCTCGTCGATCCGCACGAGGCCACCGACGCAATGATCGAAGCCCTCACCGAAATTCGAAGAGCTGCAGGACTTTCCGATCAGCTTCGGCCGCTGGGTGCGGCCCTTCCGCTGGCCGCGGCGGCAAGCTGACTTGGGGACGTCCGGGATCTGTTGGGCTGCAGGGTCTTTGGCCGGGCCGAGCGATGGCATAGGTGTCCCTTGTGATGTGGTGGCGGGCTGCGGCGGCTCCGGCGAAATCGTCCGGCCTGCACCTGGACAGCACCATCGGCTTTACAGGTCTGTTGAATATGTCAGGTTTTGTGACACCGCACAGGTGCCTCGTCCGACATGTCGGAAGTCCCGCTCCGAAAGTCATGGGCAAGGCCCCCTCGTAACGGAACAGATCATCTGGCCTGCCGCTACTTCTGCAATATGTCAGCGACGGTGTCAAACTCAACCATGGCTGTGGATCCGTTCCGTCCGGTTTTCGTCGCTGCTGCAGCCGTCCTGCTAGCGGCAGCCACCGCTCACGCCGATAATCTCGACGACCAGTTTTTGGCGTTGCTCTCAAAAGACGGGATTGTCGGTCCTCCGGATCAGATGATCGCCGTCGCGCATGAACGCTGCGATGACGCTGGTCTCTCACATTCCGGCTTATTTATTCCACACTTCGGCGAGCAGCCAAGCCCGTTCTTGTACGCCATCAAGCACATCTACGACGAGCTGGAATCGCAGGGCGTGACGAGTGGGCAGGTGGTGCAGTTCATGGGGGACGCCATCGCCGTGTACTGCCCGGACCAAAAGGGCAGGTGAGCCGTTGCCCGGCAAGCCGCCTACCAAAGCGTCATCGCCACCAGACAGCAGACTGACTGCCAACGTGGCCGCGAGCAGCGAACAGCCAGCCCGGGGGTTAGGCGATTGTCCGTCAGGGTTTGCATGATCCGCGCGTTAAACGGCCATGCGGCCGACTGCTTTGCACTGCCAGCACTCGTATCTTGGCTGACGAGGGTCTACATTTTGACGCGCGTTGCATCGAGGACATAGCACGTCGCGGGTACCAGGATCCTAAGATGGCATTGATCTGGAGGTAACTCGACATGGTCAGCACAACAACGGGTTACGACGTCATCGTGGCGGGATTGGGCGGTATGGGAAGTGCCGCCGCCTATCATCTGGCCGCCCGAGGACGCCGGGTGCTCGGCCTGGAGCGGCATGAGCCCGCCCACGACAAGGGATCCAGCCACGGCGGGTCTCGGATCATCCGCCAGGCTTATTTCGAGGACCCCGGTTATGTTCCGCTGTTGCTGCGCGCCTACGAGCTGTGGGAGAAGCTGGCTGCCGACTCCCAACGTGACGTTTACCGACTCACCGGGGGCCTTTTCATCGGGCCACCGGACTGCCTGATCGTATCCGGTAGCCTGCGCGCCAGCCGCCAATGGGATCTGCCGCATGAGTTGCTCGACGCCGCCGAGATCACCGCCCGGTTCCCAAACTTCACGCCCCACCCCGAAGATATCGCGCTCTACGACGCCAAAGCCGGGTTCGCACGACCGGAGTTGGCGGTGCGCGCACATCTTGAAATCGCCGAAAAAGCGGGGGCCACACTGCAATTTGGCGAACCCGTGCTGGATTGGAACCAGACCGCCGCGGGGATGCGGGTCATTACGGGTCGTGGGTCGTACACCGCTGGGCAGTTGGTGATCTGTCCGGGCGCCTGGGTCCCGCAGGTGCTGGGTCAGTTCGGTGTTCCCATCACGGTGGAACGTCAGGTGATGTACTGGCTGGACCCGATCGGCGGTGTTTCGGGGTTCGAGGATCACCCCATCTTCATCCACGAGAACACCTTCGGCGTACACACATACGGCTTCCCGGCGATCGACGGACCGCGGGGCGGTGTGAAAGTCGGCTTCGCCGGCAACGGCATCGCCTGCACGCCGGACACCATCGACCGGGTGGTGCACGAGCGGGAAATCAGCGCGATCAGGGCGCGGGTCGTTGAGTTGTTGCCGGCGCTGGCGGGCAAGTGCCTGCACGCGGCGACTTGCATGTACTCCAACACACCCGACCGGCACTTCGTGATCGGGCGCCACCCGCAATGCGCCGACGTCATCATGGCATGCGGATTCTCCGGGCACGGCTTCAAATTCGTTCCGGTGGTCGGCGAGATCCTTGCCGACCTGGCCATCGATCGCGGGACCGACCACCCAATCTCGATGTTCGACCCGCAGAGATTGCCGACCGCATGAGCGATCCCACGCGTGTCCTGGTTCTCGGGTCCGGGTTTGCGGGTCTGTGGGCGGCGCTCGCGGCGGCCCGGCGGCTCGACGAGCTTGGTGTGGCGCCCGGAACCGTCGATGTCACGATGGTCAGTTCCACGCCGTACCACGACATCCGCGTGCGCGACTACGAGACCGACCTGAGCCCGTCCCGCATCCCGCTGAGCGATCTTCTCGATCCGGTCGGAATCAAGCACATCGTCGGCGAAGTGACGGCGATCGATGCCCCGGCGCGGATCGTGAAATCCACCGCGGGGGCACACGGCTACGACCGACTGGTGCTCGCGGTGGGCAGTCAGGTGGTCAAGCCCGACATCCCTGGCCTGCGGGAGTTCAGTTTTGACATCGACACCCACGACGCAGCGACCAGGCTGCAAGCCCACCTACGCCGGCTTGCGGAGGGCCCCGCTGACCCGGCGGCGGCGACAGTAGTCGTCGTCGGGGCGGGTTTGACGGGGATCGAAGAGGCGACCGGGCTGCCTGCGATGCTCGCCGACAACTTTGCGGCGCGTGCGGTGGCACCGCGGGTCGTCCTGATCGACCACAACCCGTTCGTCGGCTCGGACATGGGCGTATCGGCGCGACCGATCATCGAGGCAGCGCTGGCCCAAACCGGGATCGAGACCATGTTGGGCGTCGGGGTCGCCGCCATCGACGGGCGCGGCGTGGCGCTCTCCTCGGGTGAGTTGGTTGCCGCCGCCACCGTCGTCTGGTGTGCCGGCATGCGGGCCAACCCGCTGACCGCAGATTTCGGGGTCGACCGTGACCGGCTCGGTCGACTCCCGGTCGACGATTATCTGCGGGTCTGCGGTGTGCCCGCGGTGTTCGCCGCTGGTGACGTCGCCGCCGCAAAAATGGACGACAAGCACGTGTCGGTGATGTCCTGCCAGCACGGCCGCCCGATGGGCCGATGGGCGGGATACAACGTCATTAGCGATCTCCTGGGCAAGCCGATGAAGCCGTTGCGGATCCCTTGGTATGTAACGGTTCTCGACCTAGGACCGGCAGGCGCGGTATATACCGAGGGCTGGGACCGCCACGTGGTCGCCTGCGGCCAGGAGGCTAAAGATACCAAGCACACCATCAACACCCGGCGTATCTATCCTCCGTTGAACCGCGACCGCGACGCATTGCTGGCCGCTGCCGCAGCCGAACTGCAGGCCGCGCCCTTGCACGGACCGTCGCACCACGCGGAGCCGCCCATTGGCTACTAATCGCGCTGATGACTCCTGGCGGCGGGTCTGTCCCACCTCGAGGCCGAATACGGCGGCCACGGACAGACGTTCGTAACCGCTTGTTGGATGATTCCTTGCGACTTGCTCGGGCCCACGCCCTGCTGTTCACCCAGACGAACGTTCGATGCGAAAACGGGCTCTACCAGGCAATATGCGGGAAGAAGGGCTGAGCCTCCTGTCAGGATTGACCTCTTCTGACGGGGGAGCGGGGGAGGGCGAGAACCGGCCCGCTGGATACACCACCGGTACACCGCCCCCACATGGTTGATGGGGCGATCCCCTGCTGCCGGCCACGAGCCCGCCGCCTACCCCCGTAGCGATCAGCCACTGATCGGGCGATTCGGGCCCCTTGACCGCGCGGTCACAGTATTGTTCTCCTCCTGAACGAGCCAGGACAGTTGCCCAGCTTCCAGGACAAGGTGACGGTCATTGCAAGGGGAACTGCCAACCGTTCGCCGTTGGGCTGGCACTTCGCGAGCTCATCCCGGTTGCTCTCAGTAGTCTGGTTGCGACCAGAATCTCACCGTACCCAACCCTACGAGCAGAAAGCGCACGAACCGGCATGACCACTCCAACCGATTCGCTTCGTCACGAACCGGGGCCGGACGACGGGCGGGTGTCCTCGACCAACGCGGACCAAACCGCCAGCGGCCACCGTGTCGGGCACCAGCGTTCCCACACCGACGACGGCTTGCCCGAAGGGCAAAGGTCCTCAACTGGCACGGATGAATCCGCCGCCGGAGCCCAGCCGGTGCCTCATTCCTACGAGGACGATGGGCGGACCTTCCTGGCCGCTCGCCGGCGTCCCACGGCCGCGTACGGCTGGCGTAAGACGATCGCCAACATCACTGGTGGGCGGATCAATCCGGGACCGAGCGCCGAGCAGCAGCACGCCGCCGAGTTGATCCGCCGGATCCGCGCTTCGCTGGACGGCGTGCACAAGGTCGCGTTCGTCTGCGCCAAGGGCGGTGTAGGTAAGAGCACGATGGCAGTGGCGGTGGGCAATGTCATCGCCCGTGTACGCGGCGATCGGGTGATCGCCGTCGATGTCGACCCCGATCTGGGCGACCTTTCGGCGAGATTCAGTGAGCGCGGCGGCCCGCAGGCCAACATCGAGCAAGTGGCGTCGCTGCAGAACATCGAACGCTACTCGAATGTGCGTGTACACACCGTGGTGAATAACGATCGGCTGGAACTGCTGAGCGCCCAAAACGATCCGAAGTCGACCTACACGTTGGGCCCGGAGGACTACGCGGCCACGATGAAGATCCTGGAACTTCACTGCAATGTGATCTTGCTCGACTGCGGGACATCGATCACCGACCCGCTGTTCAGCAGGATCGCCAGCGATGTTAGCGGTCTGGTTGTGGTGGCATCCCAGGATGTGCGCGGCGTCGAGGGGGCGTTGGCTACCTTGGATTGGCTGTACGCGCATGGCTTCGACTGGTTGCTGCCGCACACCGTCGTGGCCCTGAACGCAACTCGGGACGGCCAAGCGCTTATCGACCTCAAAGTCGTCGAGAACGAATTCGGCAAGTTCGTGTCGGAGGTCTTCAGGGTGCCCTACGACCCGCATCTGGCCGAGGGGGTGGCAGTCGATTTGAGCACCCTCAAGCCACGCACACGCGAGGCTGTGCTCGAACTTGCTGGTGGCGTGGCGCAGCATTATTCCACCAGCCAGGTGCGGCCATACCGCGAGGACGACTTGGGCGCCTGGATCGATATGATCCGCTGAGGCTTGCCGCCCATTGGCGCCGAACCCCTGCACGCCGATCCGGTGTTGATGGTGCGCACCTATGAGCCGCTAGGTGCCGGTCCGAGCCGAAAGTCAAGGCAGACAACGAAAGCTGGGCTCTTTCCTTGCGAGTGCGCCCAGTAGTAGCATTTTGACGTGCGGCAGATAGATCGCCGTATGTTATTGTGCGGAATCGCAATCGGCGTTCTCGCGGCGGTCAGTCGTCCCCTGCCCGCCCATGGGTTTCCGACCAAGCAGCCGCCACCAGGTGTGCTCACCCGGCTTCCCGCTGATGGCAATCAGCTGGCGCTCACCATTGACGACGGTGCCAGCGTGCAAGTGGTGGGCGCGTTCGCCGACTTCTGCCGTGACAGCGGCACCCGGTTGACGTTTTTCGTCAATGGCGCCAACAGCTCGTGGTCGGTCAACGCCCCCGCGCTGCGGCCGATGGTCGACTCCGGTCAGGTGCAGTTGGGTAACCACACGTGGTCGCATGCGGACATCACTCGCATTACGCCCGGCGCCGTCGCCGACCAGATCGGCCGCAACGCTGGTTTCCTGCGCAACACCTACGGCGTCGACGGCACCCCTTACTTTCGTCCTCCCTGGAGCCGGCACACGCCCGCCACCGACCGTATCGCTGCCGACCTGGGCTACACCACGATCACCATGTGGACCGGCGACATCGGCGACTCGGGGCGGGTCAGCGAAGCGGGCCTCGTCGCCGCCGCCAGCAGGTCGTTCCAGCCCCAGCAGATCGTGGTTGGCCACGCCAACCTGCCCACCATCACCCACTGTTTCCCCCAATTGCTCGACATCATCCGCAGTCGCAACCTGCAAACCGTCACCCTCAACGACGTCTTCGGCTGACCTGGCCCGGCCGCGATACCACGACATCCATCTGCCACAGCCCCATGGCCGCCCCGCGTTCCCAGCGTTTCCACTTGCGCGAACGCCGATCCCGTTGCGCTGGGTCGATCATGCCGGCCCGCACCGGCGCCCGATAGGCCGCCGACACCGACGGCAGTGGAGCAACGTTGCGCTTGGCCAGCTCGAACACCAGCCGCCGCGGACCCCAATACGGCCGCGACCGGCGCAACTCCAACAGCGCCGCCTCCACCTCGGCGCCCATCTGATGCGGACACCTCGCCGGCCGATGCGACCGGTCGACAAGCCCGTCTAGGCCCTCGACCTCATAGCGGACCAGCCACGCATGCAGCGTCTGGCGCGACACCCCGACCTTTTCAGCGACCTGCGAAATCGACAGGCCATCACCAATCACAGCCACCACGGCCTGATACCTCTGCTCGGCCACGCTCAACTCCCTCATCGAAGGAGTGTCAAGGATCAGCCGAAACCGCTGTAAAGGATCAACCGAAACACTTGTCAGGCATCACCCGGAACTGAAACGTCAAGCATCAGCCGAGGTAATACAAGATAGTGAGAGCCCCCTGTCAGGATTGAACTCTTCTGGCGACCCAGGTGAGGAAGGCGAAAACCGGCTCTGGCAGCGAATGTTCATCACTGGAGATCACGGGAGATATCTGTAACTGTGGGCAAATTGTGGGCATTTTGTGGGCAGGAACGATTCCGAGGCATTGCAGAACTCCCGAAAGATCAAGCCTCCGCAAGGGAGCGCTCTTGCCAGCACCGGTTGGTGTACGCCGCTTGGTTACCCGGGCCACCCAACGAGCGTGGGGTTGGCGTGCGTCTAGTCTGAGCTTGGCGACGCATCTCGCGAAGCAAAATCAACTCTAGGTGACGTGAATCAGCGGATGATGCGGCGTTGGCGTACGTGGTCGAGTTTCTCGTTAAGCGCCGTCTGCTGATCTTCGATGGCGCGACCGGCGCTGTCGACGGCGTTGTAAACGGCATCGTCGAGTTTGCACAAATCCTCTGCGGACACCTCGGACGAGACGAAAATACAGAAACGAATACAGTCGTCAACCACCGAAATGTCGACTTTCGGCGCCGGATCGAGTTGACGGCGGAACTGTCTGGCTAATGCCTGTATCCAATATTTCGGCCAAGGCGGCAGCGGCCTGAGCTCGTAGACGATGATCGCCTGCTCGCCGTTGTAAACGCCGATGGGCGCCTCGGTGCTGCTGAAGAACGGTCGCGCCGACGCTGGCTTATCGTGCTGTTCGTCC
>NZ_DASPSP010000279.1:0-3111 GCF_035623875.1 Mycobacterium sp. | reverse complement strand
GACCCGGTGGGTGTCTTCGGGGACGTCTTTGATCTGCACGCTAGGCATGGCGCCATTCTGGCGCCAATGGCGCCGAAATGCAATGCTCGTCCCGCCGGTCTTGTCCCAACGCCCCGCCGCCTGCTATGGTCTGACCATTGTAATCTTTCGAGGAGCGTAGTGGTGGTCGCACCTGGCATCAGTTGTGTCCCCGACATGGTGCGGTTCTGGTCAAGCGAGACTCCGAACAAGGCCGCGTTGATCGACGGCGGTCGTGTTGTCACCTACGCTCAACTGAACGACCAATCGAACCGGATCGCCAATACGCTGATCGCGGCGAGGGTCCGGCCTGGGTCTCATATCGGTTTTCTGGGCAAGAACTCCGCGGCGTTCTTTGAGATCTGGGTTGGCGCGAACAAAGCGGGATGTGCGCTTGCGCCGCTGAACTGGCGTAGTGCAGCCGCCGAGCTGGTGGAGGTCATACAGGACGCAAATGTGTCGCTGATCTTCGCCGGCCGTGACTTCACCGAACTCGCAGAGCGGGTCCGTCAGGCGACAGAGACGGCCGTCGAGGTCGTCCCCGAAGACGAGCTAGACCAATGGTTTTCGCGTGGCGGCTCCGCAGACCCCGGCATTGCTGTGCCCGACAGCGCGACCGCCCTGCTGGGCTACACGTCAGGCACCACCGCAGCCCCCAAGGGCGTGCCGATTACGCACGGCGCCTTGATGAATTGGTTTAGTGCCGCGGCGACAGAGCCGTCGGTGAACTGGGACTCCGATGACATCGGCTTGATGATGATGCCGAACTTCCATCTGGCCGGCACGTTGGTGTCGCTGCCGGCGTTGTATCGCGGTGCGTCCTTGGCGACCCTGTCCGCGTTCGAGCCCGCAGCCTTCGTATTTGCCGTCGAGCAACACCGGCCCACCGTGACCTGCGTGGTTCCCACCGCGTTGCAGATGCTGCTGGACCACGCGTCGACCAACTCGGCTGATTTCTCATCGCTGCGCCGGATTCTCTACGCCGGTTCGCCGATCGGACAGCACACATTGCAACAAGCGCTGGAGGTGTTCGGTTGCGATTTCGTGCAGTTCTATGGGACCACGGAGACGTTCATCGTCACACTGCTGCGGCCAGAACAGCACCGCCTCGACAATCCGGACCTACTGAAGTCCTGCGGCCAACCAATGCCCGGCGTCGAGTTGCGAATAGTGGATGCGAACGGACGCGACCTGCCCGCCGGTGAGGCGGGCGAGGTCCTGGTGCGCTCACCGTGGATGTTCAGCGGCTACTGGAACAAACCCGACGCGACCGCTACCGCAATCGTCGATGGCTGGTATCACACTGGTGATGCCGGGATTCGCGACAAAGACGGCAACCTTTTCCTCGTTGACCGGCTCAAGGACATGATCGTCAGCGGCGGCGAAAATATTTACTCCGCAGAGGTCGAACGAGCTTTGGCGGCGCACCCGTCGGTGCAGTCGGTCGCCGTGGTCGGTGCCCCCGACGAAAAGTGGGGCGAACGCGTAGTGGCCTTCGTTGTCACTTATCCCGATAAGCCAGTTGACGTCTCCGATCTTGTGACGCACTGCCGCGGCCTCATCGCGGGGTACAAGGTTCCCAAGGAGATTCACCTGATGGGCGCTCTGCCGCAGACCGCCAGCGGAAAGGTGCAGAAGGCAGCTTTGCGCAAACAGCTCGAAGGCATGTCCTAAGGAGAACATTCGTGGGCTATCAATCAATATTCAAGGACGGCTTGTTCGCCGGCCAGACGGTCGTGATTACCGGCGGGGGTAGCGGCATCGGACGATGCACGGCCCACGAACTCGCCGCGCTGGGCGCCGAGGTGGCCATCGTCGGCCGCAACGCCGACAAACTCAACGCGGTGCAAGCCGAGATCCGCGACGACGGTGGGCGGGTATCCGTCCACTCCGCCGACATCCGCGACGAGGCCGCGGTGAGCGGCGTCATCGACGCGATCCTTAACGAACACGGGCGCATCGATGGGCTGTTCAACAATGCCGGCGGCCAATACCGCGCACCCCTGGAAACCATCACCACCAAGGGTTTTGAGGCGGTGGTACGCAATAACCTGACCGGCGGCTTCATCGTCATGCGTGCGGTCTACACCAAGTGGATGAAGCACCACGGCGGCGCGATCGTGAATATGATCGCCGACATCTGGCATGGCTGGCCACACTTCGCGCACTCGGCGGCTGCTCGTGGAGGCATGCTGACGCTGAGTGAGTCAGCCGCCACCGAATGGGCCGCCGCGGGCGTGCGGGTAAACACCATCGCGCCCGGCTCCATCGCATCGAGCGGTCTGGACACGTACGACAGCAAAGACACCGACTTCATCCGCAACCAGGTCGCCCACACGATTCCCTTGCAGCGCTTTGGAACCGAGGCGGAAGCCGCCGCGGCGGTGGTGTTCTTGCTGTCACCGGCCGCCAGCTTCATCACCGGGACGTGCATCCGCGTCGACGGTGGAGCTCCAAACGCCAAGCCAGGGTGGTGGGAACTGCAAGCGGTAGAGCACAACGTCCCGTTCGACGGGTTCCATCGCTCCGCGTTGCCGGCAATCCTCAACACCAACCAACCGAACTAGTTACCTCGAAAGGTCCGCAATGACAGCAAAAGTGCTCTACGACAAGCGCGGTGAGGTCGCCTACATCACCCTCAACCGCCCAGAGGTCAAGAACGCCATCGATATCGAATCCCACGAGCTGCTGTGCGATATCTGGCGCGACTTCCGTGACGACCCAGAGCTTCGCGTCGCTGTGATCACTGGGACAGGTGACGCGTTCACCGCCGGCGCTGACCTGAAAACCCATGCGCCCGAGTGGCAGACCGTCGGACCAATGGTCGGACGCGAGCGGATCGAGGATGGTCTGTGCGGGATCACCCGGGGGCCGCTGTCGCGCATCACCAAGCCCATCGTCGCCGCGATCAACGGCTGGTGCGTCGGCCACGGGGTCGAACTGGCGATGGCGTGTGACATCCGCATCGCCTCCGATCGCGCGCAGTTCGGCACCTTCGAGGTGCGTCGCGGGATGCATCCGGCCGACGGCGGCATCCCCCGTCTGGTCAACACCTGCGGTGTCGGGTTTGCGTTGGAGTTATTGCTTACCGGT
>NZ_DASPSP010000274.1:0-15417 GCF_035623875.1 Mycobacterium sp. | reverse complement strand
GCAAACATCGCGCCGTCGCACGCCGTGGGATAGCCTCCCAACCAGTCCATCCCTCGGACGTGCCGCCTGGCGGCGTTGCACCACGCCACGTCGATAGGAACTCGATGCCACCGCTGCCCAGCACGCCTGGCCCAGCTGATCGTGCGGCCTCCTCTGATCGATTCGCCCGTGAGAACCAGGGCTACCACCACGACCTCAAACCTCGCCAGCTGCAGATGATCGCGATCGGCGGCGCCATCGGGACCGGCCTGTTCCTCGGCGCGGGCGGACGACTCGCATCGGCCGGCCCCGGGTTGTTCCTGGTGTACGGCATCTGCGGTGTATTCGTTTTCCTGATCCTGCGCGCGCTCGGCGAACTGGTGCTACACCGCCCGTCGTCGGGCTCGTTCGTGTCCTACGCCCGGGAGTTCTTCGGGGAGAAAGCGGCCTTCGTCGCGGGCTGGATGTACTTCCTGAACTGGGCGATGGCAGCCATCGTGGACTCCACCGCGATCGCCAAGTACTTCCACTATTGGACGGCGTTCGCCGCAATCCCGCAGTGGGTGCTGGCGCTGATCGCGCTGGTGTGCGTGGTGTCGGTCAACCTGATTTCGGTGAGGGCTTTCGGCGAGTTCGAATTCTGGGCCGCGTTGATCAAGGTGCTGGCGCTAACGACGTTCCTCGTCGTCGGAACGGTCTTTCTGGCTGGTCGCTTCAAGATCGACGGCCAGGACACCGGGTTCAGCCTGTGGTCCCATCATGGCGGGTTCTTGCCGACCGGACTGCTGCCGCTGGTGCTCGTCACCTCGGGAGTGATATTCGCCTACGCCGCAGTCGAACTGGTCGGCACCGCCGCCGGCGAAACCGCGGAACCGGAGAAGATCATGCCGCGCGCAATCAACTCGGTGATTTTCCGGATTGCCGTCTTCTACGTCGGGTCGGTCATCCTGTTGGCGTTGCTGCTTCCCTACACCGATTACAAACAGCAGGAGAGCCCGTTCGTCACCTTCTTCTCGAAAATCGGTTTCAGCGGTGCCGGCAGCCTGATGAACGCGGTGGTGCTGACTGCCGCGTTCTCGAGCCTGAACGCCGGACTGTATTCCACGGGTCGGATCCTGCGGTCGATGTCAGTCAACGGCAGCGGCCCCAAATTCACCGCACGGATGTCGAGAAACGGTGTGCCGTACGGCGGGATCCTGCTGACTGCCGTAATCGGCCTGTTCGGTGTCGTGCTCAACGCGGTCAAGCCAAGTCAGGCCTTCGAAATCGTGCTCAACATCGCCGCCCTGGGCGTTATCGCGGCTTGGGCGACGATCGTGCTCTGCCAATTGCGGCTCTATCGGATGAGCAGGGCCGGAGCTATCAAGCGGCCACATTTCCAGATGCCGCTGACCCCCTACAGCGGCTATCTCACGCTGGCGTTCTTGGCGGGGGTGGTGGTGCTGATGATGTCCGACGCCGAGGAAGGCCCCTGGATCATCACGACGGTGGTGCTCGGTGTCCCCGCCCTGATCGGCGGCTGGTTCCTGGTGCGCAATCGCGTGACGGCCGCGGCCGACCAAGTCAGCGACCACGTCGGCGAAGTCCCGGACGACCTACCGCCGGAGCCGGCAAACCCTGCAACGGGAGCCTAAGCGTGGGAATTAGCCTGACCTACGAGGAAAAGATCGCACGTGCGCTGACCGCCAGTAATCAAGAGCCACAGAGCAATTAGCTTCTCGTAAAAACCCTGGACATCCCGCGGTCAAGCGCATAACGTACGCCTCGTAAGGCACTCTATTTTAATAGATACGCGGTACCACGAATTCGCAGCGACGCGAGAAGGGGAGACCCATGACGGTGCAGGCTGTGCTGGATGAGGTCCGTCAACGTCCTGGTACCGGCGACGTCATCCCGGTCTTCGATCCCTCCACCGAGGATCAGATCAGCGAGTTCACCGACTGCGGCACCGGAGCCGTCAACGAAGCGGTTGCGCGCGCGAAGGCAAGTGCCGAATCCGGCATCTGGTCTGGGAAGCCCGACTACGAGCGCGCCACGATCCTGTGGCGCGTCGCCGACCTGATCGATGAAAACGCCGAGCTTCTCGCCGAACTCGAAATGCTCAACGCCGGAATGTATCCGGCTCAGGCAAAGATGCAGGTGGCCGTCGGTTCCGAGTGGTTCCGTTATTACGCCGGCTGGTGTACCAAGATCGACGGCATCGCGCGTGACGTGAACACCGGCGGCCTGACCGGCGTCGACTCACACATGCACACCTACACGCTGCGCGAGCCCTACGGCGTGGTGGGGCTGATCTTCCCGTGGAACGGCCCGGTCTTTAATTTCTGCGCCAAGCTCGCGCCGTCATTGGCGGCGGGCTGCAACAGCGTCGTCAAACCCGCAGAGGAGACACCACTTTCGGCGCTCGTGCTGATGCGGCTGCTGGCCGAGGCGGGGGTGCCCGACGGGGTGGCGAACCTGGTGAACGGCTACGGCCACACCGTCGGCGCGGCCATCACCGCTCACCCCGACGTCGAGAAGGTGGCCTTCACCGGATCGACCGAGGTCGGCCGCGAGATCGTGCACGCCTCGGCGAACAGCAACCTCAACAAGGTCACCCTCGAACTCGGCGGCAAGTCACCCGTGCTGATCTTCGAGGACGCGAGCGTGAAGAAAGCCCTGACGCTGGCGGCGTTCGGCGCATTCGTGCACTCTGGGCAGGCGTGTGTCTGCGGGTCACGAATCTTCGCGCACCGCAGTGTCTACGAGCGGGTCGTGGAGGGTATGGCGACGATTGCGAACGCCATGAAGATGGGCGGCCCGAAGGAAGAGGGCACCATGAGCGGTCCGCTGATCAGCCAGAAGCAGCTCAACCGCGTCCTGGGCTATCTCGAGCAGGGCAAGTCCGACGGCGCCGAGATCGTCACCGGCGGGCACCGGCTGGATCGCAAGGGGTATTTCGTGCATCCCACCGTCGTCACCAATCTTGACCCCGACACGAGCCGGCTCTTCCAGGAAGAGATCTTCGGGCCCGTCGTCACGATCCTGCCGTTCGACGATGAAGACGAAGCCGTCGCGCTAGCCAACAACAGCACCTACGGCCTGGCGTCTACTGTTTGGACCAAGGACCTCGGCCGCGCGCACCGATTGGCCAAGCGGATCAAGGCCGGAACCGTCGGGCTCAACTGCCAGTTCCAGTACGACCACTCCATGCCGTTCGGCGGCTACAAACAATCCGGCTGGGGCCACGAATCCGGCAAGGCCGGGATCGAGACCTACCTGCAGACGAAGATCGTCTGGGTGCAGATGTAACGCTTCGTCCCCGACCGGCTATAGACGGACCTGTGGCTGCGATCAACCGACCGGCTCGTCGCTCTGCGCGGCTAGCCGCGCAATGCGGGCGCGTCACTACAATCTCTTGCGTCACTTCATGCGTAGGCTTGCCTCTGAGATGTTTTCGGAGAAAGCAAAGACGGCAAGGGTTGGTGGCCGGCTGCTGCTGGCAGGCCTGCTGACGAGCGCCGCGCTGGTGGGCGGATGCAGCTCGCTGATCCACGGGAAGCCGGTAGCCAACCCGGGCGCCGGAGCAACCGAACCGTCGGTGCCGAAAGCCAAACCGTCCATCCCTTCACCGAGGTCGTCGCAGCCCGCACCGCCAAGTGCTAACCCGCCGGCCGGCGCGATCCCGTTGCCACCCGACCAGAACGGTTACGTGTTCATCGAAACCAAATCCGGTCAGACGCGCTGCCAGATCGACGCAGACGCCGTCGGCTGCGAGGCGCAGTTCACTGACTCCCCGATGCAGGACGGCGAACGCGCCAACGGCGTCAACGTCACCGCGAGCGGTTCGGTGCAATGGGTGGTGGGCAACCTCGGCGACATCCCCACCGTGACGATCGACTACCGCACCTACGCTGCGGAGGGCTGGACGATCGCGGCCACCGAGAGCGGTACCCGCTTCACCAACGACAACACCGGGCACGGCATGTTCGTCAGTGTCGAGCACGTCGACACGTTCTAGATTTGGCCGCGCTGGGCTGATCGAAGTGATCCGTAGACTGGCCCAAACCGCTGCGGTAATTTCAGCAGGCACGCTTTGGTGATCCCCGCCTACCCTCGGAAACGATCACCTCGCAATCGCACCTGTTCCATCTGACCGCGCTGCCGCCCAACAGGTATGACGGCGGTACGCAGCAACAGGCACACGAAGATAATTTCCCGATACTCAAAGGTCAAGAGGCCAGTATCCAGGTAATCACGTTGCAGCCCGGAGGTATTCGCGAGCCGCACTGGCGTCCCAGCGCGTGGGAGATCAACCTGGTCACCAAAGGAGTCGCCACCTGGGTCCTCATCGACGGGAACGGCAACCACGAAAGTTTCGACGCCCACGTCGACGACCTGGTGTTCGCACCCCAGGGTTCCTTTTTCTACTTCGAGAACCGCGGCACGGAAGACCTGGACGTGCTGATCATCCAGAACACCAGTGCACCTGAAGGCAAAGACAACATCGGCATAGGCGAGTCCTTAAGTAAGCTTCCGCCCCAAGCGTTGTCCGCCGTCTTCGGCGTTCCCGCAGAAACGTTCAACTCCTTCAAGAAAATCGACAACGCAATCACCATCCTGCGATCGCACTAATTGAGGACGGCGAGGACTTTCCGATGCTGCGCCCACCCAGCCAGCCGCAACCCCGGAAAGCGTCCTGCGGAGCGCAAGGCTCAGTCCCGTTTCCTGCCTAGGGCACCCTTCGGCATAGGCTGGCGCTCGTGGACTTTCGGGTATTCGTTGAACCGCAGCAGGGCGCCAGTTACTCCGACCAGCTCGCCGTTGCGCAGGCCGCCGAAGCATTGGGTTTTTCCGCGTTCTTACGGTCCGACCACTTTGTGGCGATGAGCGGCGACGGACTGCCCGGCCCGACCGACTCCTGGGTGACGTTGAGCGGCATCGCACGCGAGACGTCGTCGATCCGGTTGGGCACTCTGGTCACGTCGGCAACGTTCCGCCATCCCGGCCCGTTGGCCGTCGCGGTCGCCCAGGTCGACGAGATGAGCAACGGGCGAGTCGAATTCGGAATCGGTACCGGCTGGTTCGAACGGGAGCATCTGGCCTATGCGATCCCCTTCCCGCCGCTACGGGAGCGATTCGCCCGGCTCACCGAACAGCTGGAACTGATCACCGGCCTGTGGACTGCACCGGTCGGTGAAACATTCGACTACGCGGGCGCTCATTACGCAGTCAACGATTCGCCCGCTCTGCCGAAGCCGGTGCAACGGCCCCACCCACCGATCATCATCGGCGGGACGGGCGCAAACCGAACGCCGGCGTTGGCCGCGACGTTCGCCGACGAGTTCAACGTGCCGTTCGCCCCGTTGGACACCATCAAGACCCAATTCGAGCGGATCCGCGAAGCGGTCGATTCGGTTGGCCGGCCCCCCGATTCGATGACGTATTCCGCGGCGTTCGTGGTGTGCGCCGGACGTGACGACGCCGAGATCCGCCGCCGGGCTGCCGCCATCGGGCGCGAGCTCGATGAGCTGCGGTCCAACTCTCCGCTGGTGGGCACGCCGGGCGAGATTGTCGAGCAGCTCGGAGCGTTCGCGGACATCGGCGTGCAGCGGGTGTATCTGCAACTGCTGGATCTTTCCGACCTCGAGCACCTGCGGCTTTTCGCGGATGAGGTAAATCGGCAGCTCTGACGCTCGCGTCGCTAGCCGTCGCGTCCGCCGGATGTCAGTAGCATCGGGGCGTGACAGGCTACGGTTCTCAGGGTCCTCCCGACGACCCGAGCAATCGGCCGACGCGGATGGCCAGCTACGGCTCGGCAGACCCTGAGCCGCCGGGTTTCGACGACTACCCGGATTACACCGAGTCTGCTGAACCGGAATCGCCGCCGGCGCCGTGGTACCGGAATCGGTTGCTGCTGGCCGTGTGGGCCACGATGGTCGCGATCCTGGTCGCGCTGATCATCTACGGCCTCATCCAGCTCTCCCACGGCGGCGGTGGTGGATCGTCCACGACCACACCGTCAACGACATCCACACCGACCCGGTCGTCGACACCCACGACAACCACCCCGCCGTCACCGGCAACGACGCCGGAGGAAAACTCCCCCGCTCCTGCCGAGCCTCCAGCCGAGCCGCCGCGACACCACCACCATCTCCCACACATCCCGTCGACGATCACGTTGCCGCACACCGTGATTACGCTGCCGCCGGGATTTTGAGGCGCGGCCGATCAAGACTCGGTGGCCGAGCCACCGGGATCCACCGCTAGGATCAGCGCCCGTGACGGGCTACGGTTTTCAGGGACCTCCAGACGACCCAAGTGAAGCGCCGACCGACCAGTACGACTACGGCGGCGACGGGCAGCAGCAGCCCCAACCCGGGTCGACCCCGTGGCATCGCAAGCCCGCCGTTCTGATCGGTTTGGGAGTGCTTGCTGCCATCCTGATCGCGCTGGTGGTTTACGGAATCGTGGAGCTGACCCACGGCGGCGGCCCCACGTCCCCGTCGACATCGTCGACGACATCAGCCGCAGTCACGACCACCCCGCCGTCGTCCAGCAGCGCAACGGCCACCGAGCCGGTCGCTCCCGCTCCGACGACCACCCTGACCGAGGTGCCGACGACCAGCGCGCAGACGACCACGGCGCCGGCCACCACACCGCCGACGAGCACGAGCATCGACGACGGCCATCATCATCACCACCACCACGACGGCGATATGCCGTAGCCGGCAACGTCGGTAAGATCGGTTGTCGTGGGGGGAGCAGACCACCATACGGCGTCGACGGTTACGCAACGCACGACGTGAACCTCGGCGCGAACAACGACGATCGGTTCGGCGTCACCGAGACGTCCTCACCGTGGTTCCTCAAACCGTGGGTGCTGGCACTGTGGGGGTTGGCGGTGTTGCTGCTGATCGCGACGATCATCTACGGCCTGGTCATCCTGGCCACCAACAACGGGGGCAGCGCGCCAGCCACCACGCATCCGTCGACAACCACACCGTCGTCAACCGCGCCGGCCTGGACGACCACACCGTCGTCGATCCCCCCGAGCACGACGGCCCCTCCGCCCGAGACGACGACGGCGGAGCCCGCGCCGCCGGTGACCACCCAACCGTCGACAGAGCAGCAACATCCTCATCGGCATTGGTGGAACGGCAATGTCCCGCAGATACCTGGGCTACCGCCGATTCACGTCCCGGGCGTCAATCCTTAGACGTCTGGGCAAGCCGATCGCCGCAGCAAGGTTAGGGCAGCCTTCGTCGCGGTCACCATCGCAAAGATGTCACTATGAGCAGGCCTACGCAGCTTGAGCAGGTGCAGTAGCTAAGTTACCGGTTAGTAACATGCGCTTAGTTACCGCTCAGTAGCAGCAGAATTGGGGAGACGCTCCGTGCAAACGCAGACGCTGATCAGACTGGTAGTGGGCCTAGGCGGGACGGCGATCGTCGGTTTGTTCGTCCTCCGCCGGATCGGCTGGCTGGTCAGACTCACACTTTCCGGCCAACCCGCCACCGGTCGCACCAACGACGTCGGCGCGCGGATCTGGGCAGAGGTCGCCGAGGTGGCCGGGCAGCGCAAGCTGTTGAAATGGTCGATCCCCGGCCTGGCGCACTTCTTCACCATGTGGGGCTTCTTCATTCTGCTCACGGTCTACATCGAGGCTTACGGGACACTATTCCAGCCGAATTTCCACATCCCGATCATCGGCCGGTGGGACGCGCTTGGCTTCCTGCAGGACTTCTTCGCGACCGCCGTCTTCGTCGGCATCAGCACTTTCGCAATCATCCGGCTCACCCGAAGCCCCCGCGAAATCGGCCGGTCGTCGCGGTTCTACGGTTCGCACGGTGGCGGCGCCTGGCTGATCCTGTTCATGATCTTCAACGTCATCTGGACCTATGTGCTGGTCCGCGGGTCTGCGGTCAACAACGGCACCCTCCCCTACGGCAAGGCGGCGTTCCTCTCGCACCTCTTCGGCGCGATCCTGCATCCGCTTGGCCACACCGGCAACGAAGTCCTGGAAACGGTGGCCCTGCTGTTGCACATCGGCGTCATGCTGGCCTTCCTGATCATCGTGCTGCACTCCAAGCACCTGCACATCTTCCTGGCGCCGATCAACGTCGTGTTCAAGCGGCTGCCCGACGGGCTGGGCCAGCTGCTGCCGGTCGAGTCCGGCGGCAAGCCGATCGACTTCGAAAACCCGCCCGATGATGCGGAATTCGGTCGCGGCAAGATCGAGGACTTCACCTGGAAGGGCATGCTCGACTTCGCCACCTGCACCGAGTGCGGGCGCTGTCAGTCGCAGTGTCCGGCCTGGAACACCGGCAAGCCGCTATCCCCCAAGCTCGTCATCATGGACCTGCGCGATCACTGGATGGCCAAGGCGCCCTACCTGCTTGGTGAGAAGAACGCGGAGCCACTCGAGGGTCTCGACCTCGAGACGGTCGAAGAAGAGGGCCACCATGTGCCGGAATCCGGCTTCGGCCGGGTGCCCGGGCACGGGCCCGAGCAGGCAGCCCGCCCGCTGGTCGGCACCGCTGAACAGGGCGGGGTGATCGACCCCGACGTCTTGTGGTCCTGCGTAACGTGCGGGGCCTGCGTCGAGCAGTGCCCGGTGGACATCGAGCACATCGACCACATCGTTGACATGCGCCGCTACCAGGTCATGATGGAATCAGAGTTTCCGTCCGAGCTGTCAGTGTTGTTCAAAAACCTTGAGAACAAAGGCAACCCGTGGGGGCAGAACGCCTCAGACCGGACCGGTTGGATCAGCGAAGTCGACTTCGACGTCCCGGTCTACGGCGAAGACGTCGACAGCTTCGACGGCTACGAGTACCTGTTCTGGGTGGGCTGCGCCGGCGCTTACGACGACAAGGCCAAGAAGACCACCAAGGCGGTCGCCGAGCTGCTGGCCATCGCCGGGGTGAAGTACGTGGTGTTGGGGACCGGGGAAACCTGCAACGGCGACTCGGCTCGCCGCTCCGGCAACGAGTTTCTGTTCCAGCAGTTGGCCCAGCAGGCCGTCCAGACCTTGGACGGACTGTTCGCGGGTGTGGAAACCGTCGACCGCAAGATTGTCGTCACTTGCCCGCACTGCTTCAACACCCTGGGCCGCGAATACCGGCAGCTGGGCGCCAATTACACCGTGCTGCACCACACCCAGCTGCTCAACCGGCTGGTGCGCGATAAGAAGCTGGTGCCCGTCAGCCCGGTGTCTGAAGACATCACCTATCACGACCCGTGCTATCTGGGTCGGCACAACAAGGAATACGAAGCGCCCCGCGAGCTGATCGGCGCCGCCGGCGCCAAGCTGATCGAGATGCCGCGGCACGCCGACCGCAGCTTCTGCTGTGGCGCCGGTGGCGCGCGGATGTGGATGGAAGAGCACATCGGCAAGCGAATCAACCACGAGCGTGTCGACGAGGCGCTGGCCACCGGGGCCAGCACCGTCGCCACCGCATGCCCGTTCTGCCGGGTCATGGTCACCGACGGTGTCAACGATCGGCAGGAGGCCGCGGGCCGCGAAGGCGTCGACGTGCGCGACGTGGCGCAGCTGCTGCTCGAATCACTCGACCGCGGCACGATCACGCTGCCGGAGAAAGGCGCCGCGGCCAAGGAGGCGGCCGAGCACGCCGACAAGGCTGCCCCGAAGGCTGCGCCGAAAGACGCCGAGCCCACGGCGGCCGAGCCGGCCGCCGTAACCACCGAAAGCGAAGTCGAAGCCGCCGCCCCCACCGAGGAGAAGGCCGCCAAGGCCGTCACCGGACTGGGTATCGCCGGCGGCGCCAAGCGGCCCGGAGCGAAAAAAGCCCCAGCGCCAACGCAATCCGCATCGGCACCGGCCGCCGCGGAAGCCAAGGCTCCTGCTGCTCCGGTCAAGGGGCTGGGTATCGCCGGCGGCGCCAAACGGCCCGGGGCCAAAAAAGCCGCAGCACCAATGCAATCCGCGCCTGCCACACCGCATGAAACGAAATCCGAACCCGCAGCAGCCCCGGAAGCAAAGGCGCCGGCCGCGCCGGTCAAGGGACTGGGCATCGCGGCCGGAGCCAAACGACCCGGGGCCAAAAAAGCCGCTCCCGCTGCACAACCCAGCGCTCCGGCGCCAGAGCCTGAGACGAAGCCGGAGTCGCAAGAACAGGGCGAACCGGAGTCTGCGGGCCAGGATGGCGAGACCAAAGCGCCGGCGGCACCGGTGAAAGGATTGGGCATCGCCAGGGGGGCCCGACCACCCGGAAAGCGCTGATCAGGACTACAGTTTTATAAATAATTAGACAGCCGTGGCACCATAGTCGACGTGACTACGCATCAGTTGCCCTGGCATACCACGGGTCATCAGCCGCGGCAGCGCACGTTCGCGCAGTCCTCCAAGCTGCAAGATGTGCTCTATGAGATCCGCGGCCCGGTGCACGATCACGCCGCGCGGCTGGAGTCTGAAGGGCACCGCATCCTCAAGCTGAACATCGGCAACCCGGCGCCGTTCGGCTTCGAAGCACCCGACGTGATCATGCGTGACATGATCCAGGCGCTGCCGTACGCACAGGGCTACTCGGACTCCAAGGGCATCCTGTCGGCGCGGCGCGCGGTGGTCACCCGCTACGAACTCGTCGACGGCTTCCCCCGATTCGACGTCGACGACGTGTATCTGGGCAACGGGGTCTCGGAGCTGATCACGTTGACGCTGCAGGCGCTGCTCGACAACGGCGATCAGGTCTTGATCCCCGCACCCGACTATCCGCTGTGGACGGCGTCGACCTCGCTTGCCGGCGGCACACCGGTGCATTACCTGTGCGACGAGACTCAAGGCTGGCAGCCGGATATCGCCGACCTGGAGTCGAAGATCACCGAGCGCACCAAGGCGTTGGTCGTGATCAACCCCAACAATCCGACCGGCGCGGTCTACAGCCGCGAAATAATCTCGCAGATGGCCGATCTGGCGCGTAAGCATCAGCTGCTGCTGCTCGCCGATGAGATCTACGACAAGATCCTCTACGACGATGCCAAGCACATCAGCGTGGCCTCGCTCGCACCAGACGTGTTGTGTCTGACCTTCAATGGCCTGTCCAAGGCTTACCGCGTTGCCGGATACCGGGCCGGCTGGCTGGCGATCACCGGGCCCAAGGACCACGCGAGCAGTTTCATCGAAGGCATTCACCTACTGGCGAATATGCGGTTGTGCCCGAATGTACCTGCGCAGCATGCGATCCAGGTCGCCCTCGGCGGCCACCAAAGCATCGACGACCTCGTGCTGCCGGGTGGTCGACTGCGCGAACAACGCGACGTTGCCTGGTCCAAGCTCAACGAGATCCCCGGGGTGTCGTGCGTCAAACCCGCTGGTGCGCTTTACACGTTCCCTCGGCTGGATCCGGAGGTGCACGAGATCGAGGACGACGAGCAACTTGTCCTGGATCTTCTGCTGTCGGAGAAGATCCTGGTCACTCAGGGCACCGGATTCAATTGGCCGGCACCGGATCACCTGCGGATCGTGACGCTGCCGTGGTCGCGCGATCTTGCCCACGCTATCGAGCGGTTGGGTAACTTCCTGGCCAGCTACCGCCAGTAGGTCGGAGATCTGCTCTCGATACGCATCCACCTCGATCCTTGACGCGGCATCACGACGCCAGAAACCGCGCTCTGCACCAGACCAAGGAGTAGCGTCGCAAATCGGAACCGCAGCGACGGGAGACTGGAATGCCGGCAGCTGAGCGTGACTGGAGCAAACCCGCAGCGATGGCCATCCCCAAGGAGGGCTACTTCGAATTGGAGCGGGGCCGATACGGCCCGATCTATCCCAGGACGCCGGCCTGCTACGGGTTTTCGATCATAGCGAAAGTCAAAGAAGGGCATGAAGAGGCTGTCCGAGCGTATGGCAAGCAAATCGAGGAGGCGATTGCAGCTAGCCCGGAGGTACTCGCGCCACTGCGGCTGCATTACCTCCGTTGGGTACTGTTCGATGTCGGCTCGGGGTTACATTTTCAATATCAGGGCATCTTCGATACCGACTTCGACAAGTACACCGAGGATGCGGTAACGCTGTTCAGCCAGACCGGTATTACGACCGTCTTCACCCACCTTGAAGATTTTCCGGAGGACTGGAAGGAGAACCCGGCAGCGTTCGTAGCATTCGTGCGGGAACACCAATGTCCGAGCTTCCTTGAGTACGGAGAATATCCGTATGTCACGGCGGACGAGATCAAGAAAGCTTTGCGGCTCAAGTCCGCGTTCTCGGACATGCTCGACCAGATGCAGTGATCCGCAACAAAGCGTGCGCAGATGCTTGAGATCGACGACATCCAGCACATCCTGCTGACCCGTACGCCGGCGATGACGGGCCGCTACGAATTCCTGTCCTTCGACAAGCCGACTGGCGGACGGGCCTGGCTTGCCGAGCTGCTCGACCGAGTGCAGTCGGCTGCAGACGTGCGGGCCTCAATGGATAGTTCGAAGCGCTGGGTGACACTTGCTTTCACCTGGACCGGCCTGCGGGCATTGGGCCTGCCGGAGGAATCCCTAGCCACCTTCCCCGACGAGTTCCGCCAAGGCATGGCGGCCCGCGCCGACATCCTGGGTGACAGCGGCGCGAACCACCCCGACAATTGGGTGGGCGAGCTGGCCGGTGATGACGTACATGCGATCGCGATCTTGTTCGCCCGCGATGAGGCCGAGCGTCTTCGATGCGTCGACGAGCACGACAAGCTCGTCGTCCGCTGCGACGGCGTGCGTGTCTTGTCGTTTCTGGACTTGAACGCCACCCCGCCGTTCAACTACGCCCACGACCACTTCGGTTATCGCGACCGGCTGTCGCAGCCGGTGATCGAAGGATCCGGCGAGGAGTCAACGCCTGGTTCGGGCGCACTACTGAAGCCGGGTGAGTTCATTCTTGGCTATCCGGACGAGGAGGGTCGGATCCCCAACCTTCCACAGCCGGAAGTGTTGTCCCGCAACGGTAGCTACATGGCATACCGGCGCCTGCAAGAACACGTCACACTCTTTCGCGACTATTTGCGCGACCATGCCGACACACCTGAAGAGCAGGAATTGCTCGCGGCGAAGTTCATGGGCCGGTGGCGAAGCGGTGCGCCGCTCGTCCTAGCTCCGGAACATGACGATCCGGAGCTGGGCGCAGATCCAATGCGCAACAACGACTTCAACTACAAAACGATGGACCCGCACGGTTATGCGGTTCCGCTGGGCGCGCACGCGCGGCGCCTCAATCCGCGCGACACGGCGGTGAACATGAACCGGCGACGGATGATCCGCCGCGGCGCGACATATGGCCCCGCGCTTCTCAACGGCGCGCCCGATGACGGTGTTGATAGAGGAATTGCGGCGTTCATCATCTGCGCCAGCCTGATTCGCCAGTTCGAGTTTGCCCAAAACGTATGGATCAACGACCGCACCTTTCACGAACTCGAAAATGAGCGAGATCCGATCTGCGGAAACCAGGATGGCACGCTGGAGTACAAGATCCCAAAGCGCCCTATCCGAAAGGTTCTCAGGGGACTGCCGGCTTTCACCACGCTCAAGGGCGGTGCATACTTCTTTCTCCCAGGCCTGAAGGCGCTCCGGTACCTTGCGACGCTCGACAGCTAAGGACCCACCATGAGCACACTGCCCCGTGCACGCACCTACAACCAAAGCCACGTCCCACGCGAGCACACGCGAGGCCGGCGACGTATCAGCATCTACTGGACCTGGAGTTACCCGTGGGAAGCCCAACGTGATTCCGCCGAGATGTACAACCGATTCTCAACCATGACCGAGGTCCGGAACGCGTTGTGGCCCAACTACGAGACGCCGGAATACGACGCCGCTCATTTCCTGCAAGGAATCGCCGGCACCCTGGAGCTGTTCCACCGCTCGACGCTGGCGTTTCAACAGCTGGCAGGCGAGGTGACCGGCCACCCAGTCGCAGTGTTCCAGCGCATTGACCAGGCTGGCTACCAGTTGCCGATCGATGAGCGGATCCTGTCAGACACCGACACGCTGATGGTGTTCGGTCTCGACCATGTCCTGTCCGAGCAGGAAGCCGCACCCGACGAGATCAGCGCGATCCGCGAGTGGCTGCAGCGGCAGGGCACCTGCCTGCTACTGGCACCTCACCACGACGTCGGGTTCACCGAGGATTTCGCGCAGAGACAGGTCGAGTACCAACATCATGGCGACCCGCTCGTACCGCGCCAGCAGCGGTTCGGTCAATACACGCGATCCGTGATGAAGGCGCTTGATGTTCCCGCCTACAACAGGTGGGGGCTGCGCCCAGCCGTCGTCGAGGACACCAGAGAGATTGCACCGCTGACCGCGATACGCGATCTAGACACACCGCGGCTTCTCGATAACGTCACGACATTCAACTTCCACCCCCATCTACCGCACTACGAACTCACCGCGCCGGAGAGCAATGCGATCCGTGTGCTGGGTCGCCAACCGATCGACCCGAACCGACCCCATCCGTTCACCGCTTCGGGCAACACCGAATTCAACGCGCTCATCTGGATGCCCCCGGCCGGACAACGCGCCGGCGACATCGTCCTCGTCGACTCCACCAACTTCACCACGCTGTTTGGCGGCACGGAAAGCCTGAAGAACTTCTGGCACAACCTTGCCACCATGAACTAGGGCGGTCTGCGAACGAATTGGAAGAAGGGATGAGAATGCCTGGTCTGGCAGCAATCGTGTTGGGATCGGCTCCGGTCTTCGGTGGAGCACTTCTTGGCGCCGCCGCGGGCCAATTCGTGGGGCCGGATTTCCGCGCCGGAATCAAAGAGGACCTGGACCTGCTCGAGCGACTGCCGGAAGACGAGACGGATCGCCGCGCCGCGCTACGGGGCAGTATTGCAAACCGCATCGACGACCTCGTCGTCGCCAACGAAAAACGCCGACAGCTGCGCGCCGCCGCGATCGTTTACCGGGGCAACTGGCGGGACATCGTGTTGTTTTTGTGCACCGTCCTGTTCGCGGTGGTGTGGTGGGACGTTGACCATGAAAGGAAAAGCTGGCTCCCGCTGTTTATCGTCCTCATTGTCGCATCGGTGATTACCGCCGGCTACGCGCTCCGCGGCGTTCGCAGCAGCATCGTTAACCTGTTACATCGCAACCGCTCTCACACCGGTTCTACTTAACGGCCACGAACCATGCGAGGCAGCCACCCGCCCGCCAATAACGAACGCGGTTGTCACGAGCTATCCATAGCGCCGTCCAGGCAGTACACGCTGATCGCGGTGTCGGCGAAAGTTGATGCGGTGCTGAGTGACATACCCGGGGAGCCGGTGAGAATGTCCTGGATGATCTGCTGCTCGCTCTCGCCGCCCGCGTAGCGCGTACAAACCCGACGCGCATCGTTGATCACAGCATCGTTCGAACGCCTCAGCTGAAGCCCTTGAACGGCGATGCGCCACAGGAACTGCCCATCGCTGTCCTTCGGCTGCGACGGCGGGTCGGCCGCCAACGCTGACGCCG
>NZ_DASPSP010000242.1:0-4159 GCF_035623875.1 Mycobacterium sp. | reverse complement strand
AGCAGCAGGTTGACCGCGTAGATCGGCACGTTGGCGGCCAGCCAACCTAGGGCGTCGACCAAACCGGCCGTCACATCCCCGCCATGCGCCCGGATCGATGCGGTGATCAACGCGAACACCCGCTCGGAGTCGGTCTGCCCCAAAACCAGGTCAGCCGTGCCCATTTCACGCAGCCGCTCGTCGAGCACATCGAGGCATTCCACCACGCCGTTGTGCGCCAAGATCCGGTCGTCTTGCAGGAACGGATGGGTGTTGACCACGTCGTGGGACCCGGTGGTCGCATAGCGAACATGCGCGATGAACGTGGTACCGGTCATATCGTGCGCTTCGGTGGCGAAGTCGACGTCCTGCCACGCGGCGATCGGCTGCTTGCGCACCTGCGGGTGCCCCTGGCCGTCAAAAACGCCCAGACCGGTGCCGTCCGGGTTTCTTCTGCTCTGCTGAGCGAGGTTGTCCGGCGCGTCCAGCAGCCAAAACGTGGCGGTGACAATGTTGGTTCCCGCGTGCAGCCCGAAAAGTCGGCACATGGTCAGCCGGTCAGCAGCGCTGACAGTGTTTCCAGCGATTGGCGTGCGTAGCCCTTCCAGAGCCGGCCCAACACCGGCAGCAACGGCGCGGTGAGCGCCGAGCGGGCATGAATGTTCCAGCGCCAGGTGACCTCGGTCGCGCTTCCGCTCGCGGTAAAACGCCACTCGCCGTCGGCGCGACTGATCAGCAATCCCAACGGGCCGGTGATCTGAGTCAAGGCGTAGCCGAACGAATGCGGTGGGTCGAGACGCGTCAGCTCTTCGTGGAAGCTTCCGCTGGGGGTCAGCATCACGACGCGGGTCTGCCCGGCCGAATCCCAGTCGCCGGTCTGATCGCGGACTTCTTTGATCGGCCCGATGGGCCCGTACCAGTGGCTGAAAATCTCTGTGAGCGGCAGCGGCAATGTGCCGGCGAAGGCCTTCTCGACGTCGACGGGTATGACGCGGGACTGCTCAACGGCCAAAGTGCTTGTCATGACGGCAGGCTACCGCGACAGCCGGGGTGCGGCCCGAGCGGTGATCAGCGGCAGGTCGAAGAAGCTTTGGATGCCGGCCGGGGCCGCGCACGTCGCCGGGACGGCGTTGACGCAATGCGCCGCGGTCGCGACGATGCCGGGGTTGCTCTTCAGCCCGGCCTCCACGCTTTCCGGCTGCCAGCCCTTGACCGTGATGAAGGCGTCCGGGTTGCCACGGACTTCGATTTCGTAGCGTTCCCCCGCGGGCCCGAACGACCAAGGCGGATCAAGGTTTTCCTCGCCCATCAACCAGTTCACCGTGATCCGGACGACCACCGTATCGCCGACTAAGGCCTCCCAGTGGAAGCGGCGCCCGGCGACCTGCCCCGGCTCGATCACCCCGATCGGTGAGTCGATCGGCGCGCTCGCCACGGCCACCTCCTGCGATGTGCGGATCTCGGGGTCGGCGGCGAAACCCAACCGGTCGACGCACAGCCGCACCGACTGGATGAAGCCGCCGTCAAGGATCTTCTGCATCGGCCCGGTCAACGCGCTGTCCGGTGTCCCGCCGAAACCCATCACATGGCGCAGCACATCCGGAGCGCCGTAGGTCCGCACGTCGGAAAACTCTTCGGAGCGAATGAAAGTCACGCCGGTGGACATCACTGACAGCAGCAACGGAAACAGTTCGGTCGCCGCACCGGGACCGATGCCGGCGCCGTGCAGGGTGGCGTTGCCGGCCTGCGCGGCGACCTCCAGCGGTGCCGCCTCCCGCTCGCTCGGGTAGAACCAGCCGACGGGTGTGACGACATTCTTGCCCGACCGCAGCAACGCCGCGACTTCGTCGGCGTTGGGCAGCAGCGGCGCATAGATCACCGCATCGGCGTCGAGCTCGAGGATGTCGTCGAGACTGTTGGTCGCGGTCACGCCCAGCGCCGGTATGCCGACGATCTCACCGACGTCCTTGCCGCTCTTGGCTTCTGAATGCACCCAGCAACCGGCGAGTTCGAGTTCGGGATGCTCGAGCACGCCTTTGATCGCGGCCACACCGACCGACCCCGTTGCCCATTGAATGACCCGCAGGCTCATCGTGCTCCTTCCCAGCCGCTAGTCTCGCGCCTCGCTGACCTGATATGCGTCGTCGGCGTACCGGGACCGGATCGTCTTCTTGTCGTACTTGCCGACGCTGGTACGGGGAATTTCACCGACGAATGTCCAGCGTTCCGGCAGCCACCAACGAACAACTTTGTCAGCCAGGTATTTTCGTAGATCCCTGGCGCTGACGGTGGAGCCTTCTTTGGCGACGACGACGGCGAGGGGCCGTTCCTGCCAGCGCTCGTCGGGAACCCCGACCACGGCTGCCTCGATCACGTCCGGATGCGCGACCAGGTGGTTCTCCAATTCGACCGACGAAATCCATTCCCCACCAGACTTGATCACGTCTTTGGCGCGGTCAGTCAGTGTGATGAAGCCGCGTTCGTCGATGCGGCCAACGTCGCCGGTACGCAGCCAGCCGGAGTCGAATTTCGACTCGTCGTGTCCCCGGTAGTAAGAACTGGTGATCCACGGACCGCGAACTTCCACCTCGCCAACGGCCTTATTGTCGTTGGGCAGCACCCGCCCGTGGTCGTCGACGATGCGCGCTTCCACACCACATACCGGCTGACCCTGGGTGGCGCGAAACGCCCAGTGCTGTTCTTCGGATGTACCCGGCGGCGGCCAGGCCAAGGTGGCCATCGGCGAGGTCTCGGTCATCCCCCACAACTGCCGGATCTGCACGCCGTGTTTTTCCTCGAAGTTGCGCATCAGCGACACCGGCACGGCCGAGCCGCCACAGGCGACAATCCGCAGCGTCGACATGTCGTGGTCGGGATCCTTCTCCAGGTGGTGCATCACGTCGTTCCAGATGGTCGGCACCGCACCGGCGACGGTGGGCCGCAGCGTCTCGACCATGTCGATCAGCGACTTGGCGTCCAGATGCCGATCGGGCAGTATCAGGTCCGCGCCCGCCATCAGCGCCGCGTACGGCAGCCCCCACCCGTTGGCATGGAACATCGGCACGATCGGCAGCACGCAATCGCTGGAACCGATTCCAATGCCGTTGTCGGTACAGGCGGCCATCGTGTGCAGATAGGTCGACCGGTGGCTGTAGACAACACCTTTGGGGTTGCCGGTGGTGCCGCTGGTGTAGCACATTGCCGCCGCGGAGTTCTCGTCGATGTCCGGCCAGTCGAACTCGGTTGATTCTTCGGCGATCACGTCGGCGTAGCGCAGCACGGTCTTGCCCGATCCACCCAGTGCCGACAGGTCACCCTCTCCGACCGCGATCACGGTGTGCACGGTGTCCAGCTCGCCGAGTATCGGCGTGAGCAGTTGGGCCAGCGACAGATCGACCAACACCACCTGGTCTTCGGCCTCGTTGGCGACGTAGACGATCTGCTCGGGAAAGAGCCGGATGTTCAGCGTGTGCAGCACGGCACCCATCGACGGCACGGCGGTGTACGCCGCCAGATGTTCGGCGTTGTTCCACATGAAGGTGCCGACCCGCTGATCGCCGGTAACACCGACGCGCCGCAATGCGTTCGCCAGCTGCGCGGCCTGCTGACCGAATTCGGTGTAGGTGCTGCTGCGGTAACCGCCCCCGGTGGCGGTGGTGACCGTGCGTGCCCCATGGACGCCGGTGGCGTGTCGCAGGATGGCGGTGATCGTCAACGGGAAGCTCTGCATGGTGCTGTACATTGATGGACCGCCCTAGGTTCTCACTACCTGCTATCCCGGGCCGGCCCGCCAAACGGCCGCCCCGGTGGCGATCATCGCATGCCCGACCAATCGCCTTGGCGGCGATGCAGCTGAGGCGCCTGCTAGGCCGGCGTCGGCTCGAGCCCAAGCAGGTTGGAAAGAGCCCACTGGTGCGGGGCGGTGGATATCTCGTCCGGCGTCAGCGCATCCGCCGACGTGGTTGTCGATGCGGTCGTCAGCACGGTGATCACGCCGGCGTAGTCGGCGATGTACAGGCGGCTCCCATCCGGGCTCTCGGTCACGCATGACGGCTGCGCACCGACCACGATGCTGCCGATAACGTCGTGCGTTGCGGTGGACCACACCGTGACGCCGTGGTCCCCGACGAGATATGCCCGGTGGCCGTCGCGACTCAACGCCAATTGCGTCAGCCAGCCG
>NZ_DASPSP010000215.1:0-9485 GCF_035623875.1 Mycobacterium sp. | reverse complement strand
CACCGAAACCAATTCGATCGACCCGCCGTGCGAATCGGCCAGTGCGCCGATCGGACCGGCGAGCAGCTCCGCGGCGATCGCCGCCAGCTGGTCGGTGTGGTCTGAGGCGTCGGTTTGCCAGCCGGCCGGGTCCAGCAGCGCGTCGCTGAGTGCCACGCGGACGTCATCGCCCAGCTCCCGCCAACGGTTGCCGGCGCGCAGCCTGATCAGTACTTCGCCGTTGCCTAAGGCGGTGCGGATCACCATCTCGTCGATCACTCCGCCGTCCAGCAAGGCGCCGAGACGGCCGGGGGCGCGGCGGACGCTGCCGGTGGGCGGCAACCGGTCGGCGGCGACCACCCAGCGCAGCTGTTGCGGGTCGGCGGTGGCGATGGCGTGAATCGGGATCATGCGCCCAGGCCTACCGCAATCGACCGGGCGGCAAACGCCATTACCCATGCGAGGGCAAACATGTAGGAGAAAGCGAAGGCCGGCCATCGCCACGAGTTGGTCTCGCGGCGCATCACGGCGACGGTCGACATGCACTGCAGCGCGAACATGAAATACGTCATCAGCGCGATGACGGTGGGCGCGGTGAACACTCGGTGGCCGTGATCGTCGGTCATCGTGGCGAGCGCCTGGCGTGGGTTGGCAGGGTCCGTCGCCGCCGACACCTGGCCCAGGGTGGAGACGAACACTTCGCGCGCCGAAAGCGAACCGACCAGGGCGACATCGGTGCGCCAGTCGAAGCCCAGCGGTGTGAACACCGGCGCGATAGCCCTGCCGACGTCGGCGGCGTAGCTGTGATTCATGACATAGGTGCCTGCGTTCGTCGGGGTCATCCCCCGTGTTTCCGCCTCACGGATCGGCAGGTTAAGTAGCGCCCACAAGACCAAAGAAGTGCCCAGGATGATGGTTCCCGCCTTGCGCAAGAACACCCTGGCCGCACTCCACATCGCTGCCAGCAGCACGGTCGGGGACGGGAACCGGTAGGGCGGAAGCTCCATGGTGAACGGCAGCAGGTCGCCGCGCAGGATCGTCGACTTGACCACCGACGCGGCGATCAGCGAGGAAGTGCCGCCGCCCAGGTACAGCAGGAACATCGTGACACCCTGTGCGCTCAGCCCCCACCAATGCGTTTGCGGTGCCACCAGCAGACCGACCAACAACGTGTACACCGGCAGCCGGGCCGAGCAGGTCATCAACGGCGCAGTGACGGTGGTGGCGATCCGATCGCGCGACGACGGTAGTGTCCGGGTGGCCATGATGCCCGGGATCGCGCAGGCGAACGACGAGAGCATCGCGACGAAGGCGCGGCCCTCCAGTCCGGTCTTGGCCATCACCCGATCCATCAAAAACGCTGCCCGCGACATGTAGCCGACGTTCTCCAGCAGCGCGATCAGCAAGAACAGCAACACGATCTGCGGGATGAACTGCAGCACCGTGCCGACCCCGCCGATAATCCCCTCGCTGAGCAAACCGCGGACGACGGGAATACCGATGTGCTCGGCGACCTGCCCGCCCAGCCAGGTCAGCCCTCGGCTGATCCCGTCTCGCAGCGGCGCGGCAACGGTGAACAGGACCTGGAAGAAGCCGAACATCACCGCGAAGAACGTGACGGTGCCCCACAGCGGGTGCAGCAGCACCCGGTCGATGCGGCTGGTGCGGCGATCCGGTTGCGGCGCAACGTAGTCGGCGGCATCGAGCACCGACCGTCCCCACGCGTCGATGGCGTCTTGGTCGGATGGCGGAAGCACCGGTGGGCGTTGCCACCGGTCGAACGACGCCAGCTGTGCCCGCACGGCGTCGATGCCCGACCCGCGGTGCGCGACGACCGCGGTTACCGGGATGGCCAGCGCCGTCGACAACGCCTCGACGTCGATCCTGCCGCCGCGCGACGTCAATTCGTCGCCCATGGTCAGCGCGAGTAAGCACGGCACGTCGAGCCGTAATACCTGTCCCACCAACATGATCGACCGCCGCAGTGTGGTGACGTCGGCGACCAAAACCACCGCATCGGGCCGGTCGATGTCGGGATATTCGCCCGCCAACAGGTCGGTGACCACCTGCTCGTCCGGGCTGATCGGGTCGAGGCTGTAGGTGCCGGGCAGATCTTCCACGGCGATCGTCGCACCGTCGACTTTGGTGGTGCCGACGCTGCGCCCGACGGTGACGCCTGGATAGTTGCCGGTCTTGGCGCGCAACCCGGTCAGGTGATTGAAGACACTGGTCTTGCCGGCATTCGGGCTGCCGACCAGCGCCACCCGCCGGACGCCGGCGACGGTGACAGGCGCGGCCGCGACCTCATGGCAGGCGGTCATCGGTCCGGTTCGGGAACGACTTCGATCAGCTGCGCCTCGCGACGGCGCAGGCACAGTTCGGTGTCCTGGACCCGGTAAATGGTCGGATCTCCCAGCGGCGCGCGACGGATCACGTCGACTTGGGCCGTCGCCCGAAAGCCCAGTTGCACCAGCCGGCTTGCTACCACGGAGTTCGCCTGCGGCACGGTGCCCAGTACCGTTGCCCGCCGGCCCGGGGGCAGTTGGGCAAGCACGATCACCGATCCGGATTGATCGGGTGCGCGCTGCGGCCGAGTGAGCATTATCGACCTAACATTAGCCTTTCTTACTTAGTAAGGTACACCTAACTTTTGCAGGCCGTCGGGGTTTCCGAGGTGGCGCCGGTCGCCGTCGGGGCGTTCACGACGATCATTTAGCCTGGTGGTCGGGTGGCAGGCCAGCGTTGGGCCCGCCACATGCTGCGACGTAGGAGCCGCCGGTGTCAGTCGATGTGTCCGCTGGGCCCGCCGATCCCGCGCAGGGTCGCGCGCAATGGCGCACGGCGGTGGCCGGGGTGCTGGCCAAGAGCGCGCGGCGGGAGGCCAAGGACCTCGAGGCCCTGGGGTCAGAACCGGAGCGGTTGCTCGACAGCCCGACCTATGAGGGCTTCGCGATCCGGGCGCTTTACACCGCTCTCGACGAGCTGCCGGAACCGGCGTTGCCGGGCGAGTGGCCGTACCTGCGCGGTGGCGACGCGCTGCGCGACGTCAAGTCCGGATGGAAGGTCGCCGAGGCATTCCCGGCCGACCGGGTAGCTGGGGTTGCCGCCGAAGACGTCAACGCCGCGGTGCTAGCCGGGCTGGCCGAGGGGGTCAGCGCGCTGGTGATCCGGGTGGGGGAGTCTGGTGTGGCGTCCGGGCAGCTGGAGAAGGTGCTCGACGGCGTGTATCTGAGCATGGCACCGGTAATTCTCGATGCCGGCGTCGACTACCGGGCGGCCTGCGACGCCCTGCAGGAGTTGGTGGCCGAGGTCAAATCCGACCAGCGCGCGACGCTGTCGATCGACCTGGGGGCTGACCCGCTGACCGCGTCGCTCAGTCAGCGTCCAGCCCCGCCGATCCAGGAAGTCATCGGCGTCGCCAAGCAGGTGGCCGGCCGCCATGGCGTGCGGGCGATCACCGTCGACGGGCCCGCCTTCCACAATCTGGGCGCCAACGCGACCTGGGAACTCGCCGGCAGCGTCGCAGCCGCGGTGGCCTACCTACGGATGCTCACCGAGTCCGGCCTGCCGGTCGCCGAGGCACTGGCTCAGATCAGTTTCCGACTGGCCGCCGACGACGATCAGTTCATGACGATCGCCAAAATGCGGGCCTTTCGCGAACTGTGGGCGAGGGTCGCCGAAGTCGTCGGTGAGCCGGAAAGTGGCGCGGCGGTCGTGCATGCTGAGACGTCGCTGTCGATGATGACTCAGCGCGACCCCTGGGTGAACATGCTGCGAACCACGTTGGCCGCGTTCGCCGCCGGCGCCGGCGGCGCCGACACCGTGCTAGTGTTCCCGTTCGATGTGGCGATTCCGGGTGGCTTCCCGGGCATGGCGAGCAGTTTTGCGCGCCGGATGGCTCGCAACACTCAGCTGCTGCTACTCGAAGAGTCACACGTCGGCCGGATTCTGGATCCCGCGGGTGGATCGTGGTTCGTCGAGGATCTGACCGAACAGCTGGCCCAGCAGGCCTGGCGGCATTTCCAGTCCATCGAGACGCATGGTGGATTCGTCGACGCGCGTGACTACATTGCCGGCCAGATCGGCGAAATTGCGGCACAGCGCACCAACGATATCGCCCACCGTCGGACTGCCATCACCGGCGTCAATGAATATCCGAACCTGGCTGAACCGGCTCTGCCGCAGAATGATTCGCCTCATTTGCAGCTCCCGGCGGGCAAGCTAGCGCGCTATGCCGCCGGGTTCGAAGCGCTGCGGGACCGTTCCGATGCCTACCTGGCCCGCACCGGTTCACGCCCGCATGCGCTGCTGTTGCCGCTGGGTCCGCTGGCCGAGCACAACATCCGGACCACGTTCGCGGCGAACCTGCTGGCTTCCGGCGGCATCGAGGCGGTCAACCCGGGAACAGTCGACGCCGACGGTGTTGCCAAGGCGGTCGCCGATGCCGGCTCGCCGACCGTGGCGGTGATCTGCGGCACCGACGGCCGCTACGCCACCGAGGCGGCAGCGATCGTCGAGGCAGCACGCCGTGAGGGGGTCTCGCACGTCTGCCTGGCCGGTCCGCAAAAAGCATTATCGGAGACCGATCCCAAACAACAGCCCGACGAGTTTCTGACCATGAAAATCAACGCGGTCGAAGCTCTTTCGAGCCTGCTAGGCCGGTTGGGGGCATAGCGAAGATGACGACCACCGCGCCCGTTGTGGGCAACTTCTCGGATATCCCATTGCACGGTGAACGCACTGGGCGGCCGCCGACCGAGGCCGCAGTGGAGAAACACGTTGCCGCGGCCGCGGCCGCGCATTGGTACACCCCTGAGCAGCTGGTGTGGCACACGCCGGAAGACATTAACGTCAAGTCGGTGTACATCGCCGCCGACCGCGCCGCCGTCGAGGCCGAGGGGTACCCGCTGAACAGCTTTCCCGGCGAGCCGCCCTTTGTGCGCGGCCCATACCCGACGATGTATGTCAACCAGCCCTGGACGATTCGGCAGTACGCCGGGTTCTCCACCGCGGCGGATTCCAATGCGTTTTACCGGCGTAACCTGGCCGCCGGCCAGAAGGGTCTATCAGTGGCTTTTGACCTGGCCACTCACCGCGGTTACGACTCAGACCATCCGCGTGTTCAAGGCGACGTCGGAATGGCAGGTGTGGCAATCGATTCCATCCTCGACATGCGTCAGCTGTTCGATGGCATCGATTTGTCGACGGTGTCGGTGTCGATGACCATGAACGGTGCCGTGCTGCCGATCCTGGCGCTCTACGTAGTTGCCGCCGAGGAGCAGGGGGTGCCGCCGGAGAAGCTGGCCGGCACCATCCAGAACGACATCCTCAAAGAGTTCATGGTGCGCAACACCTACATCTATCCGCCGAAGCCGTCGATGCGCATCATCTCAGACATCTTCGCCTACACCAGCGCCAAGATGCCGAAATTCAACTCCATCTCCATTTCCGGCTACCACATCCAAGAGGCCGGTGCCACAGCCGATCTGGAGCTCGCCTACACCCTGGCCGACGGCGTCGACTACATCAAGGCCGGTCTGGACGCGGAGTTGGACATCGACCAATTCGCGCCCCGGCTGTCCTTCTTCTGGGGCATCGGGATGAACTTCTTCATGGAAGTGGCCAAACTGCGGGCAGGTCGGCTGCTGTGGAGCGAGCTGGTCGCTCAGTTCAACCCAAAGAACCCCAAATCGCTTTCGCTGCGTACACATTCGCAGACCTCCGGTTGGTCGCTGACGGCCCAGGATGCCTTCAACAACGTGGCGCGCACCTGCATTGAGGCGATGGCTGCAACCCAGGGCCACACCCAGTCGCTGCACACCAACGCGCTCGATGAGGCGCTGGCGCTGCCGACCGACTTCTCCGCCCGCATCGCCCGCAACACCCAGCTGGTGCTGCAGCAAGAGTCCGGTACCACCAGGCCGATCGACCCCTGGGCCGGCTCCTATTTCGTGGAGTGGCTGACGTATCAACTGGCGCAGCGGGCACGTGCCCACATCGCCGAGGTTGCCGAGCACGGCGGTATGGCGCAGGCCATCAGCGACGGTATTCCCAAGCTGCGCATCGAGGAAGCCGCCGCGCGCACCCAGGCCCGCATCGATTCCGGAATCCAACCGGTGGTCGGGGTGAACAAGTACCAGGTCGAAGAGGATCAAGAGGTCGAGGTACTCAAGGTCGAGAACAGCCGGGTGCGGGCCGAGCAGCTGGCCAAACTGAAAGAGCTGCGGGCAAGCCGGGATCAGGTCGCCGTCGACGCCGCCCTGGCCGAGCTGTCTCGTGCCGCCGCGGCACATGGCCGTGCAGGTGACGATGGGCTGGGCAACAACTTGCTGGCGCTCGCTATCGATGCGGCCCGGACCAAGGCCACCGTCGGTGAGATCTCCGATGCACTGGAGAAGGTGTATGGGCGTCATCAGGCGGAGATCCGTACTATCGCCGGGGTTTACCGCGACGAAGCTGGAAAGGCCGGCAACATGGTTTCCGCCACCGAACTCGTCGAGAAGTTCGCCGAGGCCGACGGTCGCCGCCCCAGGATTCTGGTGGCCAAGATGGGCCAGGACGGCCACGACCGTGGTCAGAAGGTGATTGCAACGGCGTTCGCGGACATCGGGTTTGACGTCGACGTCGGGGCGCTGTTCTCCACACCCGACGAGGTGGCACGCCAGGCCGCCGACAACGACGTGCACGTGGTCGGGGTGTCGTCGCTGGCGGCGGGCCACCTGACCCTGGTGCCTGCGCTGCGGGACGCGCTGGCCGCGGTGGGCCGGCCCGACATCATGATCGTGGTCGGCGGGGTCATCCCGCCGGGCGACTTCGACGAGCTGTATGCCGCCGGAGCCACCGCGATCTTCCCGCCCGGCACGGTCATCGCCGACGCGGCAATCGATCTGCTGAACAAGCTGGCCGAGCGCCGCGGGTACACCCTTTAGCCAGATGGCAACCGACAACGGCGACGGCGTCGATAAAGTCGCGGCGGCTGTCCGCAGTGGTGACCGGGCTGCCTTGGCGCGGGCCATCACATTGGTGGAATCCACCCGCCCTGACCATCGCGAGCAGGCGCAGCAGTTGTTGCTGGCGCTGATGGCAGACGCCGGAACTGGCCACCATATCGGCATTACCGGGGTTCCCGGGGTGGGCAAGTCGACTGCCATCGAGGCGCTCGGCATGTACTTGATCCGGCGGGGGCATCGGGTGGCGGTGCTGGCCGTTGACCCGTCGTCGACCCGCACTGGTGGATCGATCCTGGGCGACAAGACCCGGATGTCGCAGCTGGCAACGCATCCGGAAGCCTATATCCGCCCGTCGCCGACATCGGGCACCCTTGGCGGGGTGGCCAAGGCCACCCGGGAAACCATCGTGCTGGTGGAGGCGGCCGGGTTCGACGTGATCCTGGTGGAGACCGTCGGTGTCGGCCAGTCCGAGGTGGCGGTGGCCAATATGGTCGACACCTTCGTCTTCCTGACCCTGGCGCGCACCGGTGATCAGCTGCAGGGCATCAAGAAAGGCGTGCTGGAGCTCGCCGACATCGTCGTGGTGAACAAAGCCGACGGCGAGCACTTGCGCGAGGCGCGCAAGGCCGCACGCGAACTTGCCGGAGTGATCCGGTTGATCTATCCGCGCCAAACTCTTTGGCGTCCACCGGTTCTGACTATGAGCGCGTTGGAGGGCATCGGGCTGGGGGAGTTGTGGGAAACCGTCGAGCGCCATCGGCAGGTGCTTTCCGAGGCGGGGGAATTCGAGGCACGGCGGCGAGCCCAACAGGTCGACTGGACCTGGCAGATGGTCCGGGACACGGTGTTGGACCGGGTGCTGTCCAATCCTGCGGTGCGCAAGATCCGCGCCGAGGTGGAACGTCAAGTACTGGCCGGGGAATTGACCCCAGCCATGGCGGCTCAGCAAATACTTAGGATTGCATCAGAAGAACCCTAGGCTTATATTAGGGAATACTTAAGGTCACATAAGGCTAACAAGAGGATAACTCAGACTTTGTTTGCCGACGGGAACGGTAAATTCGACGGTATGACCCTCGAAGTGGTGGGCAATCGCCGGTCAGTGCTGCCGCGCGGTGTCCACGGCGCGGCCGATCCACACTTTGCCTGCGCGGTACGCAGCTTCGCCAGCATGTTCCCGGGCCGCCGATTCGGCGGCGGCGCGCTGGCCGTCTATCTCGACGGTGAACCCGTCGTCGACGTGTGGACCGGGTGGGCGGACCGGCGCGGAGAAGTGCCGTGGTCGGCGGACACCGGCTCGATGGTGTTCTCGGCGACCAAGGGGATGGCCTCCACTGTCATCCATCGACTCGTCGACCGCGGTCTGATCGACTACGACGCGCCGGTTGCCGAGTACTGGCCGGAGTTCGGCGCCAATGGCAAACAAAACATCACCGTGCGCCAGGTGATGCGGCACCGGGCCGGGTTATCGTCACTGCGCGGCGCCAGCAAGAAAGACTTGTTGGATCACCAATTGATGGAACGGCGGCTGGCGGCCGCGCCGCCGGGCTACTCGTTGGGCAGACCTGCCTACCATGCGCTGACCTACGGCTGGCTGTTGTCGGGGCTGGCCCGGGCGGTCACCGGCAAGGGTATGCGGGGCCTGATCCGTCAGGAGCTGGCCGAGCCGCTGCACACCGACGGGTTGCATCTGGGTCGGCCGCCGGTCGATGCGCCGACACGGGCCGCGCAGATCATCATGCCGCAGAGTGCAATTCCCAATCCTGTCTTCAACTGGGTCGCGCCCAAGATTGCCGAGTTGCAGGCGTCCGCCGGATTCGGCGCGATGTACTTCCCTGGCATGAAGGCGGTTGTCCAAGGAGATATTCCGTTGCTGGACGCGGAGATCCCCTCGGCGAATGGCGTGGTGACGGCCCGAGGGCTGGCCCGGATGTACGGTGCCATCGCCAATGGTGGCGAGATCGAAGGCATCCGGTTCCTGTCACCCGAGTTGGTAAGAGGTCTGACCGGTCGGCCAAGCCTGCGATTGGACCGTAACCTTGTGGTCCCGTTGTCATTCCACCTCGGCTATCACAGCATTTTCGTGCCGGGCGTGATGCCCGGATTCGGCCATGCCGGGCTGGGCGGTTCGCTCGGTTGGGCTGATCCGGCTAGCGGGTTGGCATTTGCGTTCGTCCACAACCGCCTGCTGTCGCCGTTAGTGCTACTCGACCACACCGGGTTCGTCGCCGTGCACGCCATGATGCGCCGAGGTGCCGCCGAGGCACGCAAACACGGGTTCGAGAGGGTGGCCGACTTCGGCTCACCTTTCCCCGAGCCGGGAGCCGTTGCCGGCTAACGGTTTTACTAGGCTCCCTCGAGCCGGAAGCCGACTTTCAAGATCATCTGAAAGTGTGCGACGGCTCCGTTCTCCAGGTGGCCGCGGACCGCTTGCACCTCGAACCAGTCCAGTCCGCGTGTCGTCTTGGCCGCTCGAGACAGGCCGTTGCGGATCGCGGCGTCGGTGCCCTCCGGTGAGGTACCGACGATCTCGATCACCCGGTAGGTGTGTGTGAT
>NZ_DASPSP010000187.1:0-5089 GCF_035623875.1 Mycobacterium sp. | reverse complement strand
GCGACCGGAGTGAATCGCTGTGGCGCCCCCTCTAACGCCACACCGGTCAGCACCCGATCGGCGGTGTTGTGCGCTGTTGTTGCGGTCACGGTGGTTGTGGATGCGCCCGGTGCCGGTCGGACGTAGAAGTCTCTGCCCGGGTGAAGTGTCCCGTCGATCGCTGCGCCGTCCGCGTCGACCAATGCATGACCATCGGTTGCCTTGAGCGTCGAAGGAATTCGGACTTGGAATGGACCCACCAGGCCAGGTTCCGCGATTGCGTGAGTAGTGACGAGTCGTGGTTCGTCGCCTTCACGCACGGCCGCGCTCGCCCCGGCGAGCAAGTAGTTGTAGAGGTGCACCACCCGGTCGGCGTTGCGGTAGTGCCGTGCGCCGGTCAGCCAGAAACCGACATGACCGATGCCGGGTGCGCCGCTGTCCGCCGCAGTGATCAGTCGGTAGAACTGGAAGCCGCGCCCGCGGCTGCCGTGGCTGCTCGACGACAATGTGCTGCCCACACCCAGCGCACGTTGGTAGTGTCCGTTGGCCGCATCGGTGGTCAGCTGTGAACCGGAAACATCGTGCCAGTCAACGCCGTTGGCCGACTTTTGCAATCGCAGGCTCACTGGGGAATCCGACGTGGTCCATACCGAGTAGCCGCCCAGTTGGGGTTGGCCGTCGAATTCAAAGGTGATGACCGGCCCCGGACCCCGCTTCACCGTGACAGGAACGTTCAGCGGCTGGGTGTCCAATGCCAGACCGTTGGTGAAGTACCAGATCGCGGCTTGGGTCGCCGCGATGGCTTCGTGCTCGCTGATGTTGGCTGCCCCCAACGGATAGCCGGCGGCGCGTAGTTGCCGGCTCAATTCGGCCGTTGTGGTGATCGGGAACGAATGGCGCAGGATCCAACCGATCTGGGCCTCACGCCCGCGGCCGCGCAAGTGGGGCAGTGCCGACCAGGTGCTCAGTCGGTACCGCGACGGAAGGTGTGGCGCGATACCGCTGAAGTCCAGTGAGTAGGCATCCAGGTTGGGGTTGAGCCTGATCAGGTCGGTGCGCGCGGTGGTGCCGTCGGCGAACACGATCCTGTCCACGGTGTGGGAGTAGGTCCCGCCGCGATAGCGCGTCATCCGGGGTAGTTCGTTGGCTGGCCGGACGTGGACACGCTGACGGGTCGTCACCTGCGTCGGTGCGGGTATGGATAAGACGGTCATGGAGGTGGTTGATCTTCCTGAAAGAGTGGGATCGCGCGCGATTCGGTATTGCCGCAAGGTCTGGCAGGGCCGCCCGCTTGCGGGATAAATGCGCGACGATTTGAACGTCAGATGGGCGTCAGGAAATCAACAACAACAACAACAGGCCACGAAATGGCAGCGCGAACGGACAAAGCGCAGCTGTGGGGCCTGTTGCATGCGATTCACTATAGGGCATGATTCCGACCAGGCTTGTTTTCGGCCGGATTGACCCCCGCTGTTCAAAAAATCTCGATGAGTTTTACACTTGCCGAGGCTCGGCGCGGCGCTGTTAGTCGGCCGTCATAGGCCTGACACAGCCATTTCTTCGACCATCATGGAAGGATCACGATGACCTCGGCTCAAAACGAGTCTCAGGCACTTGGCGATCTCGGTGCCCGGCAGCTTGCGAACGCGACAAAGACTGTTCCGCAGCTCTCGACGATCACCCCGCGCTGGCTGCTGCACCTGCTGAGCTGGGTGCCGGTGGAAGCGGGTATCTACCGGGTCAACCGCGTGGTCAACCCCGAGCGGGTCGCCGTCAAGGCCGAGGAAGGCGCCGGCACCGAGGAACCGCTGCCGGAGACCTATGTGGATTATGAGACCAGCCCGCGCGAATACACGCTGCGGACGATCTCGACCTTGCTCGATATCCACACCCGGGTATCCGACCTGTACTCCAGCCCGCACGACCAAGTCGCGCAGCAGTTGCGGCTGACCATCGAGACCATCAAGGAGCGCCAAGAATTCGAATTAGTGAACAGCCCCGAATACGGGCTGCTTGCCCAAGCGACTCCCGAGCAGACCATCCAAACGCTGGCCGGCGCTCCGACGCCCGACGACCTTGACGCGCTGATCACCAGGGTCTGGAAAACACCCAGCTTCTTCCTGACGCACCCGGTGGGCGTCGCCGCGTTCGGCCGCGAGGCAACTTATCGCGGTGTGCCGCCCGTTGTCGTGAGCCTGTTCGGCGCGCAATTCATCACCTGGCGCGGAATTCCGATCATTCCGTCGGACAAGGTGCCGTTGGAGAAGGGCAAGACGAAGTTCATCCTGGTGCGCACCGGCGAAGAACGCCAAGGCGTGGTGGGCCTCTTCCAACCGGGCCTGGTCGGCGAGCAAGCGCCGGGGCTGTCGGTGCGGTTCACCGGCATCAATGAGTCCGCAATCGCAAGGTATCTGGTCACCCTCTACACGTCGTTGGCTGTTCTGACCGACGACGCGCTTGCCGTGCTCGACGGCGTCGACGTTGGCCAGTTCCACGCCTACGACACTCGCCGTACTAAATGACATCGCCGTGGACCAATTCAGTGAGTACAAGTGAGTATCGAGCGGTAGACGCCGAGAGCGACCTGCCCATCAGCGCAGCGGAACTCGCCGCCCTGGCCAACCAGCTGTATGCCGCGAGCGTCCGCCCGGGGTTCGACAGTCCGCCCCAGTCGGCGCCGGTCGCCCCCCGCGGCAACGTGCCGGACTCGACAGCGGCCGCTTCGGCCGGACAGACTGCGGCGGGCGCCGCGGACCTGTACCCCACGCCGGTCCCGCTGGTGGGTGCCGGGGACATCTATGTCCCGGCTCCGACGTCTCCTGAACCCGAACCCCTGCCGCAGACGGTCCCGGTTGCGCCGCGCGGCAACGTGCCCGACACGACGGTTGCGCCGTCGGCCGCTGAAACGACTGGCAGCGTCGCCGATCCCTACCTGCCGACCGCCGACTTGGCCGCCTTCGCAGTGCCCACCGAGGGCATCGTCCCGACGGTGCCCGGTGTGTTGGCCGGAACAGTGCCGACCGTTCCGGTGGCCCCGCGCGGCTCGGCACCGTACTGGCTTCCCGAGGCGCCGTCGGTTCCCGCGCTCGACTGGTCCGACACCGTTCCCACCGGATTGACCGTGCCGGATGCGCCGGCCGGCGACGAACACAACTACCACTTCCTGACCGCCGCCGACCCGGTGCCACAGTTGCCCGACGAACACGAGGTGTTCGACGTCAACGCGGTGCGGGCCGACTTCCCGATCCTCAAGGAGACCGTCCACGGCAAACCGTTGATCTGGTTCGACAACGCGGCGACCACCCAGAAGCCGCAGGTGGTCATCGACCGGCTGTCGCACTTCTACGCCCACGAGAACTCCAACATCCACCGAGCCGCGCACGAATTGGCGGCCCGGGCAACCGACGCCTACGAGGAGGCCCGCGACACCGTAGCCGAATTCATCGGCGCGCCAACGGCCGACGACATCGTGTTCTTGCGTGGCACCACCGAGGCGATCAACCTGGTGGCGCACGCCTGGGGCGGTAAGCACCTGCAACCCGGCGACGAGATCGTTATCACCTACCTGGAGCACCACGCCAATATCGTTCCCTGGCAACTGATCTCACAGAAAACGGGAGCGATCCTGAAGTGGGCGCCGATCGACGACGCGGGCAACCTGTTGCTGTCGGAGTTCGAGGAACTGCTGGGCCCGCGGACCAAGCTGGTGGCCGTTACCCAGGTTTCCAATGCGCTGGGCACGGTGGTTCCGGTCGACAAGATCGTCGAGTTGGGTCACCGCTACGGCGCGCGGGTGCTCATCGACGGCGCCCAGTCGATCCAGCACATGCCCGTCAACGTCGCTGAACTCGGCGCGGATTTCTTCGTATTCTCCGGACACAAGATCTACGGCCCCACCGGAATCGGCGTGCTCTACGGCACCAAGGAAGCGCTGACCGAGACACCGCCTTGGCAGGGCGGTGGCCACATGATCGCCGACGTCACGACGGAACGGTCGCTGTATCAAGGGCCGCCGACGAAGTTCGAGGCCGGCACCGGCAATATCGCGGACGCCGTCGGGCTTGCCGAGGCGCTGCGCTATGTGGAGCGGTTGGGTATCGAGCGCATTGCGGCCTATGAGCATTCGTTGCTCGAGTACGCGACGCCGCGACTCGCTGACATTCCCGGTGTCCGCCTTGTCGGCACGGCGACCGAGAAGGCCAGCGTGCTGTCATTCGTGCTCGCAGGACACGAGCCGCTCGAGGTGGGCAAGGCGCTCAACGCCGAAGGCATCGCGGTGCGCGCGGGCCATCACTGCGCCCAGCCGGCATTGCGGCGCCTGGGACTCGAGGCGACCGTTCGCCCGTCGTTCGCGTTCTACAACACCTTCGAGGAGATTGACGTCTTCCTGAGGGCGGTGCGCCGGATCGCCGAGGGTGGCACCAACGTCGGCTGAGCCTGGCCCGATCGGGTTCTTCCGGGCTACGTTGGCTGGTTTCTGACCGGGCTTAGGCAGATGATCGTCACCACCGGTATCTGCCCAGGCCAACGGCGCTTTCTGGGCTGCAGTGATCCCTCAGGGCACATTTTTTCTGCCTGATCCGAACTCTCCCGCTTCGACCCCTCTGTCCGTAAATTCTCGACGTGATTTGTGTGTGCAGGCGGGTGGGGCATCGGTGTCGCGGACCTGCACGTGTGGATTCCCGCAGACAACAGGGTGATTCCAAAACTTCCCTCAGCCAGAGGAGTGCGATGACGTGGATCATGCGCCGACAGATCGAGCAAACTCGATGAACGCCGCGGTCATCGCCAGAATTTTGACGATTTTGCACGAGTCATTCCTGGTTGCTGCCAAGAATCCAACCGGCCGGACGGCCCGTCCGGGGGGTTGGCATGCACCCGTCAAGCAAACTAGCCAACCTATAAAATCGTGGTCTTTATCACACGGTTACGTCTCTCGGCGGAGCGGATAGGCCCTTGGCGCAAAGAGCTCCAGGGCCGACGGTATCCGGGATTGATTGGTCGAAACCCGTCGCCGGCGTCGGCGACTTTGTCGTTTTGGCGGGCGAGACATTCGCCGCCGCCTTCCGGCGGCCGTTCGCGCTGCGCGAACTGATCGATCAGATCTGGT
>NZ_DASPSP010000177.1:0-29044 GCF_035623875.1 Mycobacterium sp. | reverse complement strand
CCGGCGGCCCGCGGCAAATCGCCGTGCCAGTCGTAATCCCGCGCATAGGGCGCGTAGTCGAGATGCTCGAAGATCGGGTCCTCGTCGTCGATCTCCAGAACCACGGCCCCCGGGCGCCGCAGGCGTGACGGGACCACGTCGAATTCGCGATCGTAGGTGTTCTCCACGCCCAGCCCCGACCGCGCCATCCGTTGCATGCGGCGGCGCTGCACTCGCTCTTCGATCCGGGTCTGCCGGCGCAAATACCCCAGGTAGAGCACCGTCACCGCGGCGGTGCTGCCGCAGAGCCACCATGCCGCTGACGTCAGCAGGAACGCTGCCGCCGCCGATCCGACCAACATCAGCGCCATGACCATCAGCACCCGCCTACGGAAAGCGTATTTGCGGGCGCTAACTGCAGCGGCGGTGTTCGCGTCGTATCGATGCCGCCGCGAGAATGCGTGGGTGACGGTCGCCGGCGGTTCCTCGGCGACCGGTATCCCGGATGTGTCGTCGACGTATTCGTATTGACCGGCGTCATCGTCATCGATGGTGTCGGCCTCGTCGGCATCAAACTCTGCCTCGGCGTCGTCGCCATCCGTCGCGTCCTCGGCCACCGGTTCGGGCTGCTCCTCGGCCGCGGGCAGCGCTTCCGCCGCCACCGCACTGTCGCCCGCCCGAAGCGCCGCGGGGTCGGCGTCGACCACCTCGGCGTCCAGGCACTCGGGGCCGGCCTCCTCCACAGACACCGCGGCAGCGACCGTGACGACCACATGCGATTGCGGCATTTCCTCGGTGTCGTCGGACTCGAGGTCGTCCAAGTCCCCAAGGTCCTCGTATTCGTCGTCCTCGGGCTGCCAGTCAGGATTACTACGATGCCCTGCTGCAGGTCCGCCTCGCTTGAGCAGCCGAGATGCCGCGTCGCTGTTGAGCACGCGGGTCGCCAATGCCACGTCACTGGTGCGGCGCACCGCATCGCGCTTGCTGATCAACATCGGAACCAGCACGAACAGCCAGAGCACCACGAGCGATATCCACAACAACGATTGCGGGATGCTTGGCATGGTGACCTGCTCCTTTCCCCGCCAGGCTAGGCCGGTAAACGGCGCATCCGGTCGAGGCGCGCCCAGGACAATTACACACCTGTAATTTGCCTCTGACAAGCACCATTAGTCACACATGTCACATTTGCAACACGATCAAGCCCAGGTGGCATACCCGTCGCGCACCAGAGACGACGTCACCGACCCGTAGACCTCTTCGGCGGTCAGCCCCACCAACAGGTGATCCCGCCAGTCCCCGTCGACCTGGAGGTAACGGCGCAGCAGCCCCTCCTCGCGGAACCCGACCTTTGCCAGCACTGCCCGGCTCGCCGCATTCTCCGGCCGCACCGTGGCTTCAACCCGATGCAACATGACCGGGCCGAAACAGTGATCAAGACCCAGCGCCAACGCCCCGGTGGCAACCCCGCCACCGGTGACCGAGCTGGACACCCAGTACCCTATCCATGCCGACCTTAACGCCCCGTGAGTCACGTTCCCGATCGTCAACTGCCCACAAAACTGGCCTTCCAGTTCGATCGCGTAGGGCAGCATACGACCTTTCCGAGCTTCTGATCGCAGACTCGAACACACCGCTGGCCACGACGAAATCGTATGCCGCGCAGTCCAATCAACCTCGGTGCTGGGCTCCCAAGGCTCCAGATGGGCACGGTCGGCCAGCCGGGCGCGGCTCCACTGAGCGGCGTCGCGCATGCGCACCGGACGCAGCCGGATCACACCCGCGGAAACCCGCAGCGGTCCCACGGCCATCGGCCAGCCGGGATGCTGGGAGCTGGAGCGCCACGGGTTCACGAGCGGGGGCCACCGTGTCGCTCAGCCACGCTGAGCCAGAAACGCGACGTCGAGGATCTCGCCAATGCGGATCTGCTCGGCCTCACGGGGAACCACGATCAGGCAGTTTGCCTCAGCCAACGTTGCCAGCAAATGCGACGAGGCGCCGGGCGCGCCGCCCAGCGCCTGCACCAGGTATTCGCCGGTGTCCTGATCACGCATCAGCTGTCCGCGCAGAAAGCCTTTGCGGCCCGCCACCGAAGTGATCGGGGACAGCGTGCGGGCCTGGACAATCCGGCGCATCGGTTGCCGCTTACCCAGCGACAACCGGATCAGCGGTCGAACCATCACCTCGAAGACCACCAACGCACTGACCGGATTCGCCGGCAACAGAAACGTCGGGACACCTTCGCGGCCCAGTTGCCCGAAACCCTGCACGGATCCGGGATGCATCGCGACCCGGGTGACTTCCATCTCGCCGAGCTGGGAGAGCACCGAACGCACCGCCTCGGCCGTCGCGCCGCCGACCGCGCCGGCGATCACCACGATCTCGGCACGGTTGATCTGACCCTCGACGACTTCACCGAGCTCTTTCGGGTCGTTGCTGACGATGCCGACCCGGTTCACCTCTGCGCCCGCGTCCCGGCCGGCAGCCGCCAAGGCGTAGGAGTTGACGTCGTAGACCTGTCCGTTGCCGGGAGTGCGCGAGATATCGACCAGCTCACCGCCGACCGCGAGCACCGACAGCCGCGGGCGCGGGTGGACCAAAACCCGGTCACGGCCCACCGCAGCCAGCAGCCCGACCTGGGCGGCGCCGATGATCGTCCCGGCCCGCACCGCGACATCGCCGGGCTGAACGTCGTCGCCGGTGCGCCGCACGTAGGCACCCGAGCGCACGCCGCGCAACACCCGCACCCGCGATTGGCCGCCGTCGGTCCATCGCAACGGCAAGACCGCATCGGCCAGTGTCGGCAGCGGGGCACCGGTCTGCACTCGCACGGCCTGCCCAGGCTGCAACCGGCTCGGTGTACGCGTGCCGGCTTCGATGGCGCCCATCACCGGCAGGGTCACTCCGCCGGACGAGGATGGCGATTCGTCCGGCTCGCCCGGGACTGCGCGCAGATGGTCGTCGCCGGTTTGATCGATGGACGGCTCGGATTCACCGACGCCGAGCAGGTCGACACTGCGGACGGCGTAGCCGTCGATCGCGGCCTGGTCGAAACCGGGCAGCGGCCGCTCGGTCACGACCTCTTCGGCGCACATCAGACCCTGCGCCTCGGCGATCGCAACACGCACTGGCCTCGGCGCCACCGCAGCGGCCGACACCCGGGCTTGCTGCTCCTCCACCGAACGCACAGCGCGCCTTTCTGCCGTCACAGCGGTGCGGGCACAAACTGTGCCTCAGACCGGACCTGGCCGGGCGCCACTAGTCTTCGGCCAGACCCAATCGAGTCACCAGCCACCGCCGTAATTCCGGGCCGTAATCGTCACGGTCCAGTGCAAAGTCAACCGCAGCCTTGAGGTAGCCGCCGGGATTTCCCAAGTCGTGTCGGGAGCCGCGATGTACGACAACGTGTACCGGGTGCCCTTCGCGGATCATCAGCGCGATTGCATCGGTGAGCTGCATTTCACCGCCTGCACCCCGATCGATACGCCGTAATGCGTCGAAGATGGCGCGGTCGAGGACGTATCGGCCGGCCGCGGCATACATCGACGGTGCGTCTTCCGGCTTCGGCTTTTCCACCATGCCGTTGACCTTCAGCACGTCCTTGCCGGCGCCGGGCACCGGCTCGACGTCGAAAACCCCGTAGGCGCTTATCTCTTCGGGAGAAACCTGGATCGCACACAACACCGTGCCGCCGTGGGCGGCGCGTACCTTCGACATCGTCTCCAGCACGCCGGTCGGCAGCACCAGGTCGTCAGGCAGCAACACCGATACTGCGTCTTCGTCGGCCGACAGCACCGGTTCCACGCAGCTGATGGCGTGTCCCAGGCCGAGCGGCTCGGCCTGCACGACCGACTCGACTTTGATCAGCCCCGGTGCGCGACGAACCTTCGCCAGCATGGCCTTCTTGCCCCGCGCCTCCAGCGTGCCTTCGAGCACCAAGTCTTCGACGAAGTGCGCGACGACGCTGTCCTTGCCTTCAGAGGTGATGATCACCAGCCGCTCGGCGCCGGCCTCAGCCGCTTCGGCGGCCACCAACTCGATACCGGGCGTGTCGACGACCGGCAACAGCTCCTTGGGCACCGTTTTAGTCGCGGGGAGAAAACGCGTGCCCAAACCGGCCGCGGGCACGATCGCGGTGCGCGGAACCGGAACCTCTGAGCTTGGCATCGTTGAAACCATATCGTTGACGGTATGGCGACCGCGGGCAAGGCCGCGTTGCGGGAACAGCTGCTGGCAGCCCGCCGTTCGGTCGGGGATGACGTCAGGGCCGGCGAGGCGCGGTCACTGACCGAACACCTCGATGCGGCGGTCAGCAACGGAAGCACGGTGTGCGCGTACGTGCCGATGGACGCCGAGCCGGGGTCGATCGAGATGCTGGATCTGTTGCTACGACGGACCGGCCGCGTGCTGCTGCCGGTCGCACGTACTACTGCCGACGACTCCCCGGTCGCGCTGCAATGGGGCGAATACCGGCCGGGACGACTGGTGGCCGCCCGGTTCGGACTGCTCGAACCGGCCGAGCCGTGGCTACCGGCAACGACCCTGGCCGAGGCGAACGTCGTGCTTGTCCCTGCGCTCGCCGTCGACCGCACGGGCGTGCGGCTGGGGCGTGGCCGCGGCTTCTACGACCGCACGCTGGTGCACCGGGATCCGCAGGCGCGCCTGATCGCAGTGGTCCGCGATCAGGAGCTGCTCGATGAGTTGCCGCAGGAGCCACACGACGTGCCGATGACGCATGCGCTGACCCCCGGACGCGGCCTGGTCGAGCTGGCCACGGCTGAGTACGGCTAGCAGTCCCGCAGCACCCGCCGCATGGCGTCTTTCTCTCTGCCCGACACCCACAGCTGGTAGTCGGTCTTCACCTCGACCTGACGGGCGACAAACGCGCACCGAAATGCCACGTTCGGTGGCAACCAGGAGGCGGCGTCGCGAAACGCCTTATCGAAGTTGGCCTGACCGGCGACGGCCAGCAGATTCCGCGGGTCGTTGGCGAAGTCGCGGCGACGTTGGTCGTCCCAGAACCGTGCGCCCTTGTACCAGGCGTCCGACAGCGAGACGAGATGGTCGATCTGTACGGCCGGAGAGGTGTCCGGGCCACGCACGAAGACGATGGTCGCTCCGGTGTAGGGGTCGTGCAGGATGCCGCGCTGCGCAAAGCAGGTCCCGGGCCGCACCTGCAGGTCGGCCAGATCGCGGCGCAGGATGTCGTCGCGGGTGTTGCAGCCGTTGTGGCCGAACTCCACGTTGACGTCGTCACTCCACGGCTCGCCGAACCGGGCGCGGTTGAAGTCCTCGAAGCGGTCCCAGCCCTTGACGGGCAGCGCGTCCAGCTCGCGACGTGCCACGTCGTAGGCCGGAGTCGCGGGTGGCTTGGTTTCGGTTGGCCGCCCCGACGGCACTGCGGCGGGTCCCTGGCCTCGGGTGTCGCGGACGTAGAGCCAACCGACACCCACCGCGATCCCGAGGATGATCAGCAGCGCCAGTGCGTTCCTCCACCGGCCACGTCGGGCGGGAATGACACGCGCCACATAGCGGTTCTAGCACTTGAGACTGTAGAGTGCTAACCGTTTAGACCATCACGGAGGTTTCTGTGCCGACTTACAGCTACGCGTGCACCGAGTGCGGCAACCGCTTCGATGTCGTTCAGGCCTTCACCGACGACGCCCTGACCACATGCGAGCAGTGCTCCGGTCGGCTGCGCAAACTGTTCAACTCCGTCGGCGTGGTGTTCAAGGGCAGCGGTTTCTACCGCACCGACAGCCGTGAGTCGACGAAAAGTTCGACCAACGGGTCGGCCAAGTCCAGCTCGCCTTCGGCCACGAACGGATCGAGTAGCAGCGACAAGTCCGGCTCATCGGAAAAGTCGAGCAGCTCCAGCGACAAGTCGGACTCGACAAGCTCGAAGACCTCGAAGTCAGCGGCGGCCGCCGCAAGCTAGCCGGTTATCCACAAGCGGCTTCCAGGCGGCCGCCTGTACTGCCCAACGCCACTTACCGTTGCGGCGTGCGGGGTTCCCAGAAATCGCTGAATCCGTCGCTGGCAACCCGGATCTCACAGTGGTTGCGCCCGGACTGGTTGCGAACCCTGCTGGCCCGCCGAATCGCCGCGGCCGGCCTCGTCGTCCTAGCCGGCGTTGCAGCCGTGCGGCCCGACCCCGACGGCGAGAGAGCCCAGGTGGTGGTGGCGGTCCGCGATCTCAGCCCGGGCGCCGCGCTGACCGCCGACGATCTCCGGCTCGAAAAACGTTTGATTCCGACCATTCCCGACGGGGCACAATCGAACATCGACACGATTATCGGTTCGACACTGGCCGGGCCGACTCGGCGCGGCGAGGTCCTGACCGACGTCCGGCTGCTGGGCCGCCGACTGGCCGAGTCGACCGCAGGGCCAGACGCCCGGATAGTGCCGGTGCACCCGGTGGACAGCGCACTGGCCGACCTGGTCCGACCCGGCGATGTGGTCGACGTCGTCGCCGCGTCAGAGACCAGCTCCCAATCCAACCCGACGGTCCCCAGTGTCATAGCCACCGACGCGATCGTGGTCCTGGTCTCGGCCAAGCAGAAGGCTCAGGCCGCGACCAGCGATCGGGTGGTCCTGGTGGCGCTGCCGGCCGCCTCGGCCAATGCCGTGGCCGGCGCCGCCTTGGTGCAAACCGTGACCCTCACTCTGCATTGAGTGCGGGTGCAGGATTTTTCAGGCGGCCGCCGGCTGGTCGCTGGCACAGTATTTGCACTTGTGCGCGGCCTCGGGGATGTCGGAGCAGCACTCCGAGCATGCCTTGGTGGCCGGCTCCTCGCCGAACACAGTGACGCCGCGGCGTTTTTGGATGTGGCGGTAGGGCACCACGATCGCTAAGTAAATGGTCGCCATGAAGACGAAGAAGTAGATGAATGCCCCGATCAGCTGTCCGATGTCGATGAAGGTCGTCTTGTTGCCTGCGTCGCCGAGCTGCACGCCCAATCCGAGCGCGGCATGGGGCTGGGCCGCCGCCACCAGTGGGTTGATCACAGTCTCGGTGAAGGCTTTGACCAAGTTCGAGAATGCCAAGGCCACAACCAACCCGACAGCGACGGTGATCACGTCACCCTGCATCAAGAAATCTCTGAATCCTTTGAACACGCGAGCCACCTCCGTCACTACGAATTACCTGGGCCTAACCGGGCAATGCGAGATCACCCGGAAAAACCGTATGTCCGTACGTCCGCGATTGCTGGCTTTGCAGCGAATTAGTCATGCAAGGGTATTTATGCCGTGACATCGGCGAGCGATTCAGATGTGGTGCGGGGGTACGTTCTCCCTCAGCCACTGCTCGCGATCATCCGCGCCGCGATCACGCTCGTCAGTCGACTCTCGCGGCAGCTCGGTCCCGAACACCTGATTGATCAAGCCCCAGTCGTCGCCGCCTCGCCTGGTCATGCCGGGGTCAGATCTCCAAGCTTGAGAGTTGGCCGATTATGCTGGCCGCCAGCGGATTCAATGTCGCCATGCCGTCGCGCACCGCGTATCGCGAACCGGCGAGGTTGACCACCAAGGTGCTGCCGGAGATCCCGGCCAAACCACGTGACAAGCCGGCGTCGATGATGCCGGAGGACAAGCCGGACGCTCGGATGGCTTCGGAAATGCCGAGCAGTTCGCGATCGAGAATCTCCAGGGTGGCTTCCGGGGTTACGTCGCGCGGCGTCACGCCGGTGCCGCCGACCGACACCACCAGATCCACTCCCCCGATCACAGCGGTGTTCAGCGCGTTGCGGATCTCCACCTCATCGGCGGCGACGGCCACCACGCCGTCGACAACGAACCCCGCTTCGGTGAGCAGCTCGGTGACCAACGGCCCGCTGTGGTCCTCGTCCCCGTGCGCGGTCCGATCATCGACGACGATGACGAGTGCCCTGCCGACCAACCCCGCGCTCTGTTCCATGGTTGCAACCGTATATCTGGGCTCCGGCCACGACGCGGCGGCTCTCATCACTGCTGCGCCTTGCCCAAGGTGACCTGCACGGACTTGGTGTCGCCCGACGGATCCTTGAACGTGAGCGTGACTTTCTCGCCGGGCGCTTTCGATCGCACGGCGGCGACCAACGCGTCGGCGCTGTTGACCGTACGGTCGTCGACCTTGGTCACCACGACTCCGCTGGGCAGGCCGGCGGCCGCCGCCGCTCCATTCGGTACCACCTCGACGACCTTGGCGCCGGGTGTGCCCTTGTCGTTGGTGACCTGAACGCCCAGCGACGCATGCGACGCTGTCCCGGTCTTGATCAGCTCGTCGGCAATGCGCTTAGCCTGATCGACCGGAATCGCAAAGCCAAGTCCGATCGAGCCGCTCTGCGCATCGGCCGAATCGCCTCCCAGCGTGGCAATCGCCGAGTTGACGCCGACCAACTGGCCGCTCATGTTGACCAACGCGCCCCCAGAGTTACCGGGGTTGATCGCGGCGTCGGTCTGAATCGCGTCCAGAACGGTGTTCTGGTTACCGGTCTCGCCGGTCGTCGACACCGGCCGGTTGAGTGCGCTGACGATACCGGTGGTCACCGTGCCTTCCAGGCCAAGCGGCGACCCGACCGCCATCACCGGCTCACCGACGCGCAGGTTCGCTGACGATCCGAGGCTGATCGGCGTCAAGCCCGAAGCGCCTTGCACCCGAACGACTGCGATGTCAGTGGTCGGGTCTGCACCCACCACGGTGAACTCTGCGGTGCGCCCGTCGGAGAATGTCACTGTGGTCTTCGGTGTCCCGCCGGCGCGGTCACTGTCCGGCTCCCGGGGGCCGCCTGGCTCCCGCGGGCCGTCTGGCTCCCGGGGGCCACCGCCCTCACGTGGCGGAGCAGGGTGGCCGGGATTGGCCGCAGTGGCGACGACGTGGTTGTTGGTCAGGATCAGCCCGTCCGACGACAAGATGATGCCCGAGCCCTCCTCGGACTGACGGCCGAGATCGGTCTCGAGCATAACTACGCTGGGCACCACCTTGGCGGCGACCTGTTCGACGGTGCCTACCGGGGCGTTCGCGGCCGGCAAACTAGGCGCCGCGCCACCCAAAGATGTCCCGTCGCTGGCGATCGGCAGCCGCCCGTTGTGCTCGATCACCGAGCCCGCCGCACCGCCGATGCCGGCCGATACGACTGCGATCGCCAATGCGCCGACAGCCAATCCTCCTGCGCGGGACCGCTTTCGCGGTACGCCCAGTTGGGGCGGCGGGCTGCCGGCCGGACCTGCCTGACCGCCACCGAACGAACCGTACGGCTGCCCGAATTGCGTCTGCTGGCGGTAGCGCCAGTCGTAGTGCTGAGGATATGTCTGCTGGCCATGGCCGGAATAGCCTGGGGCCCCACGCTGATCGGACACCGGGCGGTATCCGGGCTGCTGCGGCGGTGGCGAATACGTCGGGTGATTCGTCATGTCGCTCGGTCGCTCTTTCCTTGTGCAGTCGGTTCACGCTTGACAGTAATTGGACTACTACCCTGCCTGCGTGGTCTGAGAATCGACTGAGATAACGTTCGCTGGACCTAGAGAGTTCCCCCGATTTGACGAGGGGTTAACATCCGCCGCAACTTCCTCAGGTGTTGGGTACTCCGATGTCGGGATCGGCCGTCCGGGCAACAGCACATATATCGACGTCCCCGGCGGCTGGCCACCCGGGACGGTGTCTTCGACGCGCAGCGCCCCACCGTGATTGAGCACGACCTGTTTGACGATCGCCAACCCAAGACCCGAGCCAGACATCGCCCGCGCCGTACTCGAGCGGAAGAACCGCTCGAACACCAGCGCACGCTCAGCCGTCGGGATCCCCGGTCCGTGGTCGGACACCACCAACTCGGCGTGCGTAGCGTTCAACTGCCGGAGCCTGATACCGACGGTCTCCCCCGATGGACTCCACTTGGCCGCATTGTCCATCAGATTCAGCACCGCGCGTGACAGGCCCGCGGAGTCGCCGTAGACCTGCCAGGGCATCACGTCGACCTCGAACTCAATATCGTTGCGGCGCCGCCGTACTCGCTCCAGGGACCGGTCGATGACCTCGCTGAGGTCAACCGGCTCGTACACCACTTCACCGGCGTCGTCTCGGGTGAGATCCACCAAATCGCCCACCAGCGTGGACAATTCCTCGATCTGCGCGATCACATCGGTACGCAGATCGACCATCTCCTGCTCGGGTAGTGGCGGCGCACCCGGTTGCGTTGATGCCATCAGCAATTCGACATTGGTGCGCAGCGACGTCAGCGGGGTGCGCAGTTCGTGACCGGCATCGGCGACCAGGCGGGTCTGGCGTTCCCGAGATTCGGCCAGCGCTCGCAGCATCAGATTGAAAGCCTCGGTCAGCCGGGCCAGCTCATCGCTCCCGAATACCGGAATGGGCCGTAGATCGTCGGTGCGCGCCACCCGCTCGGCCGCCTCGGTCAGCCGGCCCACTGGACGTAGCCCGGCCTGGGTAACCATCCCACCGGCAACCGCTGCCACAGCGACGCCGACCCCGCCGACGATCAGCAGCACCCAACGCAGCTTCGTCATCACCGCATCGGTCGGGGCCAGGCTCTTGGAGATCAGCAGCGAACTGCCGTTCGGCAGGTGAACCGCCAACACCCGCTGACTGGCCGCCGTGCGCCGCGACATGAACAGGTCACCGCGGATGACCGCCTTCTCTGGCGGTCCGACCGGCAGCGTCTGGCCCTCCTGGTTGGCAGTGAAGATCGATCGGCCGGGATTCACCAGCATCGCGTTGACATCCGAATATGCAGTGCCCTCAATGGCCTTCGCAGGATCAGCCGCCAACGATCCGCTGGCGATCAATAGCTGAGCCCTGCTCTGCAGCTGGTTGTCGATGTCCTTGTATAGCGCCGCGGAGATCACCGCGTACACGGCGACGGCCATCAGGACGACGACCATCGCCACCATCGACATCGCCAGCAGCATGACCCGCCACCGCAGCGACAACGAGGTGCTGGCTCGCAGCTGCGCTCGACTTCGCGGGTGGAACAAGGGCATTAGGGCGGTGTTTCGCGAAGCACGTAACCCACTCCTCGCACGGTGTGGATCAGTCGCGGCTCGCCATTTGCTTCGGTCTTGCGACGTAGGTATCCGACGTACACTTCCAACGCGTTGCCCGAGGTGGGAAAGTCGAAGCCCCACACCTCCTCGAGAATCCGGCTGCGGGTCAATACCCGGCGCGGATTGGCGATCAACATCTCCAGCAGAGCGAATTCGGTGCGAGTAAGGCTGATATGGCGTTGCCCGCGAGTGACTTCACGGGTCACCGAATCGAGGGTGAGGTCCGCGAACGTCATGGCCGCGGATTCGCCTGAGTCATCGATTTTGGTGCGGCGCAGCAAGGCCCGCATCCGGGCCAGCAGCTCCTCGAGAGCGAACGGCTTGGGCAGATAGTCGTCGGCGCCGGCATCCAGGCCCGCGACCCGCTCCGAAACAGTGTCGCGCGCGGTCAGCACCAGGATCGGCAGGTCGTCCCCGGTGCTGCGCAGCTGACGGCATACCTCCAAGCCGTCCAGCCGCGGCATCATCACGTCGAGAACGAGCGCGTCGGGCCGGTCGGCGGCGATCATCTCGAGGGCCTCTACGCCGTCTTCCGCCAACGCCACCGAGTAGCCGTTGAAAGAAAGCGAACGGCGCAGCGACTCACGCACGGCTCGATCGTCGTCAACGACAAGAATTCGCACGGCCACAAGTTTCATCCAATCGCCTGAGAGCGCCCTGAGAGGCGCATGGGCTAATTGCCCAGCTCCTGGCGAAAAAGTTAGCGGCGATCAAGGTCAATCAGGCCGAGGCGGGCCGCCTTGAGCAACCGGCGCGGCACCTTGTGTTGCCGGCCGGCCACCGTCACACCGACGAGTTCGGGCTTGGCAGCTTTCCAATGCGCGCGCCGACTCCGGGTGTTCGCGCGCGACATCCTGCGCTTTGGCACAGCCATAATCGGGCCTTACTACTGGTAGGGGGGTCGCCGCTCGAGCAGCTCGACAGCGAAGTTGAAGCCAATAGTAGTCGGTGACCTGCTGCTCACAAAAATCGGCACCGATCGCTTTGCCGCCCGGCGGGGAGCATCCTTGACGTGACACCCGCGGTACCCGCTAACCTACCGGTTGGTTGGTACGTCCGGCTGGAGAGAGGACAGGGATGGCTTTTTCTTCTATTCCTTCAGTTCCAGTCCGGATCGGGAACTGCTCGGGGTTCTACGGCGACCGGCACTCCGCGATGCGCGAGATGCTCACCGGCGGCGATCTGGACTATCTCACCGGTGACTACCTGGCCGAGTTGACCATGCTGATCCTCGGCCGCGACCGTATGAAACACCCTGAACGTGGCTACGCCAAGACCTTCCTGACGCAACTCGAGGAATGCCTGGGGCTGGCGCACGAGCGCGGGGTACGCATCGTCGCCAACGCCGGCGGCCTGAACCCCGCCGGCCTCGCCGACGCGGTGCGCGCCCTGGCGCAGCACCTGGGGGTACCGGCGCGGGTCGCTCACGTCGACGGCGACGACCTGGCGCCCCGCGCCGAGGAGCTGGGGCTGGGCGCACCGCTGACCGCCAACGCCTATCTGGGGGCCTGGGGCATCGTCGACTGCCTCAACAGCGGCGCCGACGTCGTCGTGACCGGCCGGGTAACCGATGCGTCGGTGACCGTCGCGCCGGCGGCCGCGCATTTCGGCTGGGACCGGACCGACTATCACCAGCTGGCCGGCGCCGTGGTCGCCGGCCACGTGATCGAATGCGGCATCCAGGCCACCGGCGGCAATTTCTCGTTTTTCACCGAGGTCCCGGATTTGACCTATGCCGGTTTCCCGCTGGCCGAGATCCACGCCGACGGCTCGTCGGTGATCACCAAGCACCCGGGCACCGGCGGTTTGGTCAGCGCCGACACCGTCACCGCGCAATTGCTCTACGAGGTGGCCGGCGCCCGCTACGCCAACCCGGACGTCACGGCCCGGATGGATACCATCGAACTGTCCGCCGACGGCGCCGATCGGGTGCGGATCAGCGGCGTGGCCGGCGAACCACCGCCGCCCACGCTGAAGGTCTCGCTGAACAGCATCGGCGGGTTCCGCAACGCGATGACGTTCGTGCTGACCGGCCTGGATATCGAAGAAAAGGCCGAGTTGGTGCGTCGCCAATTAGAGGCTCTGCTCATTGTCAAGCCCGCCGTCAAGCCCGCCGAGTTGGAATGGACGCTGGCCCGTACCGATCACGCCGACGCCGATACCGAAGAAGCGGCCAGCGCGTTGCTTCACTGCGTGGTCCGCGACCCCGACCCGGCGAATGTCGGACGCCAATTTTCTTCGGCCGCAGTGGAATTGGCACTGGCCAGCTACCCGGGTTTTACCGTCACCGCGCCGCCCGGCGACGGTCAGGTGTACGGGGTGTTCACCCCCGGCTATGTCGACGCCACCAAGGTGCCGCACACAGCTGTGCACGCTGACGGCACCCGCGTCGAGATTCCTTGCGCCACAGATACTCTCGAGCTAGTATCGGTCGATCCGCCGCCGCTGCCGGAGCCGTTGCCTTTCGCGCCGACCCGTCGTGTGCCGCTGGGCCGGATCGCCGCGGCCCGCAGCGGTGACAAGGGGGGGTCGGCCAACGTCGGAGTATGGGTACGCACCGAAGAGCAGTGGCGCTGGCTGGCCAACACACTGACCGTCGAATTCCTCAAGGAGCTGCTGCCCGAGACGGCCGACCTGCCGGTCACCCGCCACCTGCTGCCCAACCTGCGTGCGGTCAACTTCGTCATCGACGACATCCTCGGCCAGGGCGTTGCCTACCAGGCGCGATTCGACCCCCAGGCCAAGGGGCTGGGGGAATGGCTGCGTAGCCGCCACGTCGACATTCCGGAAAGGCTGCTGTGAACATCTGGGACACACCGGAGCGCGATCAGCTCCGCAAGACCACGCGATCATTCGCCGAGCGGGAGATCTTGCCCCACGTCGACGAGTGGGAGCGAATCGGTGAGTTGCCGCGCGAGTTGCACCGGCGCGCAGGCGCCGCCGGATTGCTCGGCGCGAACTTCCCCGACACTGCGGGTGGCGGTGGCGGAGATGGCGCCGACGCGGTGGTGATCTGCGAAGAGCTGCACGAGGCCGGTGTCCCCGGTGGCGTGTTCGCGTCGCTGTTCACCTGCGGCATCGCGGTGCCGCACATGATCGCGTCCGGCGATGCGCGGCTGATCGACACGTTCGTCCGCCCGACGTTGGCCGGCGAGCTGATCGGCGCGTTGGCCATCACCGAACCCGGCGGGGGCTCGGATGTCGGCCACTTGCGGACCACGGCAGCGCGGGCCGGCGATCACTACGTCGTCAACGGTGCCAAGACCTACATCACCTCCGGAGTACGCGCCGACTACGTCGTCACCGCGGTCCGCACGGGTGGGCCCGGCGCGGGCGGGGTTTCGTTGCTGGTGGTGGACCGGGATACTCCTGGTTTTCAAGTCACCCGCAAGCTGGACAAGATGGGCTGGCGGTCCTCGGACACCGCGGAGCTGTCCTACACCGACGCGGCCGTGCCGGCGGCCAACCTGGTCGGGGCGGAGAACACCGGCTTCGCCCAGATCGCGCAGGCCTTCGTCTCCGAGCGCATTGCGCTTGCCGCGCAAGCGTATTCGAGCGCTCAGCGGTGCCTGGACATCACCGCGCAGTGGTGCCGCGACCGGGAGACGTTCGGCCGGCCGCTGATCTCGCGGCAACCCGTGCAGAACACGCTCGCCGAGATGGCCCGTCGCATCGACGTCGCCCGCGTCTACGCGCGCAACGTGGTGGAGCGCCAACTGGCCGGCGAGACCAACCTGATTGCGCAGGTGTGTTTCGCCAAGAACACCGCCGTCGAGGCTGGCGAATGGGTGGCCAACCAAGCCGTCCAGCTGTTCGGCGGTATGGGATACATGTCCGAATCCGAAGTCGAGCGCCAGTACCGCGACATGCGGATCCTCGGCATCGGCGGCGGCACCACCGAAATCCTGACCTCACTGGCCGCGAAGACCCTGGGATTCCAGTCATGACCGTGCTGAGATCCACTCTTGACCCCGCGGGCGACGCCTATTCCGACGCCGCCGCGGCGGCGAGCACGCGACTCGTTGAAATCGAAGCCGAACTCGCCAAAGCGCTCGGCGGCGGGGGCCCCAAGTACGTCGAGCGTCACCACGCCCGCGGCAAGCTGACCGCCCGGGAACGCATCGAGCTGCTCGTCGACCCTGACTCCCCGTTCCTCGAACTGAGCCCGCTCGCGGCCTGGGGCAGCGAATTCCAGGTGGGCGCCAGCCTGGCCACCGGGATCGGCGCAGTCAGCGGAGTGGAATGCATGATCGTCGCCAACGACCCCACGGTCAAAGGCGGCACGAGCAACCCATGGACACTGAAAAAGATACTGCGGGCCAACCAGATAGCGTTTGAGAACCGACTACCGGTGATCTCGTTGGTCGAATCCGGCGGGGCGGACCTGCCGACCCAGAAGGAAATCTTCGTCCCCGGCGGGCGGATGTTCCGTGACCTGACCCGCTTGTCGGCGGCCGGGATCCCCACCATTGCCCTGGTGTTCGGTAACTCCACCGCGGGCGGCGCGTACGTGCCCGGGATGTCCGATCACGTCGTGATGATCAAAGAACGCTCGAAGGTCTTTCTGGCCGGCCCGCCGCTGGTGAAGATGGCCACCGGCGAGGAGTCCGACGACGAGTCGCTGGGCGGTGCCGAAATGCACTCCCGCATATCGGGTTTGGCTGACTACTTCGCCGTCGACGAACTCGACGCTATCCGCATCGGGCGTCGCATCGTGGCACGGCTGAACTGGGTCAAACAGGGACCCGCACCCGGAGCGGTCATCGAGCCGCTGTTCGACGCCGAGGAACTGATCGGCATCGTGCCCTCCGATTTGCGCGTCCCGTTCGACCCGCGCGAAGTGATCGCCCGCATCGTCGACGGCTCCGAATTCGACGAATTCAAAGCTATGTACGGCTCGTCGCTGGTCACCGGCTGGGCCCGGTTGCACGGCTACCCGCTGGGGATCCTGGCCAACGCGCGCGGTATTCTCTTCAGCGAGGAGTCGCAGAAGGCGACCCAGTTCATCCAGCTGGCCAACCGGTCCAACACGCCACTGTTGTTCTTGCACAACACCACCGGGTACATGGTGGGCAAGGATTACGAAGAGGGCGGCATGATCAAGCACGGATCGATGATGATCAACGCCGTCTCCAACTCGACGGTGCCCCACATCTCGTTACTGATCGGTGCATCGTACGGCGCCGGCCACTACGGCATGTGCGGCCGGGCCTATGACCCGCGGTTCTTGTTCGCCTGGCCCAGCGCTAAAGCCGCCGTGATGGGCGGCGCCCAGCTGGCCGGGGTGTTGTCCATCGTGAGCCGGGCCGCCGCCGAGGCCCGCGGCCAAAAAGTCGACGAGGAAGCCGACGCGGCGATGCGGGCCGCGGTCGAAGGTCAGATCGAGGCTGAGTCGCTACCGTTGGTGTTGTCCGGGATGCTCTACGACGACGGGGTGATCGACCCGCGCGACACCCGCACCGTACTGGGAATGTGTTTGTCCGCCATCGCCAATGGCCCGATCAAAGGGACGTCGAACTTCGGCGTCTTCCGGATGTGACGCTGATGGGAATCACTCGAGTTCTGGTGGCCAACCGCGGCGAGATCGCCCGGCGGGTGTTCGCCACCTGCCGCCGGCTGGGACTGGGCACCGTCGCCGTCTACACCGATCCCGACGCTGCAGCGCCGCACGCCGCCGAGGCCGACGCCCGGGTCCGGCTGCCGCGGATCAACGACTACCTCAACGCCGAGGCGATCATCGCCGCGGCCCGCGCGGCCGGTGCCGACGCGGTGCACCCCGGCTATGGATTCCTCTCGGAGAACGCCGAGTTCGCGGCCGCGGTGCAAAACGCAGGCCTGATCTGGGTCGGCCCACCGGTCGACGCGGTGCGGGCAATGGGCTCCAAGATCGAGTCGAAGAAGATGATGGCTGCGGCCGGCGTGCCGGTACTCGACGAGCTCGACCCCGACACCGTCACCGAAGGCCAGCTGCCGGTGCTGGTCAAGGCCTCCGCAGGCGGTGGCGGTCGCGGGATGCGGGTGGTTCGCGAATTGTCTGCCCTGCCAGCCGAAGTTGAGGCGGCGCGGCGGGAGGCGCAGTCCGCGTTCGGCGACCCGACCGTCTTCTGCGAGCGCTACCTGCCTACCGGCCACCACGTCGAGGTCCAGGTACTCGCCGATACCCACGGCACTGTGTGGGCCGTCGGCGAACGGGAATGCTCGATTCAGCGTCGCCACCAAAAGATCATCGAAGAAGCGCCGTCGCCATTGGTCGAGCGCACACCGGGAATGCGGGCCAAGTTGTTCGACGCGGCACGGCTAGCCGCCGGCGCGATCGGCTACACCGGCGCCGGGACGGTGGAATTCCTCGCCGACGATAACGGCGAGTTCTACTTCCTGGAAATGAACACCCGGCTACAAGTCGAGCACCCGGTCACCGAGGAGACCACCGGGCTCGATCTAGTCGAGCTGCAGCTTGCGGTGGCCGAAGGCGGCCGGCTGGACCCCGAACCCCCCGCTGCTCAAGGGCATTCGATCGAAGCCCGACTCTACGCCGAAGATCCCGCTCGAGGCTGGCAGCCGCAGGCCGGCGTGGTCGACACGTTTGAAGTGCCGGCCGTCCGGTCCGAGTTCTCAACGCTGGGACGGCGCACCGGCATTCGGCTGGATTCGGGCTTGGATCCCGAATCTGCCGACGGGTTCGCGGTGTCGATTCACTACGACCCGATGCTCGCCAAGGTGATCTCGTACGCTCCGACGCGGCGGCAATCGGCGCTGGTACTCGCCGACGCGCTGGCCAGAGCCCACCTGCACGGCTTGCGCACCAACCGCGAGCTGCTGGTCAATGTGCTGCGCCATCCGGCCTTCCTGGACGGCGCCACCGACACCGCGTTCTTCGACACCCATGGGTTGGCGCAGCTCTCCGCGCCGCTGGCCGACGCCGGCGTGATCCGACTGTCGGCGATCGCCGCGGCGCTGGCCGACGCCGCACACAATCGCGTGACCGCCACCGTCCTGAGCTCGATTCCCAGCGGATGGCGCAACCTTGCGTCGGGGTACCAGGTCAAGACTTACCGCGATGATGCCGACGACCAGCACCGGGTTGAATACCGCTTCACCAGAACGGGATTGATCCTGGCCGATGACGAGCCGGCGCAGCTGGTTTTCGCAGCCGAAGACGAAGTCGTGCTGGCCGACGGCGATGGCGTGGCGTGCAGTTTCGCGGTCGCGCGCCACGGCCAACACATCTATGTCGACTCGGCGCGCGGCCCCGTGCACCTGGTAGCACTGCCGCGCTTCCCCGAGCCGGGCTCGGCCGTCGAAGAGGGCTCGCTGGTAGCACCCATGCCCGGCAACGTCATCCGCCTGGGTGCCGCGGTCGGCGACACCGTCACCGCCGGCCAGCCGCTGATCTGGCTGGAGGCGATGAAGATGGAGCACACCGTCACCGCCCCGACCGACGGGGTGCTCGCCGAGCTCAACGTGAACACCGGCCAGCAAGTCGAAGTTGGCGCCGTCCTGGCAAGGGTGGAATCGCCCGAAAGCGTTCAAGAAGGAGATTCGCAATGACCGACACCAGCTTTATCGAAAACGAGGAGCGCCGGGCACTGCGCAAGTCCGTGGCCGCGTGGGCGTCCGGCTATGGCAGCGAGTACTACCTGAAGAAGGCCCGTGCGCACGAACACACCGACGAATTGTGGCAGGAGGCAGGCAAACTCGGCTTCCTCGGAGTGAATCTCCCTGAAGAATACGGCGGCGGCGGTGCCGGGATGTATGAGTTGTCGCTGGTGATGGAGGAGATGGCGGCTGCGGGTAGCGCGCTGCTGCTGATGGTGGTGTCGCCCGCTATCAACGGCACGATCATCAGCAAGTTCGGCACCGAAGAGCAGAAGAAGCGCTGGATTCCCGGCATCGCCGACGGCTCGTTGACGATGGCATTCGCGATCACCGAGCCGGATGCCGGATCCAACTCGCACAAGATCACCACAACCGCCCGTCGCGACGGCGGCGACTGGATCCTCAAGGGCCAGAAGGTCTACATCTCCGGCATCGACCAGGCGCAGGCCGTGCTGGTCGTCGCGCGCACCGAAGAAGCCAAAACCGGCAAGCTGCGGCCGGCGCTGTTCGTCGTGCCCACCGATGCACCCGGCTTTACCTACACCCCAATCGAAATGGAGCTGATCAGCCCCGAGCGGCAGTTCCAGGTCTTCCTCGACGATGTCCGGCTGCCCGCAGATGCCCTTGTCGGGGCCGAAGATGCCGCGATCGCACAGCTTTTCGCCGGCCTGAACCCGGAGCGCATCATGGGCGCGGCCAGCTCGGTCGGCATGGGACGGTTCGCGCTGGAGCGGGCCGCAGACTACGTCAAGACCCGCCAGGTGTGGTCTACCCCGATCGGTGCGCACCAGGGCCTGTCACATCCGTTGGCGCAGTGCCACATTGAGGTCGAACTCGCCAAGCTGATGATGCAGAAGGCGGCGACGCTCTACGACAGCGGTGACGATATGCGCGCAGCCGAGGCCGCGAACATGGCCAAATACGCTGCCGCCGAAGCAGCCACCCGCTCGGTGGACCAGGCCGTGCAGTCCATGGGCGGCAATGGCCTGACCAAGGAGTACGGGGTCGCCGCCATGCTGGCGTCGGCCCGGCTGGGCCGGATCGCGCCGGTGAGCCGGGAGATGGTGCTCAACTTCGTGGCGCAGACGTCGCTGGGACTGCCCCGGTCCTACTGATGGACAGACTGGTCGAATACGCAATTGACGGGCACGTCGCGCGGCTCACGCTGAACTCGCCGCACAACCGCAACGCGCTTTCCGCCACGCTGGTCACCCAGTTGCACCAGGGCCTGCGCGATGCGGCCGCCGATCCCCTGGTCCGGGCCGTGGTGCTCGGGCACAGCGGCGGCACCTTCTGCGCCGGGGCCGACCTGTCGGAAGGGTCGGCAACAACGAGTGCAGATCCGTTCGAGATGGCCGCCGAGCGATCGCGCGAAGCAGCCGCGTTGCTGCGCGCGATCGTCGAGTCGCCGCTGCCGGTGATCGTCGCCGTCGACGGCCATGTCCGTGCCGGCGGAATGGGCCTGGTCGGCGCGAGCGATATCGCCGTCGCCGGTCCGCGCAGCACCTTCGCGTTGACCGAGGCCCGGATCGGAGTCGCCCCGGCGATCATCTCGCTGACTCTGCTGCCGAAGATGTCCGCCCGTGCCGCAGCCCGCTACTACCTGACCGGCGAAACGTTCGACGCCGCCACCGCCGCCGCGATCGGGCTGATCACGATGGCCACCGACGACGTCGATGCCGTGGTGGCATCGCTCGTTGCCGACATCGGACGGGCCTCACCGCAGGGGCTGGCCGCGTCCAAAGCACTGACCACCGCCGCTGTCCTTGACGGCTTTGACCGTGACGCCGAGCGGCTCAGCACCGACTCGGCGCGACTGTTCGTCTCCGACGAAGCTCGCGAGGGCATGCTCGCTTTCCTGCAGAAACGCCCGCCACAGTGGGCCGCCGAACTGGGAAGCGACACAGTTTAGCGAAGTTCGCTTGCGGCAAATTCTGATCGTCGTACGCTCGTAACTGATGAGCAATTCAGCGCAGCGAGGCGCGCCAGACCAGCGGAACGCCACGATGCGTGCCGCCGATACCGACCGCATACAGGTCGCCCAGTTGCTCACCGACGCCGCCGCTCAGGGCCGCCTGCAGATGAGCGACTACGAAGACCGACTCACCAGGGCATACGCGGCTCAGACCTACGACGAGCTGGATCGCCTGCGGTCCGACCTGCTGGGGTCGTCGGTGAGCCCGCAACGGGGCGGCGCCTGCAAACCCGCGCCGTCGATGCTGCTATTGGCGATCATGAGCGCGTTCGAGCGGCGCGGTCGATGGAACGTGCCCAAGAAATTGACGACGTTCGCGCTGTGGGGTGGCGGCGTGATAGACCTCCGCTACGCCGACTTCACCTCGACCGAGGTCGAGATCCACGCGTATTCAATTATGGGTGGACAGACCATCCTGCTGCCCCCCGAAGTCAACGTCGAGATCAGGGGCCACGGTGTGATGGGTGGGTTCGACCACCACGTTGCCGGCGAAGGCACGCCCGGTGCGCCGACCGTGCGGATTCGCGGTTTCTCACTGTGGGGCGGTGTCGGCGTCAAGCGGAAGAACCGTAAGACCCAGCAATAGGTGGGCAAACGCCCTGTCACTTCGCGGACGGTGACTGAAGCTTGCTCGTCGTGCGATATTCCGGCAGGAACGACTACGCCGCGGATCAATTGAAGGCAAGGGCGGTTATAGCCGAGGAATTGCGGGCGACTCCTGACGTGCTGTGGCAGCTGGGCAACGAGCTTGCCAACCATGGAGAGTCATAGCTGGACCTCGCCAACTATTCGGCTCGCGTTGTTGGCATCGACATTGCCGGGCAGAGGTCCTGACCGCCAGGATCCTGAATTACTTTGGGGCGGTTATCCTCTAGCTCAACAATGAGCTGTAACGCAGAGGTCCAGGCGAGTCGCGAGTTCGACCGATCAACCCACCGCGGATGCTTGACCATAGCGGTAGCGGTGAATGACTTCTCCCCAGCGCTCAGCGACGATGGCACGCTGTTCAGCCGTCAGTTCGTAGGTGTTCGTTTCGTAGTCGGCATGGTCGGCAAGGTACTGTCGCAGGCGCAGTCGGTATTGCTCGAAGCCGCCCAGTCCCAGATGCTCGTAGAGTCGGCGCAGCTGCCCCTCGGGATCGGCGATCAGATCCTCGTAGCGCAATTCGTAGAAGTGTGACGGATCGACGAGTTTGCGCCCTTCGTCCAACTTTCGATATAGGTCGATGTACGTGGACAGAACCTGTTCGTCCAATCCTGTGAATGTCGGCCGTTGCAGGCCGTGTTTTCGATACAGCGACTGCCGAAGATGAATGGTCGACGGGTAGACCACGTAGGGATCTCTGACGATGTGGACGAACTTCGCCTGCGGAAATAGGTCCGACAGCACCTTGATGCGGAAACTATGCGGCGGGTTCTTAAGGATCACCCGCTTGCGATGCCGGAAGTACAGTTGTTGAACGAATCGGAAGAGGGTCTGTTTCCACGCTTCTAGCTCCCGGGGTGTCAGCTGCTCCAAATCCAGATACTGCAGAAACTGCTGTGGCCGGTTCGGGAACGCAATGGTCAGATAAGGCGAGGGCTGCCCGAGCATGCACCACACGAATTCGTCCTCCTGCGGGTGATGCAAGCTCAAATCCATGTTGTCCATAGCCCGGTGCCTCGACACCAGAAATTTCAACCACGGCGCGACCCACTCGGTCAGCAGAAAATGGTGTGGCACAAGGCATTCATAACTCGTCGGGCCGGTGAAGCGTTCGTCGAGGACCAACAGTTCGTGGAGCAGGGTGGTGCCGGTGCGCCAGTGCCCGACGATGAATATCGGTGGATCGGCGATCACCGTATTGGCCACCCGCCTGCCGAATAGCACTTTCTGCCAGAAGCCCAGATATGAGTGCACGACACTGAGAAACGTGTACAAGACAGCGAAGTGCCAGCGACTCCAGTGCACGGCGAAACGGTTACGGATCAGCAGACGCGTCCAGGCAGAGAAGTTGCAACCGATCCACAGCGGGGCTGCCCACTCGCGCCACCAGGAAACCAGGGGCGAGGAGCGTGGGGCTTGCATCGCGGGTTCCTGCTGACCGTTAATGCGCAATCAGATGTGCGTTAGGCGCGACGCGGGTGCGCGGCGCGTCACGGCGACCCGTAACCGGGTCAGACCGCGAAGGTTGGCGTTTGTCGACCACGTCGGCGAGTCCACCACCTCTATCCGGTCGATGTTCTCGACGATCTCACGCAGCACCGCCTGGCCCTCCATCCTCGCCAGTTGGGCCCCGGGGCACAAGTGGATGCCGGAGCCGAACGCGAGGTGCCCAGCCGGATTGCGGTCGGCGCGAAAGACATCCGGGTCATCGAATTGCCGCGGGTCGCGGTTGGCCGCACCCCACGCCAGCAGCACGAGGGAGCCCGCCGGGATGACGGTCCGGCCGACGGGATAGTCGGCGCGCGTTGTGCGGCAGATATTTTGGACTGGGGACGCAAAGCGAAGTTGCTCCTCGATCGCCGACGGTATCAGCTCCGGTTGCTGCGCAAGGAGCTTCAGCTGGTCTGGATACTCTGCGAGCGTGAGGAACAAGGTGCTGAGCAGATTGGCGGTGGTCTCATAGCCCGCAACCAGCAGCAGCAAGGCGAAGAAGGACAGTTCTTCGTCGCTGAGCCGACCATGCTCGGCGTGCACAGCGAGTTGTCCGAGAACGGTCTGCTGTGCCAGCAGCCCGTCGTGGCGCAACCCGTCGGTGAAGAAGGCATGTAGGTGCCGAAACCCGGAGAAACTGTGGACAAGCGACCACAGCCCGGACGCTGACAGGTCGACCTCGGTGATCCGGATTACCCGGTTGGACAAGCGGCAGAAAGCGGCCTGATCGCGACCCGGTATGCCGAGAATATGGGTGATAGTGCGCATCGGCATGGGTGCCGCCACCGCGGAAACTACATCGGCCGTTGTCTGGGTCAGCAGCCCGTCAACCAACTCTCGGGCAAGGTGGTCGATCATCGGACGCCACGATTCCAAAGCGCCGCGGGTGAAACCCGCCGCCAGTTGCTTGCGCATCCGGGTGTGCACAGGCGGATCGGACGTGGGGAGGAAGGGCAGCCGCAGGCGGGAAAAGGTGACTCCACGGGCGCTAGACAACGCGCGATAGTTACGCGCAGCCGCGCGGACGTCGGCGTATCGGCTCAGGATATAAACGTCATGGGTGGGGTTGTAATGCACCCGCTCGCCCGACAGCAACTTCCGGTAATGGGGGTATGGGTCGGCGGCTATCGCAGGGTCCAAAGGGTCAAAGTCCGTGAGCTGCACATACTTCCGGGCACTATTGCCGAGCAGCCTCGACCGGGCCTTCCCGGCTGCCCTCAGTGTGAGTCCCTTCACGAGCTCGGGCCCATGGATTCGCACCAGCCGCGCGTCGCGCCGCAGCCTTGCGGAGACCGGAAAACCGGCCCGAGAAGGCAAGCGCTCACACAGAGCTTTGTCAGTCGGCGCCGGCACGCCTTCCCCGGTCCGCAGAATGTTGCCGCCGCCAAACGGGCACGCACCGTGCGGCACCCCGCCCTGTCCTGTCACGGAAGTGACCCGTGTTCCCGTCATGGCACTCCCGGCATTAAAGGGCACGTGAGCATCCGGGAGATGCTACTAGGCTAGCCGCACGGTGTCGCATTGGCGCTCAGTTCTGGTTAACGCGATCTGAACCGTCTTGGTACCGCAGGAAACTCGCGGTTAGCGCCACGTTGGCCGAGAAGCAGCGTCTTAACAAACGGAATCCGCCACCGCTGATCCGGAGAAGTCCGCACCGCCCAGGCGCGATCGCTGTTCAGTGAGCTCTCCCAAGCGGGCACGGCGCCGGCTCCACCCGAGAAAGCGGGTTGGTTGCCAACCCGCTCTGCGTCCCTACCTGACCACGGTGGGGCGGCCGAAGCGGGAGCGCACCCCTGGCGAGAACAGTGCGCGTAGGTGCGGGCCGGCGGGTCTCACACCGCTGGCGTCCAGCAGGTCGTCGTCGAGGTCGAGAATCTCCGCCGCGCGCAAGGGCCACGGCTCGTGCTCGTCGGGGATCCACCAGGTCCGGCGGGGCGTGCGGATGTGCGCGCCCCATCGAGCAGTGAGCCAGACCTCCAGCGGCGTCGGTTCGACCACTTCACCCACGTTGATCGTAAGTCGGCACCGCGGGCGGCGCCGCGGCCAGCGCCGCACGCTGTAGTAGGTGACTCGGTCGCCGGAGCGGGTCATCCGCATCCTCGCCCACGTAGAGGGCAAGCCGACGATTCGGGTGAGCGGAACAACCGCTAGGCGAGCCGTCTCTACGGACCGCATGAGGACGCCATGGCGGCCGGCGTCATCGATCGAGCACAGCCAGATGTCCGTCTCTAGGAAGGCGCCGAAGTACGGGATTGGCGGCGCGGTCCCCAGCCCGAGACCGCTCATGGCGAACGGCACCAAGGCGACGTAGGTCATCCCGTCGGCGAAGACGTCGGGGCGGGTGCCAGGTGGGTACATATCCGCAACGCTCTCTGGGTGCACCGGCCAATGCACAAAGGTGAGGTCACCCCAGCGTTGGCGGGCAAGGACCGGACGAGGCAGGGGTGGCGGTGTGACCGGGTGGCCGGCGAGCATCGAGATCGCCCTGGAGTCGTTGGCGGAAGGATCTGGTGTCGCGGTCACCCCGCCATCGTCACACGGCCAGAGTCGAAGGACGTAGCCGTTACCCGGCGACACGGTGTCGACGGTCTCATCGACCCGACGCAGGTGTTTGCTTGGCACTACAGTTGAACGGGCGGGCCGTGGAAACCAGGGCGGCCAACACTGCGAAGCAGTCGGCAAACATCTCGCAGCGGAGGAATGTCGGATGAGCGCGCTCGGTAAGCGAGCCGTTGTCCTTGGTGCAGGCATGGCAGGATTGCTTGCCGCTCGGGTGGTTTCGGAGTTCTACGAGACCGTCACGATCGTCGAGCGCGACGTGCTGCCACACACTTCCGCTCAGCGGCGGGGGGTGCCGCATGGGCGGCACCTGCACGCACTCTTGAGTAGCGGCTCACACGCGCTGGATCGGTTATTCCCCGGGCTGCTCGACGATCTCGTCGCCGCCGGTGCGAACTTGTGCGATGAAGGCAACCTCGCAAGGGTGTCGATGCGAGTGGGCGGCCATGAGCTCAACAGGTCGGGCACATTCGCCGAACCTTCAGCGCTGGTCCTCTACATTGCCAGCCGACCGTTGTTGGAATCCCATGTGCGGCAACGCGTTCGTGCCATCGGCAACGTCAGCGTCCTGGACGGCCATGATGTCGTCGAGCCGATCGCTGATCAGCCGCACCGAGTGACCGGCGCTCGGGTGGCCAACCGCGAAACAGGTGCCGAATGCGTGCTCGAGGCAGATCTGGTGATCGACGCGACGGGCCGGGGTGCCCGCACACCCGCATTCCTCGAAACGCTTGGCTACGGCCGACCGAAAAAACAATGCTCCGCGATGATGCCATTGACCTACTCCAGTCAGCTGTTACGCATCGCGCCGGGCACGATTAAGGAGAAGGTCACCTGCGTCTTTCCGGTGCGCACACAGTCGATCTACGGGGCCCTGCTCGCCTACGAGCACGGGACTTGGATCATGGCCATTGGCTGCCTCGCTGGGCAGCAACCACCCGCCGACCGAGCAGAGATGATGGTGTCCGCCGAGCAATTCGCGCCGCCTCCGCTGCTGGCGGCGTTGCGGGCTGCCGAGCCACTCAGCGAGGTGTCCATTTACCGTTATCCCGCAAGTGTGTGGCTGCGGTACGACAAGATGCGACGATTCCCGGCTGGACTACTGGTTCTCGGCGATGCGATGTGCAGCTTGAATCCCATCTATGGCCAAGGAATGTCGGTGGCCGCGCTCGAGGCAGTTGCGCTTCGCGACTCTCTAGCCCGCGGAGATGCCGACTTGAGTCGGCGATTCTTCCGAGCCGCTGCCAAGCAAGTCGGCCGGGCCTGGACCGCGAACCGCCGGCGCGGCTGGATGTTGACTCAGAGCGCTGAATCCTCGTCGGTGCTGATCAAAGGTCGGCACTCCTTGTCGATGCGATTCGCGAACTGGTGCACAGACAAATTGCTAACCGCCGCCGAAGAAGACATCGTAATCACCGAGACTTTTTTTCGGGTGCTAAACCTCGTCGACCCGCCAAACCGGATGCTGCATCCAGCAGTAATGGTCCGATTGCTCACGGCCAACCGCCGGCGCGGTGAACCCATGGCGGGCGTGGTGCCGGGCCGGTAGTCCGGCGGCCGAAACATCGACGCCTAATGGCGGGGCTAGCGCCGGCGGCGCGCTCGCAGATAGTCGCCGACGACTGCTGCGCCCAGCCCGTCGAGATCGGGAACCACGACGCGACCTTCGACCCGGCGCGCAACCTGATCGATGAACCGGGCCAGCCCGGGGTCGCTGCCCAGCCGGAAGATGGTCACCTGCGCGCCCAACCGCGCCATATCGTCGAAGCCGCGCACGGTGTGAGCGATGGTCCGCGGATGCGGTGGGTAGTCAAAGAACACCGCTGACCCGTCGCCGTCGACGTCTTCCAGATGCGCCGTCGGCTCTCCGTCGGTGACCACCAACAGGACCGGCTGCGCGTTGGGGTGCCGGCGCAGATGCCGGCCGGCCAGCGCCAGCGCGTGATGCAGGTTGGTACCCTGCTCGTACACGCCTTCCAGGCCCATCAGCTCAGCGGTGGTTATCGTGCGTGCGTAACGGCCAAAGGCGATGATCTGCAACGCATCCGAACGAAACCGGGTGCGCACCAAGTGGTCAAGTGCCAGCGCGGTTCGCTTCATCGGCAGCCAGCGATTCTCCATCACCATCGAGAAAGAGGTGTCGACTAGCAGTGCCACCGCAGCCTGGGTCCGGGTCTCGGTCTCGGAGACCTCGACGTCGTCGACGGTGATGTGAATGGCAGGGCTCGGGTCGCCGAGGGTCGCGGTTCCGGACTGCCGCAGGACCGCGTTGGTCAGCGTCCGGGTGACGTTCCACGGCTCGGTGTCGCCGAACTGCCAGGGCCGAGTGGCGCCGGTCAGCTCGCCGGCCGCGCCGGCGCGTCGGTGATCGCGTTCGCCGCGACGGCCGGAAAGTTGTTGTGCTACATCACGTAACGCAGTTTCGCCGAGCCTTCGCATCGCCTTCGGCGACAACCGCCACTGGCCATCCGAGCTGCGGTCCAGGAACCCTTGATTGACTAGCGCACGCTCGAGCTCGGCGAGTGTTTGCGCATCGATGGCAGCCTCATCACCAAGCTGGCGCGCCAGTGCGTCCAGGTCGACGTCGTCCATGGTGGCGCCGGGATAACTCTGCGACAGCTGCTCGGCCAGTTGCTCCAACTCGGCGATATCGGCCAGCGCCTGGGCGCCCTCGCCCATGCCCAGCGGGTTGTCGCCGGAGAACTGCGCCGACCCCTCCCAGTCCTCGCCGGGCCGGGCCGCCTGCAAGTGGGCGTCGAGTCGATCCAACGCCTGCATCAGCGCCGGCGACCCGAATGCCTGCTGCGCCAACGCATCCAACTCGGCACGCTGGTCCGGACTCAAGCTGTTGCGGAACCGCTGCGCGGCGGCGGCCCGCTTGGCCAGTGAGTCCAGCAGCTCATCGACATTGCGCGGATTCTCCGGGAAGAACTCGCCGTGCTTGTCCATAAAGTCTTCAAAGTCTTGCTGGGTGTCCTCGCCGCGGGCGTGCTTGTCCAGCAGTTCGTTCAGGTCGTCGAGCATCTCGGTGACGCGCTGGCGATCTTCGTCGGTGGCACCCTCCAGCGCCTGCTTCATGCCGGCGAAGCGCTGGTCGAGCATCTCCCGTCCGAGCAGATCCTTGATCTGCTCGTACTTTTCGCGGGCCTCGCTGCTGCGCCAGTCATACTCAGACAGCTCCTGCACGGCCTTGGCCGGCGATGGCGACAGCGCGTCGAGCTGCAGCTCGCCGAACCGCGCGTCGTCGTCCAGCGCGCGGGCAAGTGCCTTGCGCTCGGCCAGCACCGCCTCGTCGAGGAGTTTTTTGATCTCTTGCAAGGTCCCATCTAAGTTATTGCGGCGCAACAGCTCTCGTCGTCGCCGATTGGCCTCTGCGGCCAGCCGGTCGGCTCCGGGCATGTTCTTGGTGCCCCGGCGCAGCAGCTCCGACAGCGCCCGGCGCGGCGAAGTGCCCGCCATGACGTCCTGGCCGATCTGCTCGAGAGCCTCGCGTAGGTCTACCGGCGGAGCCAGCGGGTCGGGCCCACCGGTGTACGCCGAATACCGTGACGAATGCCCTTTAGCCATAGACGGTTTCGCCCTCCCCGGACACCTTGTCGATGCGCTTCGCCAGATACAGTGCCTCCAAGGCCAATTCGAGGGCCGCGGCACGCTCGCCTTCAGACTCCGCGCCCAGCCGCCTGGCGACCGCCTCGACGACAGGCAGATCCGGCAGCGCCGCCAGCACATCCTTCGCCGAGACCCGCTCACCCGTCGTCA
>NZ_DASPSP010000168.1:0-5068 GCF_035623875.1 Mycobacterium sp. | reverse complement strand
GGCGTTCTGGCAGGAGTTCGACATCCCGCGCCAGGTCCGCAAAGCGGTGTTCTTCGGTTCGCCGGAGTCGCGTCAAATGCTGCGTGACATGTTCGGCGACGTCCGGATGCTCTGCCACGACACCGGTCTGATGAACCCGCTGGCCAAGCTGATCTGGCGAATCTGCAAGATCAACGGCAAGCCGTCGCGCTACCGCAGCGAACCGCAGCGCCAGCACCTGGTCGTCGCGCCGGCCGCTTAGGAAACTCGCTTTTATGCCGCACGTTATTACCCAGTCGTGCTGTAGCGACGGCTCCTGTGTTTACGCGTGCCCGGTGAACTGCATTCACCCGTCTCCGGACGAGCCGGGCTTCGCTACCGCCGAGATGCTCTACATCGATCCGGTGGCCTGCGTGGACTGCGGAGCCTGCGTGAGTGCCTGCCCGGTGGGCGCCATCGCACCCGATTCCCGGCTGACCCCCGAGCAGCAACCCTTCATCGCACTTAACGCGTCGTATTACCCGGAGCGGCCGGCCGACCAGAAACTCCCGCCGACGTCCAAGCTGGCGCCGGTAATACCGGCACCGGAGGTTCGTGGGCATCATCAGGGCCCGCTGACCGTGGCGATCGTGGGGTCCGGGCCGGCCGCGATGTATGCCGCCGACGAACTGCTCACCCAACACCGTGTGCGGGTCAATGTCTTCGAGAAGCTGCCCACCCCGTACGGACTGGTTCGCGCCGGGGTGGCACCGGACCACCAGACCACCAAACGGGTCACTGCGCTCTTCGACCGGATCGCCCGTCGCCGCGAATTCCGGTTCTTCCTCAACGTCGAGGTCGGCAAACACCTGAGCCACGACGATCTGCTCGCCCACCACCATGCGGTCATCTACGCCGTCGGCGCGCCCAATGACCGGCGGCTGGACATCGACGGCATGGGCATGCCGGGGACCGGCACCGCGACCGAGCTGGTGGCCTGGATCAACGGTCATCCCGATTTCACCGAGCTGCCGGTCGATCTCAGCCATGAGCGGGTCATCGTCATCGGCAACGGCAACGTGGCTCTCGACGTGGCCCGCGTGCTCACCGCCGACCCCGACGAGCTGGCCTGCACCGACATCGCCGACCACGCTTTGCGGGCGCTGCGCGCCGCACGGGTGCAGGAGGTGGTGATCGCCGCGAGGCGCGGACCCGCACACTCGGCGTTCACGCTGCCCGAGCTGATCGGGCTGACGACGAAGGCAGCTGTCGTGCTCGATGCCGCCGACCACGAGCTGGTGCTGCGCGACCTTGCCACCGCGTCGGACGCCGTGACGAAGCAGAAGCTGGAGATCCTGGGCGAGCTCGGCGACCGGTCGGGCCCACCGCTACGGCCGCGGATCCGGCTCGCCTACCAACTGACGCCCATCCAGGTGCTGGGTGAACAGCGGGCCAGCGGTATGGAGTTCGGTGTCACCGGCACCGACGACGTGTGTCAGCTCGAGGCCGGTCTGGTGTTGACCTCGATTGGCTACCACGGCAAGGCTATTCGCGAGTTGCCCTTCGACGACATCGCAGGAGTCGTGCCGAACAACGGCGGCCGGGTGATCGACCCGGACTCGGGGCAATCGGTGCACGGCGCCTATGTTGCAGGGTGGATCAAGCGCGGCCCGACGGGATTCATCGGCACCAACAAGTCATGCGCACTGCAAACCGTGCAGCGACTGGTCGACGATTTCAACGCCGGACTGCTGCGCGATCCGATCGACAAGCCGTCGGCGTTGGACACACTGGTCGCCGAGCGGCAGCCCACCGTCGTCGACGCCGCCGGCTGGCGGGCCATCGATGCCGCGGAAGTGTCCCGCGGCAGCCTCAGCGATCGGCCGCGCAACAAGTTCACCTCGATCGCCGAGATGCTGGCGGTCGCGGCGGCCGCGCCGGCCCCGCCGCTGCGGCGCCGGCTGGCCGACCGGCTACGCCAATTGGCCGACCTGTCCTAGCCCGGCTGGTGGCCGATGAAAGCCGCAATCTCGTCGGCGCTGACTTCGCGCACGGGCTCACCCAGCGACCAGTGGTGGCCGAACGGATCGGCGACGATCCCGTAGCGGTCGCCCCAGAATTGATCCTCGAGCGGGGCAACGACGGTGGCGCCGGCGTCGAGCGCCCGCTGGAACTTGGCATCGACGTCGGTCACCGTCAGATGAATGGTGACCGGAGTTCCGCCCAGCGACGTCGGGGTTGTCGACTTGCCGCCGGACATCTCCGGAAAGTCGTCGTTGAGCAGCACGGTGAAGCCGTTGATGCGCAGCGCGGCGTGGATCAGCCTGCCGCCGGGACCGGGCACTCGCCCGAGTTCTTGCGCGTCAAAAGCCTTGACGTAGAAGTCGATCGCCGCTGCGGCGTTGTCGACGACGAGGTGCGGGGACAGTGCGGGTTCGACGGCGATCGCCATCATGGCCTCCTTGGTGTCGGTGCGTGGAGCGGGTCGGGCTCACAGGTACAGACCTTTTGACTCGAGCCGCGATGCAATCTCATCACCGGCCACCGACACCGACGCCGTGACCGGGTCAGGCCTTGAGAATGTGGTCCCAGCCTTCAACGGATTCCGGGCTGCGCGGGTCCGGGCCGACGTAGATGGCCGCCGGCCGGACCAGCTTGCCGAGTCGCTTCTGTTCAAGGATGTGGGCGCACCACCCGGCGGTGCGGCCGCAGGTGAACATCGCCGGCATCATGTTGGGCGGCACCCGCGCGAAGTCCAGGATCACCGCGGCCCAGAACTCGACGTTGGTCTCGATGGGCCGGTCCGGACGGCGCTCCCGCAGCTCGGCGAGCGCTGCCTGCTCGACCGCCGCCGCGACTTCGTAGCGCGGTGCGCCCAGCCGCTTGGCGGTGGCCCGCAACACGCGTGCGCGCGGGTCTTCCGCGCGGTAGACGCGGTGCCCGAAGCCCATCAGCTTGTCGTGGCGGTCCAGAATCCTCTTGACCAGGCCGCGCGCATCACCGGTTCGCTCGACCTCTTCGAGCATCGGCAGTACCCGGGCAGGCGCTCCGCCGTGCAGCGGGCCGCTCATCGCCCCGGTCGCACCCGACAGCGCTGCCGCCACGTCGGCGCCGGTCGATGCGATCACCCGTGCGGTGAACGTCGAGGCGTTCATCCCGTGCTCGGCGGCCGAAACCCAATACGCGTCGACGGCCTCGACATGCCGGGGATCCGGTTCGCCCTGCCACCTGGTCATGAAACGCGCTGTGATCGTTGGGCATTCGTCGATAACCCGCTGAGGAACCGCCGGCTGGTAGATGCCGCGGGCCGATTGGGCGACATAGGACAGCGCCATTACGGACGCCCGGGCGAGCTGGTCGCGGGCGGTGGCGTCGTCGATGTCGAGCAGCGGCTGATATCCCCAGATCGGCGCCAGCATGGCCAGGCCTGCCTGGACATCGACCCGCACGTCCCCGCTGTGGATCGGCAACGGGAACGGCTCGGCCGGCGGCAGTCCGTGGCCGAACTTTCCGTCCACCAGCAAAGCCCACGCGTCGCCGAAGGTGACCCGTCGGCCCACCAGGTCTTCGATGTCGACACCGCGATAACGCAGGGCGCCGCCGTCCTTGTCGGGTTCGGCAATCTCGGTGGTGAACGCGACCACACCCTCGAGGCCAGCGACGAAGTTCTCCGGGATCTTGTCCGGGATGACAGTCATAGGCGAATTCTCCCACGCCGGTCCAGACTGGTCGCTACCGGTCGGTAACTAGCGGGGCGTCGCCCGGAGTAGCGTTGGCGCGATGGCAGGACCGGACAACGAGCACCTCGCTGCAATGCGGCTGGAGTACGGCTCCGTCGAGAAAGACGGTAGCCCTGACCTCGACGTCGACTGGCTCGACAATGGCTGGCTTGCATTGTTGCGCAAATGGATTGGCGACGCCGAGCGCGCGGGGATCGCCGAGCCCAACGCGATGGTGTTGGCCACCGTCGACTCGGGAAGGCCGGTCAGCCGGTCGGTGCTCTGCAAGGGTGTCGACGAGGACGGAATCACGTTCTTCACCAACTACGATTCGGCCAAGGGCGATGAGCTCGCCGCCACGCCGTACGCGTCGGCGACCTTTCCGTGGTATTTGCTGAACCGGCAGTTCCATATCCGCGGTCCGGTGACCAAGGTCGACCCGCAGGCCAGCCAGGACTACTGGTCGAAGCGGCCGCGCGGCTCGCAGCTGGGCGCGTGGGCGTCGCATCAGTCCCGGCCGATCGCCTCGCGCGCGGCGCTGGTCGATCAGCTCGCCGAGGTGGCGGCCCGGTTCGCCGACGACGAGCAAATCCCGGTCCCGCCGAACTGGGGTGGATACCGTATCGCGCCCGACGTCATCGAGTTCTGGCAAGGCCGGGAAGACCGGCTGCACAACCGAATTCGTGTCACTGGTGGTCGTGTGGAGCGGCTGCAACCCTAAGGGCAAGCCGGCCGATCGAGCTCGTCAAACCTCGCGAGTGCGGCGTCAAGATCTGCCTCGTCGAAGACTTCGATGCGGCTGATCAGGCCGCCTTCGACTGCGAACATCATGATCATCCGCCACTCGGCGTCAGAGCCCTCTTGCCAGGTCCCCTTCAACGCTTGGGTGGTGACGGCTCCGAGTTCGCTCAGCCGATGCACGGCTTCGACGTAGATGTTGGCATCCGAAGTGAGGTCCCACACGGCACGAACAGATGCGGCCAGATCAACCCCCTCGATCGATACGAGCGGTCGATGATCGATGTAAACCGGATCCGGCGTCGTCGCGGGAAGTTCGCGACGATTGAACCGGGCGTGGGCCTCTGCAATCACCGACCATGTATCCGAATGGGCGGCCGCTTCGCCGGCAACGTAGCGAGCGTCAAGCTCCTCGAACGCGGCGTCGAGATCGTCGGGATCGAACGCGACGCATGCCACGATCTGGTTTTCGGCGTTGATCTCAGAGACGCCTAGCACCTCGGACCCGCCCCAGCTGTCCAAGACGAAGTAATGAGCGAGGGCGAGGCGCTCCCCGCGGATCGCAATCACCTTCGTTTGCGTCATATTCGTGACTCCGACGTCGGCGATCGCCCGCTGGCTTGCGATCTCGGCATCTCGCCCGTGCTGGACCC
>NZ_DASPSP010000165.1:0-43746 GCF_035623875.1 Mycobacterium sp. | reverse complement strand
TGACGACTGCCGATAGGCCGCCCTCGACCGAATCGGCTCAGGCCTTGATGAGGGTGAATTGCCCGAGCTCGCTGATACCGCGCCGGAAGAAGTCGCTGCACCCGGTGAGGTACTTCATGTACCGCTGGTAGACCTCCTCGGAGGTCGCCGCGACCGCAGCGTCGTGATGTGCCTCCAGACTTTGCGCCCACGTGTCGAGAGTGCGGACGTAGTGCTCGCTGAGCAGCTGCTTCTGGTCCACGACGAACCCGGCTTCCTGCGACAGCCGGATGATGTCCTCGTCACACGGGATCGAGCCTCCCGGGAAGATCTCCTTGGCGATGAACCGCATGAACCGCAGGTCGGTCATCGTGATCGGGATGCCCATCTCCGGCCAGCGCTTCAGCGGATGTCCCAGGATCGCCTGCAGCACCACCCGGCCGCCGGAGGGCAGGATGCTGTCGCACCTCTTGAAGAAGGGCGCGTAGCGCTCCGGCGGAAACGCCTCGATCGCCTCGAGGCTGACGATGCGGTCGACCGGCTCGTCGAACTGTTCCCAGCCGCGCAGCAACACCCGCCGCGAACGGTTGGTGTCGACTCCGTCGAGGAGGTCCTGAGCGAACTTTGACTGGTTGCGGCTGAGCGTCAGCCCGACGACATTGACGTCGTGTTGCTCGACGGCCCGTTGCATCACCGAACCCCACCCGCAACCGATGTCGAGCAGCGTCATGCCCGGCTGCAGATCCAGCTTGCCGAGGGCAAGGTCGATCTTGGCCATTTGCGCCTCCATGAGCGACATGTCGTCTCGCTCGAAGTACGCGCAGCTGTACGTCCGCGACGGATCCTGGAAGGCGCTGAAGAAGTCGTCCGAAAGGTCGTAGTGCGCCTGGACTTCGTCGAAGTGCGGCTCCATTTCGGGGGGCCCGACCGTGCCGTTGCTCATCCCTGGCCTACCAACAACTTGAAGGTTCCGGCTGCTGAGCATAATTAAGTAACCTACTACACACTCGCCGGTATGAACTCGGGCCCGCGAGGGCGGTCTGGGATCTGTGGGTGGCGCGGAGCTTCGCGGATGCGACGACGTCATAGCGCAGCGGAAACCAAGGTCCTTACACCATCGGTCGCGGGCAAGGCGGTCCTGAATGCAGGCAATGACCGATGCTGTATGCCGCTGACTGGACCAGCCGCCGGCGCGGCCCACGCCGGTCCTCGATACGGGTTCAAACCCACTCTCATGAAGGGACCACCGTTCGCCGGGTAACTAGACGGCGGAACGAGTTTTGGGCGAGTAGTACCGGCCGGCCCGGACCACTCCGGCGATGTCGTGCAGGTGGGCCACGTTCTCCACCGGGTTGGCCGACAGTAGGACGACGTCGGCGTCTTTCCTGGGCTCCAAAGTACCTGAAGTGGCTGTCCTGCACAGGAACTCGGCCGCGTTGATAGTGGCCATCTGCAGTATGCGCAATGGCGTCAGCCCTGCGGCCGCCAGCTGGTCGAACTCCTCATGCAACGCGAATCCGGGTATCTCCCAACCGGATGCGCTGACATCACTGCCGGCGATCATCTTGACACCCTCTTCATCGAAGATCCGGACCATGTCCAGCTGCCTGGTGTAGTGGTTGCTCAGCGCCGGCCCGGCGTGCTGATCAGTCTGGCGGCGTAGGGCTCATCGATCCGATGTAGTACGTTTCGTGCCCGGTCGGGTAGCCGCCGCCGTCGGTGGCGATGTGAACGTGGTCGTAGTGGTTGGCGGTCTCGTTGCCGTAGTCCGCCGTCCAGCTCCCCTTGCCGACGCCCGGATAGATTTTCTGCCGCCAGATCACGTGGCTGATTCCCCATCGTTTGGCATTCGCCAAGGCAAACCCCGCGATTTGATTGCCAAGCTCGATGCCGTCGGGGGAGTCGTGGTTCGGGATCATCACGTCGATGGCCAATCCATTGGGATGCCACTTCAAGGCATCCTGCCGGTACCCGCCGATGGTGGTGATCTGGGGAAACAACACGCTGATCGCGCGGGCAGCCCAGATGGTCTTGACCTGCAACCCTTTCTCCGGCGCGACACCGACAGGCAACACGAACTGGAAACTCTGGGCCGCGGTCGGTGCGTCCGCCGTCAACAAGTGCGCCTCCGCGGGACTGGCGATGTGCGGCGCGCTGGCCGGCGCAGGTGGTGGGCTGGTCGACGCTGCCACCGGGGTCACCGGCTTCGCCGGCGGGGCCTTGACGCAGCACCGAGGCTCGCTGTGTTGGGCGTAGAGCATGCCGGCAGAGACGGTGATCGTGGCCGCGAAGGCCAACCAGCGGCCCCGCCCGTTGGCTAACCGGTCTTTGCTCACGAACGGCAGCTTACTGTCGTGGCTGACGCGGTGATGCAACTTTCGTCAGTGGTACGGGATTGCCGTTCGGCGGCTAACCGGCCGAGCGGTGTGCTCCCCGCCGACGACTACGACGCGGCACGGGGCGAATGCCCGGTTGAATTGTGCGGCCGGGACTGCGCGTCGACGAATGGCGCGCGGGCTCCCGACGCTCGATTCGATGAAGTCGGCGGCGATCAACCAACCGGCGCCCAACGCCGTCGCTACGCCGAATTGAAGTGCTGAGCCGGCGATGAGCGCGGCCAGTGCGCAGACAGCCGATACCGTAGTTACCGGGCGTTGGCCGCGGTGAGTTCAGTCAGTAAACGACCGGAGAGTAGCTCGCCGAATTTCCCGTGCCATAGCAGGTCACATTGACGCTGTAGGTTCCGCCCAGCTGCTGGAAAGTGATCGTCACGGGGGCCGACGGGCTGGGTCCGGTCACCGTGGTGTCGCGATCATAGGGAAATCCGGGCGTATTCATTACTCCCACCGAGTGGTAGTGGCAGACTTCCGTTGCCCCTGGGGGATTGCGCGTATCGACGATGGTCGCGTACAACGCCACCCCGCCACCGCCGTAGCGAACCTCGAGGCTGCCATCCTGATTCGCGAAGTAGGTGGGATTCGTTTCGGCCTGCGCGGTTGCGGCGCCACTCAACAGCATTGCCGGTAGCGATACTGCGGCGGCTACGCCGATCGTCCAGGCGCGCAATTTGTTCTCATCGCGGACGGTGCTCATAAGGTGCTCCCGTTTCCGTCGGACGCGGCGTGCACACCACTGTCGGCGGCGATGCCTATCCACCGAGAATAGGGGCCGCAGCGTGCGTCCGAATTGGGATTAGCCGGCCTGCACAGGCTCTTGACTACCTCTGCAGGGTGCTGCTAAACATGGCGTGCGCCCTAAAATTGGGCGATCGCCCAAAATCGCATCCGCACAGGAATCGAGGTTGGCATGGCGGGCCGGATGGACGGCAAAGTCGCATTCGTGACCGGCGCTGCGCGCGGGCAGGGCAGAAGTCACGCCGTCCGGCTCGCGCAGGAGGGTGCCGACATCATCGCCGTCGACATCTGTCGCGACTTTGAGAATTCCCCGGTAGACGGTGCGACGCCGGAAAACCTCGATGAGACGGCCGGCATGGTCAAGAACGCCGGGGGCCGCGTCGTGAGCGCCGAAGTGGACGTTCGTGATTACGACGCACTGCGTGCAGCCGTCGACAGCGGGGTGGAGCAACTGGGCCGGCTTGATGTCATCGTCGCCAACGCCGGCATCGGTACGACGGCCGGAAAGCTACACAAAGCGGACGAAGCGCTGTGGCAGGAGATGATCGACGTCAACCTCAGTGGGGTGTGGAAGACGGTGAAGGCCGGCGTTCCGCACATCCTGGCGGGCGATCGCGGCGGCTCGATCATCTTGACCTCCTCAGTCGCCGGTAACAAGGCCTATCCGCACGTCGGCCACTACGTCGCGGCCAAGCACGGTGTGATCGGCCTAATGCGTTCGTTTGCTGTCGAATTGGGACAGCGCATGATCCGGGTCAACGCCGTTCTCCCGACACACGTGAATTCACCGTTGCTGATGAACGAGGCCACCTATCGTGCTTTCCGGCCAGATTTGGACAATCCCGGACCCGACGATCTTGCGCCGGTGTGCCAGAGTTTCCACGTCTTGCCCATCCCCTGGGTGACCCCAGAAGATATCAGCAACGCAGTGTTGTTCTTGGCCTCCGACGAAGCTCGCTACATCACCGGGGTTGCACTCCCGGTGGACGCCGGCAGCTGTCTGAAGTAAAGGGAATCAGCGATGACTGTCACCAGCGACACCGATGTCTACTACGACCCCTACGACGTCGGCATCAACGCCGACCCGTACCCGACCTACGCGCGGCTGCGCGACGAGGCCCCGATCTACTACAACGAGCAATACGACTTCTGGGCGATATCAAGGCATTCCGACGTCGAGCAAGCTTTGGCGAACTGGGAGGTGTTCTCCAGTCGGCGCAGCGACATCCTCGAGCTGGTCAAGTCGAAATTCGACATGCCCGGCGGCGTGATGATGTTTCAGGATCCACCCGAGCATTCGAGGCTGCGCGGGCTGATGTCCCGGGTGTTCACGCCGCGCCGCATGGCCGCCATCGAAGACCAGATCCGGCAGTACTGCATCCGGTGTCTGGACCCGCTCGTCGGTTCGCAAGGATTCGACATCATCGCCGAGCTCGCCTCGATGATGCCGATGCGAGTGATCGGTATGCTGCTGGGAATCCCTGAGTCCGAGCAGATCTCGGTTCGCGACGCCAATGACGCCAACTTGCGCACCAAGCCGGGTGCGCCGCTTAAGGTCGCCGACGCCGATTCCATTGCCGACGGCCGGATCTACGCCGACTACGTCGAATGGCGATCGAAAAACCCGTCCGACGACCTGATGACTACACTGCTCAATGTCGAGTTCGACGACGAGCGGGGCGTGCGCCGAAAGCTGACGCGCAAAGAGGTGCTGCATTACACCCAGGTGGTGGCCGGTGCCGGAAACGAGACGACGGGCCGGCTGATCGGCTGGCTGGCCAAAGTACTCGCCGAACACCCCGACCAGCGCCGGGAAATCCACCAGGATCGTTCGCTGCTGAACCGCACCGTCGACGAGACACTGCGCTTCGAGCCCACTGGTCCGCACGTCGCCCGTTGGATGGCAAAGGATTTTGAGTGCTACGGCACCACCGTTCCGGCGGGCAGTGCCATGCTGATGCTGTTCGGCGCCGCGAATCGCGACCCCCGCCGCTATTCCGACCCGGACACGTTCGACATCCATCGCGACAACATCTCGCACCTGACGTTCGGGAAGGGTCTGCACTACTGCCTGGGCGCAAACCTCGCGCGGTTGGAAGGTCGCGTCGCGTTGGACGAGATCCTCAACCGCTGGCCCGAATGGGACATCGACTACGACACAGCACAACTCGCATCGACATCCACTGTCCGTGGCTGGGAGCGGCTGCGGGTGGTGCTGCCTTAAGGAGCCGCGTCCGCTGCGCTGCGGCCCCGGCGAGTCTTCGGTGTCGGCATCTCGAATCGGTCAAGGAAGCGATTGACCAGCGCGACGGCCTCTCGGTGACCGCCGGCGGTGCCGAGTCCCTGCTCGAGGATCAGGGTGCGACCGATCGCGGCCACGACGACCGCGATTGCGGCCGGAGGGAATTCGTCCGCGTCGATGCCGTGCTCGCGCACGATGAAGTTCAGCGCGGTGATCTGCTGCTCGCGCCATCGCTCAGACCAGGCCGCGATCTCTGCCTTGATCTCCTTGCGATGGTTCGCAAGCCCCATGAACTCCAAGAGCAATCGGGTGTCTTTGGGTTCGGTGAGCGTCTCCCAGAAGGCATGCAATGGGCGATCAGACGCCAGCGCATTCTGCTGGCGCTCCAAATAGACGGCGGCGCCGCGGCGGAATACAGCCAGGTACAACTCGTCCATGGTGGGGAAGTAGTAATGCACCAATGCGGGTTTGACACCGGCTTTGGCCGCCACCCGGCGCGACGTGGCTGCGGCGTAGCCCTCCTCGACCATGATCTGACTAGTTGCGGCGACCAGCATGTCGCGAGTCGTCGAGTCCCGTGCCTTGGGTCGTTCTGCGACGGTCACGCTGGGGTCCTATCACGAGGGGACTATCACGAGGGGACTATCACACCGCCGGCTCGGCGACCATGTCGAAGAAGGCGGCACCGGAGTCCGGGATACGGTTCTGCTTGAACACGTTGACGGCGTAGGACACCAGGATCATCGAGTAGAGCAGGCGCAGCAGCCTTTCGGCGTCCTCCGGCAAGTCGTTGATGTCGAGCTCGTTGAGGTAGGCGATCGCCCGCTCGGCCCGAGGCGCGATCGCGTCGTAGAACGTAACGAGTTCGTTGTACGGCTTCTTCAGCCGCGCCTCGTAGCGTTGCGCCCGCGCCGGCAATGCCCACTCGGCCACAAACGGTTCCAGCTCGGAGAATCCTTGCGGCAGTGCTGAATTAGTCATGACGACTCTCCAGACCGGTAGGCGGCCACCGTATCGCGAATGACGGTGTGGAACTGGCGGATGAGCAGTTCCTGGTCGCTGAGATGGAAGATGCTCTGTGCCCGTGTCTTGAGCGCCGAGTGGGTGGCCTCGATGGTGTTCACGTCCTGCATCGCGAACTCAATCGTGCTGTCGACCACCAGCTCCTGCGCCAAACGCTCTTGCGCATTGGCGGGCGGCACGAAATACATGTCGATCTCGTAGATGTGCGAGTCGACGGTCTCCGGCCAGTAGCTGTAGGTGATGTAGTAGCCGCGCGCCCAGATCTGGATCGATATGTTCGGGAAGACCCAGAACTGGTCGTTGCCCCACGATGCGATGTTGCCACGGTTCAGGAACTCGGGTGTAGGACCGATATCCGGAACATCGTCGGGACCGAACAGCCCAGCGCGGAACAGCTTGTAGACCCAACGTTGGTCCTGGCGGGGCGGCCCCGCGGTGCCCGGTTCGCGGGGCGGCAGCGGCGGCGGTCCGGGAACCGAGGTGAGCATGTGCGGCCGGAACAGTTCGTAGTGGTAGGCGTCGACCGGCGGCACCATCTTCTCGGCTTTCGAGACGTCAGGGTCGATGAAGCGACCGTGCACATACGGCGGGTGATACCACTCGCATACCGAGTCGACGGCCAGCTTCCAGTTCCCGTTGATCCGGGTGGAGAACCCGTAACGCTGCGTCATCTTCTCGAACGGATAAGTCTCGATGGCTAACAGCCCGTCGCCGAGGAAATCCCGCAGCGGCACCGGGACTCCTTCCCGTTCGGAGGCGAGGTGCACGAAGATGAAGCCCGCCCACACCTCGCAGTGCACCGGCGGCATCCGCAGTGTGCTCTTGTCCAAATCGAAAAATTCACCTTCGTTGGTGATGTGGTTGACCCTGCCGTCCAAGCCGTATCGCCAGCCGTGGTACTTGCAGGCGAACGCGCGACACGTTCCCGAGGACTCTCGTCCGGGGTGCTCCTGCCAGACCACCTTGTTGCCGCGGTGGGCGCAGACGTTGTGGAACGCGTGCACGGTGTCATCCAGATCGCGAGCGATGACGATCGAGGCGAGGCCACCGGGCAGGTCGCGGGTGAAGTACGAACCCTTGCGCGGCAGTCGCTCAATTCGTCCGACGCACAACCAGTTTCGTTCGAACACCGCCTTGCGCTCGGCCGCGAAGAATTCCTCGGAGATCGAATCCTCGTAGCTGACCGGGCCGGTACCGAGTTCGGGGTAGTCGGTGGTGAACTTGCCCCGGCCGGTGGACAGCCGCTGCTGGATGCTGGTCATGACCGGACTCCGTCGTTCGTCGGTGTGGGCACGGAATTTGACCAAGGTTCGTCATCCCATGCCCTGTCCAGCGGAGCCATTTCACCGCCGAACGGGAAGAAGGCCCGCTGTGCGTAGGTTTCCCGGGCCAGGCCGTGGCCGAGTTCGTCGATGAAAGCCCGCTTGAGCGGGTTGGTGAACAGCTGGCGTGAGTAACGCAGCGTCAGCGGCGGACGCTTGACCAGTTCGCGAGCCAACTCCCACGCCCGGTCCAGCAACTGATCTTTCGGCAGCACCTCGTTGACCACACCCCACTCCTTGGCCTCGGCCGCGCCGAGTTTCATCCCGGTCAGCAGGAAATAGCGGGCGCGGGTGTGGCCGGCCAAAAAGCTCCAGATGACGTGCTGACCGTCGCCGGGCACCTGGCCGCGGGGAAAATGCGATGCGTCCTGGAAGTAGGCGTCCTCGGAAGCCAGCACGATATCGCCGAGCAGCGGCACCTCGGAGTGCATGTTGCACGGGCCGTTGACGGCGCTGATCATCGGAACGTCGACATCGAGCACGTTGGTGATTAGATGCCTTGCATACCAGGCTTTTTCGTCGAGCTTGTGCAGACCACGGGTGCCGGGCATCAGCAGGTACTCGGGCCTTTCGACGGGGTCGCCGTTGGGCATGCGTCCCCAATTGGCGTTGTAGTTCTCGCCGGTGCCGGTGTGGATAAGCACCTTGATCTCGCGGTCGCCGGCGATATCGGCGAACGCGTCTGACATGTCGTCGTGTGCGCGCCAGTCCCACACCAGGCTGCCGCCGTTGGTGTGGCACTGCATGAACAGGATTCCGTCGTCGGTGAGCTCGAGTCGATAGTTCGGGTACCGGTCGCGGTACTCGCTGTATCTGGTCCGTTTTGCCATGGAGTTAACTCATTCTCTTGTGCACCCTTGAGCGATCGCCCAAACACGCAGGCCCCATGGTCGCACTTCGATGTCGTGGGGGTCAAGGTTCAGCGTCCGTGCAGCCGGGCCACCACCGGCGCGAAGGATTCGATCTGGGACTGCTGGACCGTGACGTAGTTGATGCCAAGCCTTTCGCGGCGCGAACACAACGCTTCTACAACGCTTTCCACTGAGCCGACCAGGACGTTGGGATGGTCGCGCAGCAACTCGATGGCGATCCCGGTCGACTTTGCCAGACCAGCCAGGCTGGCCTGGGCCGTCTCGGGATCGTCGGTGATCTGGGTGAAGTACGGCGAGCTCTCGACGTCCAAACCACCGAAGCGCTCGCCGGCAGCGTCACGCACGAAGCCGATCCGACGCCCCGCGACTGCCCGCGGATCGAGGCCGTCGGCGTCGTGCGCCACGAAGGGCACGCTGGAAATGCTGACGATGTCGGCTTCGCGACCGGCGAGCGAGAGGACCCGCTGTCCGCCCCCGCCGATCATGATCGGCGGATGCGGGCGTTGCACCGGGCGGGGCCGTCCCGCATATCCGTGCACCTCAACGAAGTCGCCTGACCAGTTCAGCTCGTCGCCCTGCCAATGCGCCTTGAGGAACGAAACGACCTCGGCGAGCTTGGCGATTCGTCGGCCCGGCAGCTCGAAGTCAAGTCCCATCGCGGTGTACTCGACCTCGCTCCACCCGGCCCCGATACCCATCTCGAGGCGACCGTCAGACAGCAGATCAAGTGTCGCCGCTTCCTTGGCCAATACCGCCGGCGCGTGATAGTCGATGCAGAACACCCGGCACCCGATGCGCAGCGTCTTGCTGACCGCGGCTGCTGAAGCCATCGCCGCGATGGGAGCCAGGTCTTGGCGAGGGGTGTGTGCGGCTCGCTGCGCGGGGCCCGGTCCCAGGTAGTGATCAGCCAGGAAAAGCGTTGAGTATCCGAGGTCTTCGACTTTGCGAACGGTGTCGTGCCACTCGCGACTCCCGGCGGCGTTGGCCGCCTGTACTGCGAAACGAAATGGGGGCCGGTCCATCAACGGACCCTAACCCTTCACTTGACCGCCGTCGACGGGGAGTGATAGGCATGTTTGGGCGGTCGCTCAGGAAGGTGGGATTGGGCGTGAAGACGGCGGTCGTGACCGGCGGTGCGTCAGGGATTGGCCGTGCGGTCGCCCAACGGTTGCGCAGCGACGGATTCCAGGTCGCCGTCATTGACCTGTCGCCGACCGACGACGGGTTCGGCCACGTCGCCGACGTCAGTGACCGCGCCCATGTCGACGCCGCCGTCGCGGCGATCCGCGAACAGTTCGGCCCAATCCTGGTGCTGGTCAACGCGGCCGGGGTGGAAGGCTTCAAGAAGTTTTCGCATATGTCCTTCTCAGAATGGTCCAAGGTGATCGATGTCAACCTGAACGGCGTATTCCACACCATCCAGGCCGTGCTGCCCGACATGGTCGAGGCCGGGTGGGGACGCATCGTCAACATCTCGTCGTCCAGCACGCACTCCGGGCAACCGTTCATGGCTCACTACGTGGCGGCGAAATCCGCGGTGAACGGCCTGACCAAATCGCTTGCCCTCGAATACGGACCGTGCGGGATCACCGTCAACGCCGTACCGCCGGGGTTCGTCGACACACCGATGCTGCGCAGCGCCGAGAGCCGGCATCTGCTCGGCGGCTCGGTGGAGGACCACATCAATCGCACCCCGGTGCGCCGGGTGGGCCGGCCCGAGGATATCGCCGCCGCGTGTTCGTTTTTCGTGTCCGAGGAGGCCAGCTACATCACCGGACAGATCCTCGGTGTCAACGGCGGTCGCAACACCTGAGAGGCATTGATGTACGAGAGGGATCAACTCTTCATCGACGGGAAATGGCGGGCGCCGGACTCCGACGCCGTCATCACCGTGGTATCGCCGCACAGCGAGGCGGTCATCGGTCATGCGGCCTGTGCCGGACCCGCGGACGTGAATCGGGCTGTCGAAGCCGCTCGCGCGGCGTTCGACACCGGGCCGTGGCCGCGCATGCAACCCGCCGAACGGATCGAGGCGCTCACCCGGCTGGCCGGCATTTACAAAGAGCGCCGAGCCGACATGGCGGCGCTGATCTCGGCCGAGATCGGCGCTCCGATCAGTTTCGCCAAACGGGCACAGGTGGCGCTGCCGCTCACGATGATCTCGGCGTTTTGTGGATTCGCGGGAAGCTACGAATGGCAGCAGGCACGTCCGGGGTTGTACGGCAAGGACATTCGAATTCGCAAGCTTCCGGTCGGAGTCGTTGCCGCGGTGGTGCCGTGGAACATGCCGCAGTTTCTCACCGTCACCAAGGTGGTACCCGCGCTGCTGGCCGGCTGTTCGGTGGTGCTCAAACCGGCACCCGAGTCGGTGCTCGACGCGCAGTTGCTCGCCGATTTGGTTGCCGAAGCTGACCTTCCGCCCGGTGTGCTGAACGTGGTGCCCGGCGGGCGCGAGGTCGGCGAGCTGCTGGTGGGCCACCCAGGCGTCGACAAGGTCTCGTTCACCGGGTCCACGGCGACCGGCCGCCAAGTGGCCCTTGCCTGCGCCGCGGGACTGAAGCAGGTCAGCCTCGAACTGGGCGGCAAGTCGGCGGCCATCGTGCTCGAAGACGCCGACCCATCGGCGGTCGCCACCGCGATTCAGATGGCCAGCCTGGCCAACAGCGGCCAGGTGTGCAACGCGCTGAGCCGGATCCTGGTGCCCGCTGCGCGCAACGACGAGTTCGTCGACGCGTTGGCGGCGGCGATGGAATCGATGACGGTCGGCGACCCCGCCGATCCCAACACCCAGATCGGCCCGCTGGTGGCACAGCGTCAGCAGGAACGGGTCCGCGGCTACATCAAATCGGGCAAAAGCGAAGGGGCGTGCCTGGTCACCGGCGGCGCCGCCATGCCCGACGGTCTGGACACCGGCTGGTATGTGCGGCCCACGCTTTTCAGCGAGGCGAGCAACGACATGCGGATTGCCCGCGAAGAGATCTTCGGCCCGGTGCTGACCGTCATCTCCTACCGGGACGAAGACGAGGCGATCCGGATCGCCAACGACTCCGAGTACGGGCTGGCCGGCTCGGTATTCACCACCGATGTCAACCGCGGATACGGCGTGGCGGCCCGGGTACGGTCGGGCACTTTCGGCGTCAACGAGGGTTACATCATGGATCCGGCGGCCCCGTTCGGCGGTGTCAAGAACAGCGGCTACGGTCGCGAACTCGGCACCGAAGGAATCGACAGTTACACCGTGAGCCAATCGATTTCGGCTGCGGCGCCGGCGAACTGACGGTTAGGACGGCGACGATGCAGTGCGGGCACACCCAGCCGCGCAGCGGCGAAGGGGAACGCGCAGCGCGATGAGGTGGGGGTGCGCCCCTCGCCGCTGGGCGGCTGGGGGTACCCCCACCCGCTTGCGGTGGAGAGCCGGACATGGCCGACGAGGTGGCGTGCGTCCCCACGCCGTCCGACCACCAAATCGTTAGCTTCTCGAGATCCACCGGAGGACTAGCGCTAGATTCGACGCCGATGAAAGGGGCCAAGCCATGGCGAACTCCCGCAAACTGCTGTTCGACCCGAACACATACGACCCGTCGCACTTCGACCCCGAAACGCGGCGCCAACTCCGCGCGGTGATCGACTGGTTCGAAGGGCGCGGCAAGGCGAAGCTGCTCCGCGACGATCTCGAAGCGGCGTGGGTGTCGGACTTCCTCGACTTCATCAAGCGCGAACGGATCTTCGCGACCTTCCTCACCCCGTCGGAGTACGGCGGCGGCGACCCGAACAAGCGGTGGGACACCTCGCGCAATGCCGTGCTGAGCGAGATCTTCGGGTTCTACGGGCTCTCGTACTGGTACGCCGAGCAGGTGACGATCCTGGGCCTCGGGCCGATCTGGCAGAGCGACAACATCAAAGCCAAGGAACGCGCCGCCGCCCAACTCGAGGCGGGCGGCGTGATGGCGTTCGCGCTGTCCGAGCGCGAGCACGGCGCCGACATCTACAACACCGACATGCTGCTGACGCCCGCTCGCGACGACGACGAGGGCGTGATCTTTCGTGCATCGGGGGAGAAGTACTACATCGGCAACGGCAACGTGGCGGGCATGGTCTCGGTGTTCTCCCGCCGCACCGACGTCGACGGGGCCGACGGTTACGTGTGGTTCGTTGCCGACAGCGGCCACCAGAACTACGAACTGATCGGCAACGTGGTGCACGGCCAGATGTATGTCAGCAACTTCCGGCTCAACGACTATCCGGTGCACGAGGAGGACATCCTGTGCACCGGCCCGGACGCGTTCTCGGCCGCACTCAACACCGTCAATGTCGGCAAGTTCAATCTGTGCAGCGGCTCGATCGGGATGTGCGAGCACGCCTTCTACGAGGCGATCACGCATGCCAACAACCGCATCCTGTACGGCAACCCGGTCACCGACTTCCCCCACGTACGTGCCAGCTTCGTCGAGGCCTACGCCAGATTGCTCGCGATGAAACTGTTCAGCGACCGCGCGATCGACTACTTCCGTAGCGCCAGCCTCGATGACCGTCGATACCTGCTGTTCAACCCGGTGACCAAGTCCAAAGTCACCTCCGAGGGCGAGACCGTCGTCACACTGCTCTGGGATGTGTTGGCTGCCAAAGGCTTCGAGAAGAACACCTACTTCTGCGAAGTGGCGCGGCTGATCGGCGCCTTGCCGCGGCTGGAAGGCACCGTGCACGTCAACGTCGCGCAGATCCTGAAGTTCATGCCCAACTACATGTTCAACCCGGCGGCTTACCCGGAGATCGGCACTCGCAACGACCCTGCCGATGACGTGTTCTTCTGGGCGCAGGGTCCGGCTCGGGGCGCGTCCAAGGTGCAATTCGCCGATTGGACCGCAGTTTACGAAAAGCACCTGGATATACCGAATGTGGCGCTTTTCTACCAGCAGGCCCGCGCGCTCAAGGAGCTGCTGGCCACCGCCGCCCCGGATGCAGACCAAATGCGCGACCTCGACTTCCTGCTCGTCGTCGGCCATCTGTTCACTCTGGTCGTCTACGGCCAGTTGATTCTCGAGCAAGCCGGCCTGACTGGACTGGACGCCGACCTGGTGGACCAGATCTTCAACGTCCAGATACGCGATTTCTCCCAACATGCCGTTGCGTTGCATGGCAAGTCGAGTTCCACTGCTGCGCAGCAAGACTGGGCTATCTCAGCGGTGCGCAAGCCGGTTGTCGATGCGGACCGCTTCGATCGGGTCTGGCAGCAGGTCAAGGCCTACGACGGCGCCTACGAGATGCGGCCGTAGCGCCGGGCTTACGATCAGCTCATGCGCGGTTCGAAGATCCTGATCACCGGCCCGACCGGACAGGTTGCCAGTCCCATTGCCCAGGCCTTGGCGGTCGATAACGAAGTCTGGGGTATTGCCCGGTTCACCGACGCGGCGGCGCGTGAGGCCCTGGAGAAGTCGGGGGTGCGGTGCGAGACCGTCAACCTGGCCGCCGGGGAGTTTGACGGCCTGCCGTCCGACTTTGATTACGTGCTCAACTTCGCGGTGGCCAAGAGCGGAAACTGGGAAAAAGATCTCGCGGCCAATGCAGAGTCGGTCGGGCTGCTGATGGCCCACTGCCGCAACGCAAGAGCGTTCCTTCATTGCTCCTCAGGCGCCGTCTATGACCCGCCGGACGACGAACCACGAACCGAGCGTGCCGCCTTGGGCGACAACCACAAACCTTTGTTTCCAACCTATTCCATCTCCAAGATCGCCGGCGAGGTCGTCGCTCGGACGATGGCCCGCGCGCTCGGCGTGCCCACCACCATCGCCCGACTCAACGTCCCCTACGGCGACAACGGCGGTTGGCCGTTCTATCACATGGAGATGGTGCTGGCCGGCATCCCGATCCCGGTCCCGCCCGGCGGTCCGGCCCGCTACAACCCGATCCACGAGGACGACATCATCGCGACCATCCCGAAATTGCTCGAGGTGGCATCGGTCCCGGCGACCACGCTCAATTGGTGCGGAGAGCAGACCGTCAGCCTCCAGGAGTGGTGCGGCTACGTTGGCTCGCTGGTTGGCAAGGAGCCGGTCTTCCAGGAAAGCGAGCAGGCGTTGCGCGGTAATCCGACCGACCCGAGCCTGATGCGCGAACTCGTTGGCGTCGCCACGGTCGACTGGCACGACGGAATACGCCGGATGGCAGCCAAGTTCCACCCGGAGCTGGTCGGCTCAAGCAGCGGCTAATCCTCCTTGCGAATCAACCGCTTCAGCGCTTCGCGATCGGGCGCGAGCAGCTCCTCGATGCGCGGATGGTTCACTTCGGCCACGATGATCTCGCCGACCTCCTGGTGGACGTCGCTGAAGATGCCGTGCGACTTCATCTTCTCGGTCTGATAGAGGTTGTCCTCGGTGGGCGAGACGTAGTACACCGCTTCCGCCTTGAAGCGGTGTACCAGCCAGAGGTGGATCAGCGTCATCAGGCGCTTCTTGCGCAGCCTCTCGGAGAAGGTGTTCTGGTCGCGCACTTGCAGCATGCTGCGGCCGTGCCGATCCTTGATCGGATCGACGACGACGTTGGCTAGCTGCTCCTCGTCGTCGCCGTAGATACCGAGTTCGAGCACGTCCGAGCCGGCCCGCCGCGGCCGCAGTTGCACGCGCAGCTTCTCGCCCAGCTGGTAGTGCTCGCTCCAAAGCGCCAGCCATTCCTCCAGGAGCTTCTTGGGCACCTCGGTCTGCACCAGATGCTGGTGCTGGGTGGAGCCCTCGCCCATGGCTTTGGTGGTCGCCGTGCGGCCCGAGGAGGCGGTCAGCGCGGCATCGCTGCGCGGGCCACCGACCAGGGTTTGCGGCGTGCGATACGGCGACTCGACAAGGCGCATCTTGCGTTGCAAACGGGCCAGCGCCAGCATGCCGTCCTGGCGCAGCGCGGTGGCGAACTCCTCGGCGGCGACGCCGTCGATCTGGTGTCCGCCGTAGGTGATGAAGTTGAAAACGAAGCCCATCTTGCCGAGTTCCTCGGGGAACGCCCGCATCTCCTCGTCGGTCATACCGGTGGTGTCCCAATTGAACGAGGGCGAGAGGTTGTAGGCCAGCATCTGGTCGGGGAACACCGCATGGATCGCATCGGCGAACTGCCCGGCGTCGGCGAGATCGGCGGTCTTCGTCTCCATCCAGAGGATGTCGGCGAACGGCGCCGCGGCCAGCGACTTGGCGATCGCATACGGTATGCCGCCGCGGATCTGGTAATAGCCTTCCGGCGTCTTCGCCCGCTCGCAGTCCCACCCGACGTCGGCCCCCAACTCCTGAGCCTTTTCCCGGGCGGTGTGCAGCGACGCACGCTCCGCGAATTGCCGCCACTCCGCGGTGCTCATGTCCAGCGGTTCGCCCTCGCTCTCGCGGAATGCGAGCAGATCCGCCACGGCCTCGCTGTAGGTATCCAGCCCGGCGTCCTGCTCCCAGGCGCCGACAAACCGCGACTCGACCTTGTCGAAGAGAGCGTCGATCGATTGCCGCCCGTCCTGACGCCAGGCCGCGACCGCCTCGGCGACCAGGCCCAGAATGCCTTGGCGCTCTAGCCAGGCTTCAGCAGCGGCGTACTCGCCGTCGGGAAATGCGTACAGCAGATGACCGTTCAGCTCAGTGACTCCCAGGTCGTAGAAGCGCCGCACCATCGCCAGGAAACAGCCCTTATAGGACGGGATCTTCAGGTTGGTAGTGCCGAGTATGAACGGCTGGTCACGCTCGTCGGCGCGGCTGTCGATCAGGTTTGCCGCCTCCGCATCCGTGCGCGCGACGATGATGCCGGGTACCCGCATGATGTCGAGCTGGAAGCGGGCCGTGTTGAGACGCTTGATCTGTTCGTCCGAAGGCACCAGAACCTTGCCACCCTGATGCCCACACTTCTTGGTGCCTGGGCGCTGGTCCTCGATGTGGTATCCCGGCACCCCGGCCTCGACGAACCGACGGATCAGGTTGCGCACATGCGGATCGCCGCCGTGGCCGGTGTCGGCGTCGGCGATGATGAACGGCCGGTAGTCGACCGCCGGCGTTCTTTCCCGTTGCTCGCCGGTCATCCGCAAGCGCAGGTATTGCTGATTGCGGTCGGCGGTCAGCAGGGCGCGGACCAGCCCGGCGGCCTCGTCGGGCACCTGGCTCAACGGATAGCTGGCCAGGTCGGGCCCGGGGTCTTCGGTGATCGAGCCCTTGGCGGAAGTCGCCCATCCGCCTAGATAGATGCCCTCGATGCCCATCCGCTTCATCGTCACTGCCTGGCCCGGCGAGTACGGGCCGAAGGTGGTAATGCTCTTGCGCTGGGCGAAGAGCTCGCGCAGCCGAGGGTAAAAAGCCTCCGCCGCCTCGCGTGCCACGGTGTGGTCGGTGGGGATCGTGCCGCGCTGCTCTACGACTTGGCGTGCTGAGTAGAGGCGAGTGATTCCGTCGAACCGCGGGCTGTCGAAGTATCGCTGCATGGCAGCGACGTCCTTGTCGAAGTCGTCCTCGAGTGTTGTGCGTGCCTCGGTGCCCGCATCAATGGCCATGATCGTTCGCTCCTCTTCCAGCCCACTTCCCCCGATGATGAGAGTCTATTGGCTGCCGTGCGGCGTGAAGTTTCAAATTTGGATCTCGTGGCCAGGACGGTGACTGCCATCCACATTTTGGCCGTTCGGGGTAGTCGATTCGGATACACTCGCCAGGCGGCGACGGGGCCGCATCGGAGGGAGCTACCATGAGTTCTCGGCGATCGGCCCACAAGCTGGCCTCCCTACCTGCGGCATTGCCGCCCAGCCGGACAATCCCCGTCCGCGCTCCCGATGGCACCCGCCTGCACACCGAGGTATTCGGGCCCGAGAACGGCTATCCGATCGTGCTGGCACATGGGATCACGTGTGCCATCCGGGTGTGGGCTTACCAGATCGCCGAACTGGCCGCCGAGTACCGGGTGATCGCGTACGACCATCGCGGCCACGGCCGCAGCGGGATCCCCCGGCGCGGCGGATATAGCCTTGCGCACCTCGCATCGGACCTCGATGCGGTGCTCGAGGCAACGCTGGCACCCGGCGAACGTGCCGTCATCGCCGGACACTCAATGGGCGGGATGGCCGTCGCCGCCTGGTCGGACCGGTACCGCCACAAGGTCGAGGCGCGCGCCGACGCCGTCGCCATGATCAACACCACCACCGGCGACCTGCTGCGCGAGGTGAGGTTGTTGCCGGTTCCGGCGCCGTTCGCGGCGGTCCGGGTTTTTGGTGGGCGTGCCCTGATCAACATCTTCGGCTCGTTCACCGTGCCTCCCGCGGTGCGCCGCGCCACCCGCGAAATGATCTCGATGCTGGCGGTCGGCGCCGATGCCGCGCCCGAAATCGGCGCTCTGATCTACGACCTTTTCAACGGCACATCGCCGGCCGGACGCGGTGGCTGCGGCAAGGCGCTCGCCGACGCGCTGCAGCGTAGGCACATCAGCCTTGCCGGTCTGACAGTCCCGACACTGGTCATCGGCAGCGAACGCGACCGGCTGACGCCGCCGGTCCAGTCCCGGCGGATCGCCGCGGCCGCGCCTAACCTGCTGGGGCTCGTCGTGCTGCCCGGTGGGCATTGCGCAATGCTGGAACGCCCCGCTGAGGTCAACCGGGAGCTGCGCGCGCTCGCCGAATCGTTCACCGGCAGACGACGTATCAGTTCATAGCCGCGCGTATAGGCGCGCAGCCACCTCGGCGGCGGCTCGTTGACCGGAGCGCACCGCCCCGTCGAGGAAGCCGGTCCACTCATCGGCGGTCTCGGTGCCGGCCCAGTGGATGGGTCCGACGGGACGGCGTAACCAGGGCCCATAACGCGTCCACGAGCCGGGTGGTACCGCGGCGGTCGGGCCGCCCGCCGCGAAAGCTTCTGCGCCCCAACAATGATCGACGTAGTCGAGCGGCTTCAGCGCTTCGTCGCCGAACAGCGATGCGAAGCATTCCAGCGCGCGCTGCCGACGCTGCTCAGCGGGTAGCTCGTCGAAGGTGCGGGCGTCGACGAACCCCAGCAGGATGCCGGGTCCGTCGGGCTGCGGGCTGACGTCGAAGGTGATGAACACCGGGCCTTCGTCGGACAGCGCTTCGCCGGAGGATCCGTTGCTGCGCCAGAACGGGGTGGCATAGGCGGCATACGCCTTGCTGAGCCGGCCCTGCGGCCAACGCTCGGCGAGTTGGTCGTATTCGGCAGGCAGCGGGGGAGTGAACTCGATGGCCCTCCGATGCGCCGGCGGGATCGCGAGGACGACGAAACGGGCGTCGGCGCGGCCCTTCTCACAGGTGATGCTCACCCCTCCATCGTGGTGATCGATGCGTCGCACGGCGGCCTCCAGCACCACCCGGTCGCCGAGTTCAGCTGCCGACATGTTGGCGATCTGTTGCGTGCCGGCCGAGAAACGATCCTGCTGGGCACCATTTTCCACGTCGAGCAGCCGGTCCAGGCCACCGGCCGCCCGCAGGTAGCGCGCGGCGTGCAGCATCGACACGTCGTCGGGTTCGCACCCCCAGGTCACCCGCGCCATGATGGCCAGCAGATCGCGTGCGGTCGCGCCGGCGTGCACCGACCGCAACCAGTCGCCCAGCGACTGGCCGTCGAGTCGGGCGGCGCGCCGGGCCTTCCACGGCTCGGTCAGCGGAACGGTCTGGGCGATCCGCTCGAATTGCCAACGCACCCGGCCGATGTCGATGAGGCCCCCCAGCGAGAGCCTCGGAATGGTGCCACTGTACGAGCGGACCATGCCGCGCCATCGAATCAGGTTGGCGCCATCGTGGTAGGTCGGGACCGTGGCGATGTCGAACTCGTCGGCCAGCGCCAGCACAGCGTCTTGCGTCGGGCCGACGAACGTGCCGCCCAGATCAACCGGGATGCCGGCGACATGGCCGGTATGCGAGCGTCCGCCGACCCGGTCGCGGCCCTCGAGCACCAGCACATCGTGTCCGAGTCGCATCAGCTCGCGGGCAGCGGTGAGCCCGGCGAAACCCGCGCCTACTACTACGACATCGGCGGTCCAAGTCGCGTCGGGCATGCCGCTCAGTTAACCGCATGACGACAACCCTCGCCGACGCAATGCTGGCCGCGATCATCGATGAGACAAGTCGCAGTCCCCATCGCCGTGAATAGCGGCCGACCTACCCTGGAGGGCGAAAGTAACTCGCCGAGCACTGGTGGGAGGAGATTCTCGATGACTGAGGACCCGTTCTTTGATGTGGTCATTATCGGTGCAGGGATATCCGGGATCGGCGCCGCATATCGCATTCGGGAGCGCAACCCGCAGCTACGTCTCACCATCCTGGAACGGCGCGAGCGCCTCGGCGGAACCTGGGACCTGTACCGCTATCCGGGGGTGCGATCCGACAGCGACATCTTCACGCTCTGTTTCCCGTGGGAGCCGTGGACCCAGCCGGAGATGATCGTGGACGGACCGCACATTTGGCAGTACCTGGCCGACACCGCGCGGAAGCATCACATCGACGAGCACATCCGGTTCAACACCTACGTTCGCTCAGCCGACTGGGACTCGACCACGGACACCTGGAGGGTGCAAGCCGAGCAAGACGGCGCCGACAAAACCTACCGATGCCGGTTCGTGTTCTTCGGCACGGGCTACTACGACTACGACAACCCTTATAAACCGCCATTTCCCGGAATCGAGACCTTCACCGGTGACGTGGTGCACCCGCAGCACTGGCCGGCGTCATTGGACTGCACGGGCAAGCGGTTCGTGGTGATCGGCAGCGGCGCGACCGCGGTCAGCTTGATCCCGTCGCTGGCTGAACGGGCAGCACACGTAACAATGCTGCAACGTACGCCGTCTTACATGATCTCCGCCCCGCAGGTGGAGCCAACGGCGGTTGCGATCCGAAACGTATTGCCGCGCAAAGTTGCCCACTGGCTCGTTCGCTGGCGCAATGCAATCATCGGTGTGCTGCTGTGGGAGGTGTCGCGCCGGGCGCCGGAGTTGATGAAGCGTCGGCTTCGCCGCATCGCCGAGCGCAACCTGCCGCCGGGTTACGACATCGACACCCACTTCAAGCCGCCGTACAACCCGTGGGATCAGCGGCTGTGCATCCTCGTGGGCGCCGACCTGTATAAGGCGATCAGCGACGGTGCCGTCGATGTGGTCACCGACCACATCGACCACATGGACACCAGCGGCATCATGCTGAAGTCGGGGCGGCACCTCGACGCCGATGTGATCGTCACCGCGACGGGATTGCAGCTACAGGCGCTCGGCGGCATCGGCATCAGCCTCGACGGCGAAAAGATCAACCCGCACGACCGCTTCGTCTACAAGCGGCACCTGCTCGAGGATGTCCCCAACATGGCCTGGTGCGTGGGTTACATCAATTCATCCTGGACATTGGGCGCCGACATGACCGCGCGGTCGGTGGCAAAGCTGTTGGAACACATGAACTCTCATGGCTACACCCACGCATATCCGCACCTCGGGGACACCGACATGGCCGAGCAGCCGGCGCTCAACCTGCAGGCGGGCTATGTGCTGCGCGCTTTGGACGTGCTGCCCAAGTCGGGCACCCGCCGACCGTGGCTGGTCAGCCACGACTTCTTGCGTGACGTGCTTGACCACCGGCTACGGCCAATCGACGAGCAGATGACGTTCGGCAGCGCGAACGTCGACGAGGCGCAACCCGCCTAGGGCGCCACCGTTAACCAGTCGGCGAACCCCGACGGGTCGTGGCGGCCCAGCGCGCCATGCTCGTAGAGGCCCCAACCTTCCACCGGACTGCCGTCGCCGTCGCGGCACACCGCGCGGCCGACATGGTCGATGACGCCGAAGCCGGATCGGGCGATGATCGCCGGGTCGGTCATGTCGTAGGTCAGCCGTTCGACGAACTTCTCGCCCTTCCACATGCCGTGCAGCCAGTCCGAGTCGCCGCCGTAGCCGCCGCCGACGTGGATGGGGACCGGCAGTTTCGATTCGACGTCGAAGTGGACGGGGGTGCCGTCCGGGGCGGTCGCCTCGATCGTCGCGCCGGTCGGGATGCGGGTGCCGGAGCGGTAGTGGATTTTCACCCGCGGCCAGCCGAGCTGCTCGACGCGACCGTTGCGCCAGATGCGGGTGCAGTCGTTGAGTGAACGGAATCCGTTGGGCTCCTCCTGGATGATCAGCACAATCGCGAAGTCGTCGAATGCCATTGGCACGTATAGCCACCACATGCCCTCGAACGGCGGGTCGGCGGGTCGACCCGCGGGTTCGGGTTCGCCGATCGGCCTGATGCCCCAGGACCGGTCGCGGCTGCCGATCCAGGTGGCGGGGTCGACGGCGATCTCCTGCGCGTCGACGACGATCCGGCCGCTCCAGCTGCCGAGCTGAGCGAACCGCTGCGCATTGAGCGTTACCCGGTTACCCGAGCGCAGGATGTGCGGCTGCTCCTGGACGACGTCGAACAGTCCTTCCCAGGTGAGATCTGCGGCGATGCCTTCGGTTTCGTCGAGTACCAACCGCAGCTTGCGCAGCGGCTCGCTGACCTCGATCCGATAGCCGTTGACGTTCTGGTTGAGCCGGTCCTGGTCGATGGCGTCGGACAGGTGCACCGCTGTCTGGGTGTCGCCGCGCCTGATAAGCACGAACGCGTCCTTGACCCCGAGGTTGGGGTAGTAGCCGATGCCGCTGATCACGAAGATGTTTCCGGTGCGGTCGTGGGCGTTGAAGTACGAGCGATCGTAGAAGTTGCGGTCCGAGGAACCCGGCCAGGCGATCGGCTGGGGGACCTGATGTACCGGGTACTCGTCGAGTGGTCCGAGCATTACTGATCCTCTCCGATTAGACGCCTCAGTAATCCGGCGTGGTAGAAAAGCGATTCCACGCTGTCAGGTTTCTCGGCTTCCCCGAAGTGCACCCGCCGGGCGCCGGTGCGCATGAACACGCAAGCCCACATCACCCCTGAGTAGACGTAGAACCAGTGCAGGTCGGCGACTTCGACGCCGGTGAGCCGCTGATAGGTGGCGCGGACGTCCTCCTCGCGCATCACCTCGGGCAAACCTGGCAGCGTTGCCAGACCAGCCAGCTCCTGAAAGACCATGTGCGCAAAGATCATCCACGCGACGTCCAGTTCACGCGGGCCCAACGACACCATCTCCCAGTCCAGCACAGCCACCGGTCGAAAGTCGCGGTACAAAACGTTGCCCACCCGGGCGTCGCCCCACAGCAGCACCGGATCGCCGGCGGCCACCTGTTGTGGCCAGTTGTCTTCCAGCCACCGAAAAGTCCGCTCCAGCAACGGTGATCGTCCGATGTCGGGCACCGCGAAGTCGTACCAGGACCGCACCCAGTTGACGTGCCTGCGCAGTGCGGTGTCGCCTTCCTCTCCCTCGGAGAGGAAGCCAAACGTGCTTTCCGCGTTGGGGATTGAATGCAGTGACGCCAACACTCCGACAGTGGCGTCCTGCAGCTCGCGCTGACGCTCGGGCGGCGCGTCGGCGAACCAGTTGCCGCCGAAGGTGTAAGGCATGACGTCAGGTGGCACCACACCCTCGACGTAGTTCATCAAGAAGAAGGGTGTCCCCAAGACCTCGCCGGTCGGCTCAAGCCAGCGCACCCGCGGGACGGGAACATCGGTCAGCTCGCCGACCATCCGTATCACGTCGAATTGGTGGTCAAGCCGGTATGTCGGGAAGACCTGTACGTCCTCGGCGGAGGGCGCCACGCGGGCCACCAACTTCTGCGTGACCGGCTGGCCGTCCTGCTCCCAGCGGGCGGTCAAGATGATGGTCTCTGACGACATGCCGGTCGAGTCCACGCCGCTCTCCACGGTTACCTGCGGTGCCGCTCCGCCGGGCAGGACGGTTGACAGCCAGTTCGACATCACCGCGGGCAGGGCGGTGACGTCGCGGCTGGAGCGCTGAAGTCGGTCGACTTTGTCGAGAACAGGTTCATTGGCCACGGGGTGCCTCCATTCGTTGAGACTTCTTCCCGGCAATTACGATACGGTAGGTAGCGTTATGAAAGCAGACTCACCCTCGGTTGACAAGGGTCCGGGTGCCGGACGGCCCCGTGATCCGCGTATCGACGCTGCCATATTGACGGCGACCACGGATCTGCTTGTGCACATCGGCTATTCGAATCTGACATTGGCTGCGGTCGCCGAACGCGCCGGAACCACCAAGACGGCGCTGTATCGCCGGTGGTCGAGCAAGGCCGAACTGGTGCACGAGGCCGCGTTCCCGGTGGCGCCCACGGCGTTGGTGGCTCCGGCAGGCGACATGGCGGCCGATGTGCGGGCGATGATCGCCGCCGCGCGGGACGTGTTCACCACCCCGGTGGTGCGCGCCGCGTTGCCCGGGCTGGTCGCCGACATGAGCGCCGACTCCGAGCTCAACGCCCGGGTGATGTCGCGTTTCGTGGATCTGTTCACCGCAGTGCGGGCGCGGCTGCGCGAGGGTGTTGGACGCGGCGAGGTGCATCGCGATGTCGACCCGGACCGGCTGATCGAGTTGATCGGCGGAGCGACGTTGTTGCGGTTGTTGCTGCGTCCGGACGAACAACTCGACGACGCCTGGGTCGATCAGACCACCGCCATCCTCGTGCACGGCGTCACCCGAGATGTAGGGTCGGGCCGGTGACCGGACGACTGGACGGCCGGGCCGCGATCGTCACCGGCGCCAGCCGCGGATTAGGCCGGGCGATCGCCGTGGCGCTGGCGTCTGCGGGTGCGGCGGTCGCCGTGATCGGTCGCACCGAAAACGTCTGGGACGAGCGGCTGCCCGGGACCATCGGTGAGACCGTCGCCGACATCGAGTCGGCGGGCGGACACGCGGTAGCAATCCGAGCTGACCTGCTCGACCGCGACGATATCGCGCGACTCGTCGGTCAGGCCCGAGATGCATTGGGCCCGATCGCGATTCTGGTCAACAACGCGGCGTTCACTGCGCCCGGCCGCCCGCCGAAGCCGGGTGACGACACGCGCACCAAGTCGACCAAGGCGCCACCGGTTGCGGCCAAACCCGATTGGCCGCCGCTGCTGGGGACACCGCTGGGTGCATACCGGCGACACTTCGAGATCTCGGTGTTTGCGGCCTACGAGCTGATCCAGCTGGTCTGCCCCGACATGATCGCCGCGAAGAGTGGCTCGATCATCAACGTCACCTCCATCGCGTCGCGGCTACCCGGCGACGGGCCCTACCCCGACCGCAGTGGCGGCGTGCTGCCCGGCTACGGGGGATCCAAGGCTGCGCTGGAACACTTGACGTGGTGTGCTGCCTACGATTTGCAGGGCCATAACATCGCGGTCAATGCCTTGTCACCGTCCAAACCGATTATGACGCCCGGACTTTCGTACTACGCCCCCGGATTCGACGACGTGGCGCAGGCGGAGGAGTTCGCGCAGGCGGCGGTGGAGTTGACGCTGGTGGATCCCCAGGTCGTGACGGGGCGGACGATCGGTCACCTGCAAGTGCTCGACGGCAGCTTCCGCTCGTTTCAGTCTTAGGCCGGCTTGGTCGCGGTCACCGCGTTGATGATCACCGCGTGCAACCGGTGCCACTGCGGCGAGCAAAATCCGGCGCGCAGCAGCAGACGGCCGGCGCGCCGCCTGGTGCGGGCTTTGCCGCGACGGCTGGTGAGCATGGTCGGCATCAGCCACCATGAGAACTGGTCGACGAGCACCAGCCGGCCACCGGGAGACAGTACCCGGGCGCATTCGCGCAGCCCCGCTTGCTGGTCAGACCAGTGATCGAATGACGTTGTGCTGACGATCAAGTCGAACGTTTCGTCGGGGTAGCCGATGTGCTCGGCAACGCCGACGGCGAACGTCAACCGATCATCTTGAGTAACGGCGTTGGCCGTCTTGACCATCTCGGGGGCGGCGTCGATGCCGACAAGTTGTTCGGCGTCGGGGTAACGGCTCGCCAACGTCCGTAGCAAATAGCCGGTTCCGCAGCCCAGGTCGAGCACCCGGTTGGGGGTGGCGACGGTAGCCGCAGCGAGACGGGCCGTGCGATTGGCGATCTCGTGGTGCAGTTGACCCCGCCAGCCGCGGTCGTATTCCGCGGCCCGATCGTTGAACGCGTCGACGTCCCGATACGGCGGCACGGGGTCAGTCTGCCACCGGTTGGTTCCGTTCGGCGAGGCTTTTGAGGTTGAGTAGTTGCCGGCGAGCCATGATGAGATCGCCGACCGATAGCCAGGGGGTCAGCCAGCGGCTCATGGACGTAACGATTTTCATCAACAGCCGCGTTGTCTGGCCTTCCGGCACTAGGACATAGGAGATGGCGGCTCCCATGATCTCACCGGTGAGCTGTTCGGGCGGATCGACGGCAAGAATGCGTCCGAAGCGCCGGGTTGCCGCGGTGGTGAAAGGTTCGCCGACTACAGGTTCGGGCAGGCCCGTCAACTGCTGGGGCGACCGGTGGCCGAGGTTGTCGATCCAGTCGTAGGAGTATGGCGCGATCCTGATCTGGCCGACCCACGGCCATAGCACTTGGGGCGTTGCGTGCACGGTAATTCCGCGCCATGCCTGCAGGGTGGGCGTGCGGACGAATTGATCGCAGGGATACCGGCGAGCGACTTCCTCGTCCGTCACGTTCCAGCGATCGCCGATCATCGGCATCCACGTTAGCGGTTAACCAGTTGGCGGCGCTTGCGCACGATTCCCACGGCTCACTCCTGGTTTACGGGCGGGTCCGGATCTCCGCGGAGGAGCTCGTCGGGGTGGTGTGCATGGTTGATATCGGGTGGGCTGGTGCCGTCGGTCCATCCGAGTCGCCCGCTCTGGGTGACCTGGGTGCGCAGTTCGCCGCGGCTTGCCATGCCGTGGTCTCGGCCACAAGCGAAAAACAGCTTGTCTGCGTCGGTGTGGCCGCCGCGGGCCCAGTCCGGCGAATGGTGAACTTCGCAGCGATACCCCGATTCAAGACAGTTGGGACGGGTGCAGCCACGGTCACGGGCGTGGCAGATCAGCCTTTGGTCGGTGGTGGCAACGCGCTTTTGACGGCCCAGGTACAGCGGCCGTTCAGTGTGGTTGTCGAACACCGCAAGATAATGAATGGTCTTGGCGGCCATGTTGATCAGGTCCCTCATCGGCAGTCTGGAGCCACCACCGGTCGTCGCGGCCGGTGGCATCGAGATCGACGAATCAACGGCCGCTTGGGCGGCCTGGTCTAGTTCCGCCAATGTTGTAGCGACCACCACGGTGACCGGGTGGCCGCGGTGCACACCGAGTCCACCGGAAGCGATCGCGGTTTGCAAGCCGAGTTTTAACGCGTCGTGGCACCGTTGAGCGGGCGTGCGATCATCGCGCGCCTCTGGGTCGCCGTCTTTGCCATTGGGAAGATGGCGACCCGGCCGCACCGCTGCTTCGATGGCCTCGAAGTAGGCACGGGCCTCGGGGTCGAGCAAGCCGGTCAGCCGGGACATGCCGTCCGCACCCTGCGGGCCGAGGTACAGTCCGCGGCGTCGTGCCCGATCTTCGTCGTTGAATAGGCCGTCGGGATTGAGGTAGTCGGCGATGCGTTGTCCGAGTCTGACCACGATGCCGGCATCGACTTTCGTAGCATGCTCAACCAGCTTGCGCTCGACGGTTGTCACGTCGGTGGGCGACACCTGGGCGGGCAACACGTCGACCGCTCGGCATACCGCCCGGATGTGGTCTTCGCCGACGGCGCCGGCCTGGACCGCGGCCGCTAACGTCGGCAACTCCGGGGGCACCGCAGGGCCGGTCAACGACCGGCGCGGTCGAATCCGGGCTGCGAGTTTGAACCGACGGGTTATTTCGTTGGGAGTGATGCGCAGTCGCGCCCACAGTGCGGATCGCATCGCTGCTATCGACCCGGGCTCGTCGGGCGGGTCGGCGATCTCCCCGAAGAATCGATACATCAGCCCGCGGTTGGCGCGGTTTTCGGCCTCCAAACGCTCAGCGATGTAGACGCGAAACTTGTTGCCTAGCACGTCCGAAGAGGTATTACACAACAGGTCGTGGGCAGCGTCAATCGCATTGAGAGCGGCGTTGATCCGTTCCCGTGCCTGCTCGGTGCCGACTGCCATACTTCGACGCTATGAACGACCCCGACAATTCCGCGCCGAGCAAATGGCACAAAGCCCGGCCTGTGGATCAAATGGTGGCTGTGGATAACTCAGTATCAGCAAGCCCGAGAGGCCACTCGCCTTAACGGGATTTCTTTGTCCAGGCGGCAATGCTTCGATAGGCAGATGCGAGTCTACGTGGTGGATACCTTCACGCAGAACATGTTTCGGGGCAATCCGACTGGTGTCGTGCTAGTCGACCAGCCGGTCGATCCCGACTGGATGCAAGCTGTTGCCGCCGAACTCAATCAGCCCGCCACCGCGTTCGTAGACACCTCAAGCCCCGATGCCCCGCCGGAGAAATTGCGCTGGTTCAGCCCGACCACCGAATTGACCTTGTGTGGAAGTGGCACCTTGGCCGCCGCGCATATCCTCGGCGGTGATCGGACATTCCAAACGCGTGGCGGGACATTGAGCTGCACAGCCGGCTCCGGTGGCACGATCAGCATGCGGTTTCCCGCCGATCCACCTCACCCTGAACCGCTGACAGATGAATTGACCCAGGGACTCCCGGGTATCACGGTGTGCTCGGTATGGCGCGGACGCCACGACGTGTTGGTGGAGGCTGAATCCGCCGCCGAAGTCCGTGCACTAATACCCAATCCTGCGGTGCTGGCGAATATCGCCGCGCGGGCGGTGATCATCACCGCCGCGGGCGATCGTGACGCCGATATTGTCAGCCGCGTCTTCGCTCCACGCGCCGGCATCGTAGAGGACCCGGTCACCGGATCGGCACATTGCACCCTCGCCAGTTGGTGGTCAGAGCGTCTCGCCAAGCCTGAGTTGCTTGCCGAACAAGCCTCCCAACGTGGTGGCCTGCTGCGGATTCGGTCAGCAGGCGATCACGTCGCACTGATCGGTCACGCCGTCACAGTCTGCAGTGGGAACCTGCACGTCTGACTCACACGCTGGCGCGCCCGACGGCATGCATCGCCTCGGCGATTGCGTCGGCGAGTGGGTCGGTTTCGGTGGCATCGAGATGGGCGACGGTGATCCGCATGCCCGGCGGCGTGCCGATCCGGAACCGTGTTCCCGGCGCCGCGGCCCAGCCCGCGCCGAGTAGCCGGGTGATTGCCACGGTTTCGTCGGGCACCGGAATCCAGACGTTGAGACCGGATCGGCCGTGCGCCGGCACACCCCGGTCGGCCAGCGCCGCGTGCAGCAGGGTGCGGTTGCGGGTGTACACCGCTTCGGCCTTGTGCACCAGGCGTGTTGCTGCCTTGTCGCGCCATAAGCTGACAGCGAGATCCTGCAGCAGGTAACTGACCCAACCCGGTCCCAGACGCAGCCGCCCGTGCACCCGATCAACCGTGCGGCGATCGCCGGCGAGCAGTGCCAGCCTCAGGTCGGGGCCGTATGCCTTGGACGCCGACCGCACGAACGCCCAGTGCTGCGTCGTCCCGGCCAAGGTGTGCAGTGGTACGCCCGCGATACCCGCGCAGTGGTCGTCTTCGATGAGCAGCACGTCACCATTCTCAGCCAGCAGTTGACGCAGCTCGGCCGCACGCGCAGCGGAGACCGCGGCGCCGGTTGGGTTCTGGGCGCGGGTGGTCACCACGACGGCCCGTACGCCACGGCGCAGTGCCCGTGCCACATCGGCGGCCAGCGGCCCGTCGTCGTCGACCCGCACTGGCTCCACCGAAAGGCCAAGCGCAGCAATCAGATCCAGAAGATTGGCCCACCCCGGGTCCTCGACCGCCACCCGGTCGCCGGGTCGTAGATGGGCAGTGAGGACACGTTCGATGCCGTCGAGAGCCCCGGCGGTCACGGCAAGGTGGTCGGCCGAAACGCCGTCCGCGGTCAGCGACGCCAGGGCATGCTCGGCCAGCTCGGGCGAGACCGCCGGTTCCCCGTACAGCAGCGGGGCCCGCCGCTGCGAGTCGGCACGCGGAAGTTGGACGGCGGCGATTGGCAGCAGGGCCGGATTCGGATTACCGGTGGACAGGTCTCGCACTCCAGAGGGGACGACGAGCCCTCGCAGCGAGCGTGGCGTGGTCGCCGGCCGGTTCCGCACCCGGGTGCCGCGTCGGCCCGCGGTCTCGACGGCGCCGCGTTCGCGCAGCAGGCGGTAGGCAGCGGCGACCGTGTTGGCATTGACCCCGCATTGCCCGGCCAGCTCTCTGATCGGGGGTAGCTCGGCACCGGGCGCCAGGGCGCCCGCGGAGATGGCCTCCTCGATGTCGGTGGCAATCGCCTCCGCGCCCGTACCCTGAATGAGGTATTGTCCTAGCACATAGATAATTATGTACTAGTACAAACTTGGAGACAATGGCAGTGTCGGCAGCAAGCTCATCGCAGGCCGTTGGCCACGCGTACCCGCCTACACCGCGAATGGTGCCCACGCGTTATCGCGAGCGCGCCCGCTACGACCGGGCAACCGTCCACGGCGTTCTCGACGAGGCGTTGATCTGTCACGTCGGCTACCTCAATTCGGGTCGACCGGTGGTGTTACCCACGACCCACGCGCGGCTGGGCGAAATCCTTTACCTGCACGGATCCACCGGCAGCGGCCCGATGCTCGCGGCCGCCGAGTCCGCGGAGGGACTGCCGGTCTGCGTCACCGTCACTCTGGTGGACGGTCTCGTGCTGGCTCGCGCGGCGTTGCACCATTCGCTGAACTACCGGTCGGTCGTCGTGGTGGGCAATGCGCGCCTGGTGCGGGACCGGCAGGAGAAGCTGCGCGCGCTGGCCGGCCTGCTCGATCACGTTGCGTCCGGCCGGTCCGCCGACAGCAGACGGCCCAACGCCCGCGAACTCGCGGCCACTGCCGTCTTGGCGCTCGATCTCGTCGAGGTCTCCGCCAAGGTGCGTGACGGGGGACCGGTCGACGATGAGGCGGACACCGCGTTGCCGCATTGGGCCGGGGTCGTGCCGCTGACGCTGATGGCCGGCACGCCCGTGCCCGCCGACGACCTGGACCCCGCTGTGCCGCTGCCGCCCTACCTCACCTCCTATCGCCGGCGCTGATGCATTCAATGAACCGGGCCCGCGCCTGGCTCGTGCCTATGTCAACACCGGCGAGGCGGTGATTGGGGAGGCGGCCGGGCTTCCCCAATCACAGCCGCAAAGCATGCTTGGATAAGCCATGGCCGACGACGCCGACGTCCCTCGAGTGGTGAGCGCGAGCTGCGAGATCGCCGCGAGCACCAGTCGAATTTTCGAGCTGATCGCCGATCCCGCGCAGCAGCCGCTGTGGGACGGCAATGACAACCTCGCCAAAGCCGAACCAGGACAACGCATTCACAGCGTCGGAGACGTCTTCATCATGACCCTCACCGGCGGCGACATCCGCGACAATCACATCGCTGAGTTCGAAGAAGGCCGTCGCATCGCCTGGTTCCCATCGGAATCGGGTCGGCGACCGCCGGGGCATCTGTGGCGCTGGGAGCTCGAACCCCTGACCGACACCCGCACCCGGGTCACCCACACCTACGACTGGTCCCGATTGACCGACGAGAATCGCCTACCACGCGCCCGCCAAACGACGCCGGAGCGGCTTCGGGCATCCCTCGACCGGCTTGCCGAGGTCGCCGAGCGCAACGCATAGCCGGCAGGGGATCGGGGTAACTCCACCGATCGCTGGCAGGGCAGGCGGGCGACGTGCCAGGATGAGCAAACGGAATGCCGCAACAGCGGCAGGCTATCCGGTCGAGTGGTGTGCCAATGTTTGACAAGGCGACGGGCCGCGTGGTCGCCGTGATTGTGCTGCTCATCGTTATCGCTGCGTCGTTGCGCGGCTATCTTCCGGGCGTTGAGCGTGCGGCGCGGAAAGCACCGCCGGACAGTGGGGCGTCGCTGGTCTACGTGATCGCCATGTTCAGCGTGTCGGTAATTATTTTGGCTGTAGCGATCATCGTCCGGCTGCGCGACCCGCGCAGGGCGACACCCAGCGCCGGTGGCCTGCCGGAGAGGTTTTCCGACGGCCGGGGCCGACCGACGTGGCGGGTGTTGATGATCGGGGCTGCCGTGCTCGCCGCGTGGCTGTTGGCCGTGTGGCTGCTTTCGCAGTTCGTCCTGCTGCATACCGCCGGTCAGGCCCCGACCGCACCGGCATCAACCGCGCCGACACCCGCCGGCAACGTCTCTCGACCACCCCAGCCGCGGGACGTGGGCGGAGATCGGGGCATGCTGCGCAGCCTGACCGCGACCGCGGTGGCACTGTTGGTGCTGACCGTCGTGGGGGCTGTGGTCGCTGCGCGTCGACGGCGCGTCGGGGAGGCGCTCATAGTCGGTGGTGAAATGACGACCCCACCACCTGTGCCCATGGGCACCTCGGAGTCTCTGGTGCGGGCAGCCGAAGTCGGGTTGGCCGAAATCGGGGACCGCAGCCGCGAACCGAGGGAGGCGATCATCGCGTGTTATGCGGCGATGGAACGCGAACTGGCGCATGTACCCCGGGCCGTCCCGCAGGACTTCGATACCCCCACCGAGGTGCTGGCCCGGGCCGTCGAAAACCACGCGCTGCATCTCGATAACGCCAGCGAGCTGGTGAACTTGTTCGAAGAGGCCCGGTTCAGTCCACATGTGATGAGCGAGGCGCATCGGGAAAGCGCATTACGTGTGCTGCAGCTGGTTCTCGCTGAATTGCGGAGCCTGGTATGAAACGGATTGTCGCCCTGGGCATTTCCATCATACTGACCGCGGAGCTGGCTACGCTGTTGCTGCACGATCGTCGGTGGGTGCTCTGGACAGCCGGTGTCGCGGCGCTGTTCGCATTGGTCAATGTGCGCCAGGTCCTCGGCCACGGCGTCGAATCGCCGCCCCTCGCCGCCCCGAACGCCCTCGAGGAGTCGCTACGTAGTTGGCTATCGCGAACGGAAACGCTGATCCACCGTTCGGAATCCACCCGAGCCGATTGGGACCGCCACCTGCGTCCGATGCTGGCCAGACGGTACGCGATTACCACTGGCCTAAACCAGGCCAAAGACCCGGCCGCGTTTGATGCCACCGGGCGAATGCTTTTCGGGCCGCAACTGTGGGCGTGGGTCAATCCCAACAACGTCGCGCCAACCGGCGCGCGCGAACCCGGGCCGGGACGGGCGACGCTCGCGGAAATCCTGGAACGGTTGGAACAGGTATGACGGAGGGTACGACTCGCATATGACCTCGGAGATGGCTCGAAAATGACCAAGCCGGCGCCTATAACCACGGCCCGCGCGCAGGCGGTGCTCGATGAAATCGAGCGTGTCGTGGTGGGGAAGCGAGCCGCGCTGACCCTCATCCTCACCACGGTGCTCGCCCGCGGGCACGTTCTCATCGAAGACCTGCCCGGCCTCGGCAAGACGTTGATCGCCCGGTCCTTTGCCGCGGCACTTGGGCTGGATTTCACCCGCGTGCAGTTCACCCCCGACTTGCTGCCGGCGGATCTGCTCGGCTCGACGATTTACGACATGCATTCCGGTCGCTTCGAGTTTCGCCCGGGGCCGATCTTCACCAACCTGCTCCTTGCCGACGAGATCAACCGGACACCGCCCAAGACCCAGGCGGCTTTACTGGAGGCGATGGCCGAGGGCCAGGTCAGCATTGACGGCGCAACACACCGGCTGCCCCAACCGTTCATTGTTCTGGCCACCGACAACCCGATCGAATACGAAGGCACCTACCCGTTGCCCGAGGCACAGTTGGACCGGTTCGCGGTTCGGCTCGAGCTGCGCTACCTCTCCGAGCGCGACGAGACCTCGATGCTGCGCCGCCGACTGGATCGCGGCTCGGCCGAGCCGACAGTCAGTCAGGTTGTCGATGCTCACGATCTGCTGGCCATGCGCGAGTCGGTCGAACAGGTGAGTGTGCACGAAGACGTCTTGCACTACGTGGTTTCGCTGGCTGCCGCGAGTCGAAACCACCCCCAAGTCGCGGTGGGCGCCAGCCCCCGTGCGGAACTCGATCTGGTCCAGCTCGCTCGCGCCCGCGCCCTGCTGCTTGGCCGCGATTACGTGATACCCGAAGACATCAAGGCGCTCGCCACCCCTGCTGTGGCGCACCGCATCACGTTGCGACCGGAGATGTGGGTACGAAAGATTCAAGGCTCCGACATCGTCGAAGATCTGCTACGGCGGTTGCCGGTTCCGCGAACGGGCGGCGGTCCGCAGTAAGCGACGCAACGATGTGATCGAGACCCGGGAAGCCCAGTTACATTGGCGCGCATCAACATTGACGCGTGCGACGGCGACCTGTGCCGCATTGGCGCTGGCCCTCGCTTTGATCGGATCGCGCTGGCAGCTGATTGCCTTCGCGGCGCCGCTGCTGGGTGTGTTGTGTTCAATCAGCTGGCAGCGGCCGATGCCGACGGTCAAGGTACATGCCGAACCGGGTTCGCAGCGATGCTTTGAAACCGAGCAGGCGCAACTGACCGTCTGGGCCACGACTGAAAATTACGGTGCTGCAGTAGGACTCACGGTGTCAGCAGTCGAAGGGATGCGACTAGAAGTTCTGGATCGGACATCGCGTCAGCGGCAGACGGTGGCCACCACGGCCGAACGCTGGGGCCGTTATCCGATCCGGGCCACGGTTGAGGTCGTCGCGCATGGCGGGCTGCTGACCGGGACGGGCACCGTCGACGCAGCCGATGTGACGGTGTTTCCGATGACGCCGCCGCAACCGACGGCGCTCCCACCGACTGAGCTGCTCGATCGGCTCGGCACCCACCTGACCCGGCACATAGGCCGCGGCGTCGAGTATGCCGACATTCGCACCTATGTGCCCGGTGACCAGCTGCGCACCGTCAATTGGCCGGTGAGCGCCCGCCGCGGCCGCCTGCATGTGACGCAGCGGTTGACCGACCGGTCCGCCGATGTGGTGGTGCTCATCGACGGCTATCCGCAGCCGGCCGGCCCGGCAACGGCCTCCACTGAGCGGACGGTGCGTGGTGCCGCGCAGGTGGTGCAGACGGCGCTGCGCAACGGTGATCGGGCCGGCATCGTCGCGCTCGGCGGTCGCCGGCCCCGCTGGCTGGGCGCCGACATCGGGCAGCGTCAGTTCTATCGGGTACTCGACACCGTGCTTGCCGCCGGTAACGAATTCGAAACCACCACTGGGACTTTGGCGCCGCGCGCAGCTATTCCGCCGGGTGCGATCGTGGTCGCGTTCTCCACGCTGCTCGACACCGAGTTCGCGTTGTCACTGATCGACCTGCGCAGACGCGGTCACGTCGTGGTGGCAGTCGATGTGCTGCAGGGCTCGCCGTTCGCCGCTCAACAGGACCCTCTGGTGGATAGGATGTGGACGCTGCAGCGGTCCGCGATGTATCGCGACATGGGCACCGTCGGTGTCGACGTGGTCGCCTGGCAGGCGGACCGCACCCTGGACCAATCGATGCGCCTGGTGCCCGATCGCCGTCGGCCGGTAACGGGACGCCGATGATGAGGCTTGGTGGGCAGCTGGCGGCGCGCATCTTGTCAGCGGCCTGTGGCCTGTTGATGGTGGGAGCCGTGGGGATCGGATCGCACGGGCCGGCCCTCGTCGCGGCGACGTCGGCGGTGGTCGCGGTGGTGGCCGGAACCCTGTTTCGCCCCGTCGCCACTCTCGCGGTGCTGCTCGCGGTAGTGGTGATCGCGCTGTCCGATGCTGCGGCGACGCTGGCCGCGGTGTCCGGATTGTCCGCGGCCGTCTATCTGGTGCTGCGGCACGCAGCCGGTAGCAGCGCCGGGCTTGACAGCGTCAGCGGAGCAACGCTGGTTGGAGCCGTGGGATTCACCTTCGCCGGCTTGGTTGCCACGGCATTTCCACTGCAGCTTCCGTGGTTGCCGTTGCTGGCTCCGCTGGCCGCGTTCGCGGTGTACTTACTGGCTACTCGGCCGTTTCTGCGGAACTGACCGCAATGAGGGAATGAGGCCATACACTACCCTCGTCCGATGTACGGCCCGTGGGCGGACTATACCCGCTACTCCTTCGGCGCAAAAGTATTTTTCCCCAACGATTTACCCAACAGATCGTTTACGGGAAGCGTCTTGACCGCTGTCAGGATGGCGGCGAGAATATCGGGATGCCTCAAGAAGAGCGGGTGTTGATTGGCGATGTTGAGCGCCGCCTCGCCAAGAAATACACGGCTCTTCCGCACGATCACATCGCCGCTGTAGTGCAGCACGCTTATGCGCGGTTCCACAGCAGCCGGGTGCGCGATTTCATTCCTTTGCTGGTGGAGCGGCGCGCCGACGAGGAACTCGAGGAACTAAGCGTTTTGCGGCCGGATCTGGCGGCCGTTGCATTCGGCGACCTCGTCGTAGCAGGCTCCAAGGCCTAGCGCTTTAGCCGCTGTACTCGGATTTCACTGCGACCGGCCATGATTGGCGCCGACATCTCGGTGACGCGATTTGCAGCACCAATCCCATCTATGGCCGAGGCATGACGGTAGCCGCGCTGGAAGCGAGCGCCCTGCGCAAATGTCTGGCTGAAGCGAATGGCGATTTGGGTCAACAATTCTTCGCCGCCGTTGCCGAGGCGGTCGGCCCGTTGTGGGCATCCAGCCAGTTCAATGATCCACCGACTAAAGCCCGCTTCTTCGCTAAGACTGAGGCCGGATCTGGCGACGATTGCGCTCGCTGATCTCGGCGTAACGGGCCCCTAGTCCGTCGCGGTCCAGCTCTTGGGAGCCGGCGATGTCCTGTTCGGCGGCCAGCGCCGGATCGGTGACCGCCGCCCACCCGGTGACATAGATCTGCTTGAGGCCGGCCATGATTGGGGCCGGCACCTCGGCGATCTGGCTGGCCAACTCAACCGCGCGCGGCAGCAGCCGATCGTGCGGGACGACTTCAGTCACCAATCCGATCTGCTCCGCGCGTGCGGCATCGACGACTTCGCCGGTCATCGACAGGCGCCGCGCCATGGCCCCGCCGACAAGCTGCGGCAGCCGGGCCGTCATACCCCCGCCGGGCAAGATGCCTACCCTGGCGTGGGTATCGGCGAAAACGGCGCGCTGGGAGGCGATGAGAAAGTCGCAACCCAGCGCCATCTCCAGTCCGCCGGTGAATACCGGGCCGTTGATCGCGCCGATGATCGGTGTTGCCATGTCGGCAGTCTTACGAATGCAGCTTTGTGTTTGAAATTGCTCGAAGTAGACCGTCCCGAGCTGTTGGGCCTCTTTAAGATCGACACCGGCACAGAAGGCAGGGTCGGCGCCGGTGAGCACCACCGCCCGCACCAACGGGTCGGCGTCAGCTTCGCACAACGCCGCGTAGAGCTCCTCGATCAGGTTGGTGTTCAACGCGTTTCGCGCCTCGGGGCGGTTCATGGTCAGCACCCGCACCGGGCCGGCGTGGTCGCTGAGAACCAGCGATGCCGTCATCTGACGAACTGCGCGGCCTGGTTGACAAGATCGAGTAGCGGCTGCGGGAAGACACCCAGGCCGATGGTGACCACTGCGCATGCCGCGATCGCCACTTTGCTCCAGAAGCTGGGCATTACGACGCGCACCTGATCGGCGTGCGGTTCGGTGAAGAACATCAGCACGATCACCCGGACGTAGAAGTAGGCCGCCACCCCGCTGGCGATCACACCGATGATGACCAGCGGCACCGCTCCGCCCTTGGCCGCCGCCTGGAACACCGCGAACTTACTGACGAATCCGCTGGTCAACGGGATACCGGCGAACGCCAGCAAGAACATCGAGAGAAGCAGGCCCACAACGGGATGACGTTGGCCCAATCCGGCCCAGTGGGCGATCGTGGCGTCTTCGTCGCCGTTAGAGTTGCGGACCAGGCCGACGACCGCGAATGCGCCGACCGTGCTGAAGCTGTAGGCGACCAGGTAAAACATCGTTGCCGCGAGACCCGCCGGGTTGTCTGCGATGACGCCGGTGAGGATGAAGCCGACGTGTGCGATCGACGAGTACGCCAACATCCGTTTGACGTCGGTCTGGTTCACCGCGGTGATGGTGCCGACCGCCATGGTCAGGATCGAGATCGCCCACAGCACAGGCCGCCACTGGTCATGAAGCGGCGGGAGCGCCACATAGACGACCCGCAATAGCGCGCCGAACGCCGCGACCTTGGTGGCCGCGGCCATGAAGCCGGTGATCGGCGTTGGCGCACCCTGGTAGACGTCGGGAATCCACGAATGGAACGGGACCGCTCCGACCTTGAACAACAGGCCGACCGACAACAGGGCGACGCCGATCAACGCCATCGAGTCGTTGGTGCTGCCTGCCAGCGCATCGGCGATTCCGGGCAGCGACAGTGTCCTGGTCGCGCCGTAGAGCAGCGCCACGCCGTACAGGAAGAACGCCGACGAGAATGCGCCCAGCAGAAAGTATTTCACCGCTGCCTCCTGAGACAGCAAGCGGCGGTGACGGGCCAGCCCGCACAACAGGTACAGCGGCAGCGATAAGACTTCCAGTGCGACGAACATCGTCAGCAGGTCGTTGGCGGCCGGGAACACCAGCATGCCGCCGACGGCCAGCATGGCCAGTGGGAAGAGCTCGGTCTGTCGCACTCCGGCTCGGATCGCGTGATGCTCGGCTGCGCTGTCCGGCACCGCGGAGGCTTGCGGGGTGAACGAGTCCAGCCCGGCGGCGATGTGGGCTGTGGCGGTCGCTGCGCCCGGGCCGGCAGTGGCGTTCGCATCGGCACGTCGTTCGGCGATGAAGATCACCGCCAGCACCGCGACCAGCAGGATCGTGCCCTGCAACACCAGAGTTGGGCCGTCGATGGCCAGCGCCCGCAGCACCGCGGTGCGGCCGGGTGGTGGAATTTGCCTGCCGACTAGGACGACAGCGACGAACGCGGCGATCAGTCCGCCGACGGCAAGGATGACCTGGGCGCCGTAGCGGACTCGTCGGGGCAGGAATGCCTCCACCAGGACACCGGCCACGGCGACACCGAAGACGATGAGTATCGGTGACAGCAGCCCATATTCGACGCTGGGCGTGGGCGCAGAAATCGACGTCATCGGTGCGGTCCTTCCGCCGTCCCCGGCAAGTGCGCGACACCTGGCTGCACGCTCGGCGCGGGGTCGTACTGGCCGATGGTGGCCATGGTGTTCCCTACCGCGGGGTTGATGATGTCCAGCACCGGTTTCGGATACACCCCGAGCACCAGGAGCAGTGCGATCAGCGGTGCGACGACGACGATTTCGCGCGGCACCAGGTCACGGATCCGTTCGTTGCCGTCGGCGACGGGGCCGGTCATCACCCGCTGGTAAAGCCACAAAATGTACATCGACGAGAGCACCAGCGCGGTGACGCCGAATGCCGCGGCCAGCCAGTAACGCGTGTATGCACCGATCAGCACCAGGAACTCGCTGATGAATGGCGCCAGCCCGGGCAGCGACACCGTGGCCAGGCCGGCGATCAGGAATGTGCCGGCCAGCACGGGCGCCACCTTCTGCACACCGCCGTACGCGGCGATCGACCGGGTGCCGCGCCGCGAGATCAGGAATCCGGCGATGAGGAATAGCGCGGCGGTGGATATGCCGTGGTTGAGCATGTACAGCGTCGAGCCGCTCTGGCCTTGGGTGGTCATCACGAAGATGCCGAGGATGATGAAGCCGAAGTGCGAGATCGACGTGTAGGCGATCAGCCGCATGATGTCGGTCTGGCCGATCGCCACGATCGCGCCATAGATGATGCCGACGACCGCCAAGACGACGATCAGCGGGCGGAAATACGTGGAGGCGTCAGGGAACAACTGCAAGCAGTAGCGCAGCATGCCGAATGTGCCGACCTTGTCCATCACTCCCGTGATCAGCACCGCCGTCGCGGGGGTCGATTCCACCGCGGCGTCGGGCAGCCAGCGGTGGAACGGCCATAGCGGCGCCTTGATCGCGAACGCGAACATGAATCCCAGGAACAGCGCCTTGAGCACTGCCGAAGAGGCACCGAGCGAACCCGACGAGACGGCGGCGACGATTTGACGGAAGTCGAATGTTCCCGAACCATGCTCAGCGGTCACCACGTACAACCCGATCACGGCGGCCAGCATGATCAGGCCACCGAACAGGTTGTACAACAAGAACTTCACCGCCGCGCGGGACCGCTGCGCGCCGCCGCCGAAGGCACCGATGAGGAAATACATCGGAATGAGCATCGCCTCGAAGAACACGTAGAACAGCAGCACGTCGAGCGAGATCACCGAAATCAGCACCATTGACTCGATGGTCAGGGTCAGCGCGATGTAGGCCTGGATGCCGCGCGGGCGCTCGCCGCCGTCGTTCCAGCCGGCCACCAACAGCAGCGGCACCAGGATCGTGGTCAACAGCACCAGCACCAGCGCGATGCCGTCGACGCCGAGGGTGTACCCGGCGCCGAATGCCGGTATCCAGCGGTGGGTTTCGGCGAACTGGTAAGTCGGGCCTCCGGTCTTGAACTCGACCGCGATCAGGATCGACACCACGAGCGCGGCCACAGAGACGGCCAGGCCGAGCCACCTGGCGAATGGCCGCCATCCCGGCGGTATCGCAATGACGGCCAGTGCACCGGCCAACGGCACCAGCCACAGTACGGAAAGCCACGGAAAGCTCGTTACGTCCACAGCCGCACCGCCAGGATCGCCGCGGCAGCAACCAGCGTCGCGCCCACGAGCATCGACCACGCATAGTTGCGGACGTACCCGGTCTGCAATCCGCGCAGCCAGTCCGAGGTCCGGCTCACCAGCGCCGCGAGCGCGTTGACGGAGCCGTCCACACCCTGGTCGTCGAATTCGACCAGCGCGTTGGTCAGCTGCGCACCGGGTCGCATGAACACCTCCTCGTTGAAGGCGTCGCCGTAGAGATCTCGACGCGCGGCCACGGTCAGCACCGAAACGTCAGCGGGCGCGGTGTCGGGAACCGTGCGCAGGCCATAGAGCAGGACGGCCACGCCGATTCCGACCAGGACGATGCCGATTGTGACGGTGGTGAACGCCCACGTCGGCCACACATGCGAGCTTTCCTCGAAGTTGACCACCGGTTCCAGCCAGTGCCGCAGGGTGCCGCCGACCGCCAGCAGGCCGCCGGAGAACACCGAGCCGACGGCCAGCAGGATCATCGGCCAGGTCATCACCGCAGGCGCCTCATGCGGATGTGCATCTGCGGCCCAACGCTTTTCGCCAAAGAACGTCATCAGCATCACCCGCGTCATGTAGAACGCGGTGATGCCGGCGCCAAGCAGTGCGGCTCCGCCCAACAGGTAGCCGCGGACTCCGCCTGCGCCCAGCGCGGCTTCGATGATGGCGTCCTTGGAGAAGTAGCCGGCGAACGGCGGCACTCCGATGATCGCCAGATAGCCCAGCCCGAATGTCACGAAGGTGATCGGCAGGGCGGCGCGCAGACCCCCGTACCGGCGCATGTCCTGCTCGTCGTGCATCGCGTGGATCACCGCGCCGGACCCGAGGAACAGCCCGGCTTTGAAGAATCCGTGGGTGAGCAGGTGCAGGATCGCAAAGGCGTAGCCGGCCGGGCCCAGGCCGGCGGCCAGCACCATGTAGCCGATCTGGCTGATCGTCGATGCTGCCAGCGCGCGTTTGATGTCGTCCTTGGCGCAGCCGATGATCGCGCCGAACAGCAGTGTGACGGCGCCGACGATGACCACGGCCAGTTGGGCGTCGGGCGCCAGGTTGTACAGCGGGTTGGATCGCACGATCAGGTACACGCCGGCGGTCACCATGGTGGCGGCGTGGATCAGCGCGGACACCGGGGTCGGGCCCTCCATCGCGTCACCCAGCCAGGCCTGCAGCGGTACCTGCGCGGACTTGGCGCAGGCGCCCAACAGCAGCAACAACCCGATCGCGGTCAGCGCGCCGCGGCTGGCCCCCGGAGCTTGGCCGAACACCCCGGAGTACGACAGCGTGCCGAAGTTGGCGAAGATCACGAAAATCGCCAGCGCCAACCCGGCGTCCCCGACCCGGTTCATCACGAACGCTTTCTTGGCCGCGGTGGCCGCCGTCGGCTTGTGATACCAGAAACCGATCAGCAGGTAAGACGCCAGGCCCACACCTTCCCAACCGGTGTACAGGACCAGGTAGTTGTTGCCCACCACCAGCAACAGCATGGCCGCGAGAAAGAGGTTGAGGTAAGCGAAAAACCTGCGGCGATCGGGGTCTTCGGCCATGTAGCCGACCGAGTAAATGTGGATCAGCGAACCCACTCCGGTGATCAGCAGCACGAAGCAGATCGACAACTGATCCACCTGCAGACCGAAGTCGACCTGCAGATTGCCGACCGGGACCCAGCTGAACAGGTGCTGGCTGATGGTCCGGGCGTCGCCGTGCCGGCCGAGCAGGTCGGCGAGCAGCTCCAGGCCGACTCCGAACGACGCCAGCGCGGTCGCGCAGCCCAGCAGGTGTCCCCACGGGTCGGTGCGTCTGCCGCCGAGCAGCAGGATCGCGGCGCCGGCCGCGGGAAGAGCTACGACCAGCCAGGTGAAGTGTGTCATCAGCTCAGCCCTTGAGCAGGTTGGCGTCGTCGACCGAGGCCGATCTGCGGGCACGGAAAATCGTCATGATGATAGCCAGGCCCACCACGACCTCGCAGGCGGCGACGACCATGGTGAAGAACGCCACCATCTGGCCGTCGAGCTGACCATGCATCCGGGCGAAAGTAACGAACGCCAGGTTGACCGCGTTGAGCATCAGCTCGACGCACATGAACATCACGATGGCGTTGCGACGCAACAGCACACCGGCTGCCCCGATAGTGAACAGCAGCGCCGATAGGTAGAGGTAGTTCTGCGGATTCATGACGCACCGTCCTTGGAACCGTTGGCACCACCGCGGGCGTGCACTTCCAGATCTTCGGTTGTCCGCTGCTCCAACACCTCGGGCACCGACAACCGGGAGTAGGACCCGTCGGGAAGCCGCGCGGCCATGTCGACTGCGTTGTGCCGGGCATAGACTCCCGGACCGGGCAGCGGGGTCGGGTGGCCGCCCGGGCGGAACCGTTCGATCGACAGTTCGCGCTGGGTCTTGCGGCGCTCGAAGCGCTCCCGGTGCGCCAGAATCATCGCGCCGACGGCCGCCGTGATCAGCAGCGCGCTGGTCAGCTCGAACGCCCACAGATAGCGGGAGAAGATCAGCGCTGCCAAACCCTGGACGTTGCCGCCGGCATTGGCCTGTGTCAATCCGGTGAAACCACCAGTGGTAACGCTGCCGATGCCGGCGATGAGCACGACGCCGAATCCCACGCCGGCCACCACCGCTGCGACCCGCTGTCCGCGCAGCGTCTCGACCAGTGACTCCGCCGAGTCCACGCCGATCAGCATCAGCACGAACAAAAACAGCATCATCACTGCGCCCGTGTAGACCACGATCTGGACCACGCCGAGGAACAGCGCGCCTTCGATCATGTAGAAGACCGCCAGGATGATCATCGTCATCGCCAGAAACATCGCGGAGTAGACCGCATTGGCGGCCGACACGACACCTACCGCGCCGATCAACGCCAGCGCGCCGAGCAAATAGAACGTGACTGCCTCACCGGTGGAGGTGCGGGCGAGCATGTCGGCGGCCAGCAGAGTGGTCCCCCAAGTGGTCATGGCGTGACGTCCGAATTCTGCTTGTCGCGCAAGCCTTCTGACGTCACGTTGCCGCGGTAGTAGTCGGCGTCGGTGGCCCCTTCGGCCCTGGGGTGCGGTGCCGCGGTCATGCCCTCCTGCAACGGAGCCAGCAGCTGGTCCTTTTCGTAGATCAGGTCAGCGCGGTTGTCGTCGGCCATTTCGTAGTGGTTGGTCATCGTCAACGCGCGGGTCGGGCAGGCTTCGACGCACAGCCCGCATCCGATGCAGCGCAGATAGTTGATCTGGTAGACGCGACCATAGCGTTCGCCCGGCGAAAACCTTGCCTCTTCGGTGTTGTCGGCGCCCTCGACGTAGATGGCGTCGGCCGGGCACGACCACGCGCACAGCTCGCAGCCGATGCACTTCTCCAGCCCGTCGGCGTAGCGGTTCAGCTGATGGCGGCCGTGATAACGGGGCGCCACCGGGCCCGGCTTTTCCGGGTACTCCTCGGTGACCGGCCGTTTGAACATCGTCCCGAAGGTGACGCCGAATCCGGCGAGGGAACTGAGGAATTTAGCCATTAGCAGCCTCCTTGGTCGCCGGAACCAGCGGCTGGCCGGGCAGCGGCGGCGTTGGGTATGCCGGCTCGATGAGCTCTGCCTCCACCGGCGGTTCGTGACGCTTTTTCTGGCTTCGCTTGCTGCCGAAGGGTTTTCGCAGCAGAGCCAGCAGCACGACGGTGACGACGAGGCTGGAGATC
>NZ_DASPSP010000148.1:0-11355 GCF_035623875.1 Mycobacterium sp. | reverse complement strand
GTTTCCGCAACGCTAGTCTCGGCTTGACGAGGGAGAAACACAGTGACGACAGCGTGGTCGCCGAGCCGACTCGGCAACCTGACCGGCAAACGCATCATCGTGACCGGAGCAACCAACGGCGTGGGCCTGGGCACCGCGCGTCTTCTCGCCCGCGCGGGCGCGCACGTGATCATGGCGGTCCGCAACACCGAGTTGGGCGCAGAGCGCGCCGCCGAGATCGGCGGCTCCACGTCGGTCGTCAAACTTGATCTCGCCGACCTCTCGACGGTCCGCGCGTTTCCCGATCTGCTCGACGGCGACGTGGACATTTTGATCAACAACGCCGGAGGAATCACCCAGCACCGAGCCGACACTATCGACGGATTCGAGATGACAATGGGCACAAACTTTTTGGGGCCGTTCGCGCTGACCAACCTGCTGTTCGGGCGGGTGCGCTCGCAGATCATCAACGTCGGGTCCGATGCCCATAAATCGGCGACCCTGCGGCTCGACGACATGCATCTGCGCTTGCACCGCTGGGCGGCGTACCCGGCGTATGCGCGTTCGAAACTCGCGGTGATGCTCTGGGGCCTCGAACTCGACCGCCGCTTGCGCGCCGCGCAGTCCCGGGTGACGACCCAGCTCACGCACCCGGGTTGGGTGGCCTCCAATCTGTCCCACGTATCCGACAAGCCACTGATGGCGGGTTTTCATCGCGTGGTCGAGACGTTGGCAAGCAGATTCGGCAACGACATCGACGAAGGCGCCGCGCCGACGCTGTACTGCATCAGCGAACCGATTCCGCCGGGCAGCTATGTCGGCGTCGACGGCCGGCTAGGTCTCAGGGGCGGGCCGGTCCTGATCGGCCGGTCCGTCGTCGCGTGTGACTACGAAGCCGCCGCGAAGGTGTTCGAGTTCGCCGAAAAGGAAACCGGGACAAGCCTTTTGGTTTAACTACGGCGCAGCAGCGGCGGCTATGCCGGCGTGGCGAGGATCGCCACTGCGTCGCCGCCGACCGCCACGCCCGCGGACCCGATTCGGTCGACTAGCCTTGCCCGGAGTTCGGACGCCTTGTCGGCGGGAAGTATCAGCTGATGGGAAAAGGTGAACGCGATATCGACCCACTGTTGTGCGGAATAGTGCAGGTCATGCGGATAGCGCCGCTGGGTGACGGTGAAGCCTGCGGCGGTGAGCAGGTCGACGATTTCGTCGGGATTGCCGTCGGCGCTGCGCCGATCGACGTTCATGTAGTCCCGGTAGATCGACTCGAAATCTGCACGGGTGGGGTTGGTTGGTCTCAACCGGTTCCAGATCAGCGCCAATTTGCCGCCGTCGCTGAGGATGTCACGCACCTTCGGTAGCGCCACCGCCGGATCAACCCAATGAAACGACGCGGCGAAGACCACCCGGTCGAATCGACGCCCCGCGGGATCCCACTGCTCGAATGTCGCGATCTCGAGCGGGATACCCTTCGCCTGGGCAACCGTGGCCATCCGGGTATCGGGCTCGACCGCAAGGAGATCGGCGCCTCGTTCGATGAACTGCATCGAGGCGATACCAGTGCCGGCGCCTGCCTCGAGAACACGGCGAACGCCAGGCGCCAGCACGTCGTCGATCATTTGGTCGGGATAGCGCGGACGGTGTGTGTCGTAGTTCTGCGCCGCGCCGCCAAATGAGTTGGCGCGCTCGCGATTAGTGAACAGGTTCAGTCGCGGTGGCATGGCGCCGAGACTAGCGGCGCAACTTATGTCCTGGCTGTGAAGTAATCGTGGGCCTGCTCACTACTGCTTGACCGTTGCGAGCGTCCGCTCGAGAGCGCAGAGGCACCAGTGGCCCGGCACCCCTTTCAGCTCGTGCTCGCCGCGGTCGGCGAACCGGTGGCGCGAACCGGTGACAATGTCGCGCACCGTCGACGACACCAGCACTTCGCTGGGCCCCGCCAGCGCGGCGACGCGCGCACCGATGTGCACGGCCATCCCGGCCACATCGGCCCCGCGCACTTCGACCTCGCCAGCGTGAATGCCTACCCGTACCTCGATCCCCAGCACCCGGATCGCGTCGGCTAGGGAGTCGGCACACGCGATCGCCGCACTGGGGCTGGTGAAGGTCGCGACGAATCCGTCGCCAGCCGTGTTCACTTCGCGACCGCCGAACCGTTCAAGTTCGTGGCGCACGATGGTGTCGTGGCTGTCCAGCAGGTCTCGCCACCGGTCGTCGCCGAGCACGGCGGCGCGCTCGGTCGAACCGACGATGTCGGTGAACATGATCGTGGTGAGCACCCGCTCGGCGCCGAAGCCGCCTCGTACGCCGGTGACGAACTCTTCGATCTCGTCGAGCATCGGCGCGGTGTCGCCGACCCAATAGAGGGCATCTGCTCCAGGCAGCTCGACGAAGTGTGCTCCGCCGATGTGCTCGGCGATGTAACGGCCGTTGGCTATTGGGCAGAACTCCGAGTTTTCGCGGTGCAGAACCAGCGTCGGTGCGGTAATACGTGCCAGGGTGTCGCGGACATCGCAATGCCTGACGGTCAGGATGATGGCGCGGGCCATGCTGGGTGAGGCGGCCCGGTTGCCGGCCATGTCCCACCAAGCGCGGAACGCGTCGTCGCCGACCATGCCGGGAGCGATGAAGCCGAGCATGTCGAAGCCCTGGTCGACAGCATCCGGTTCCATCGCGACCGTCGTGTAGGGGTCGTCGTCGATGATTTCGAACCCCATTGGATAGTCGGGGGCACGCAGGGTACGGGCCGCGCCGTTGACGATCACCAGGTTGCTCACGCGCTCCGGATAGTCGGCCGCGAGAATGAGTCCGGTCATCGAGGCGAACCCGGGGGCGAAAATCGTCGCCCGCTCGCATCCGACCGCATCCATCACCGAGATGGCGTCTTTCGCCCAGAACTTCGGTCCGATCAGGTCCAGCGACGGGGCCCGCGACGAGAGGCCGACCCCGCGCTGGTCGAGTCGGATCACTCGGCTAAAGGAGGCCAGGCGCCGGTGAAAGCGGTACATCGACGGCTCGGCATCGATCGTGTCGATCGGGATGGACGGCCCAGGCAGCACCAGCATGTCGGTCGGGCCATCGCCGAGCACCTGGTAAGCGATGTCGACTTCGCTACAAGTTGCGTAGCGAGTCCGCGGAACCTGCGCCACCGTTACAGGTTAGTTCAGCGCACCGACGTGATTATCAGGTCGTCATGCGGTGGGTCCACGGTGACGGGTATGCAGGTATCAGACAGCAGCGGGAGGAGAACGCCATGCAGATGACGGGCAACACGATCCTGGTGACCGGAGGCGGCACCGGGATCGGCCGCGGCCTGGCCGAGTCATTTCACCGGTTGGGCAACCAGGTCATCATCGCGGGCCGACGCCTCGAACCGCTTCGGGCGGTGGCCGAAGCCAACCCGGGCATGCAGTATCTGTCGCTGGATCAAAGCGACCCCGGCGACATCCGGCGATTCGCCATCCAGCTCACCGACAACTACCCGGACCTCAACGTCGTCGTCAACAACGCCGGCATCCAGCGCGTTGAGAACCTCACTACCCCTGGCGCCGGCGCGGCGGAGCAGACGGTCAACATCAATCTGCTGGGACCGATCAGGCTCACCGCGGCATTGCTGCAGTCGCTGCTCGGAAAGCCGCATGCGGCAATCCTCAACGTCACGTCCGGGCTGGCGTTCATGCCGAGCGCGCTCACACCGACGTATTGCGCGACCAAGGCAGCGATGCATTCCTACACCCAGTCGCTGCGTTTTCAGCTTCGCGAGACCTCGGTCCAGGTGATCGAAATCATTCCGCCGCAGGTGCAGACCGCGTTGCAGGGCGAGCGCGGATTCAACCCGAGGGCAATGCCGCTGGATGAGTACATCACCGAGACGATGACGCTGTTGGAGACCCAGCCGCAGGCCGATGAGATCGTCGTGGAGCGGGTCAAGGGGTTCCGGTTCGCCGAGCGGGATGGGCGATACGACGACATCTACCCCGGATTCAACCAGATGATGACCGCGACGCTGGGCCAGTGAGGGAGGGCAGCGATGCGGGTATTGATGGTCGGGGCAACCGGGCGTCATGCGCACTGGGTGTTGCGTGAGCTGATCGAACGCGGCGTTTCGGTGCGCGCTTTGGTGCGTAATCAGCAACGGGCAGAAGTTGCCCGACAAAACGGCGCCGCGGAGGTCGCCATCGGGGACCTCACCGAACCGGCTTCCCTCTCTGACGCTTTCGTAGGGATGGATGGTGTCTTCCACATCGGCCCGGCACATGCGGCCGGGGAAGCGGAAATGGGCGTGGCCATGGTCGACGCCGCTCGAGCCGCCGGGGTGCGAAAGTTCGTGTTCTCCGGTGTCATTCACCCGTCGATCTCGGCGATGACGAATCACGCCGCCGCGAAGCTGCCTGTGGAAGAGGCGCTCTACAGCTCGGAGCTGGATTTCACGGTGCTGCAGCCGGCGCGGTTCATGCAGAATTTCGAGCGGTCGTGGAACGACGTCGTCGAGCACGACCGGTTGGCGCAGCCTTACTCGTTGTCGGCCAAGATGTGCTCGGTGGACTACCGCGACGTCGCGGAGGTCGCCGCGATGGCGATGACCGGTACCGAGCTCAGCTACGGCACATTCGAATTGTGCGCGCCGGGAATGCAGGACAGCCACGAAACCGCCGAGATCATCAGCGACGTCCTCGGCCGACCGATTACCACGGTGCAGATACCGTTGGAGCAGTTCGCATCACAGCTGCCCGAAGGGCCGTTCCGCGATGGCATGAGCCGCATGATGGCCCACTACGACAAGCACGGCTTGCCGGGCGGTAACCCCCTGGTGTTGCGCTCGATCCTGCGCCGGGAACCCCGGTCACTGAAGGACTACTTCCGCGAACTAGCTTCTCGCTAAGGCAAATTGTGATGAACTGGAATAGCTCGATCGATACCAACGAAATTTCCGTCGAGTAAGTGCGCTTACCACTGATACAGCGGAAAACCAAAAAACCTCGCCGTACCAATCGATCGCGGCATGCATGTCTGGATCGGTTAGTCCGACATGATTTATAGCAAGGGTGGCCTCGGGTTCGAACGGCATTGGCGTTTCTTGCGTTTCATGTGACCGTCGGTCAGTCTTTCCACGACCAGTCGTTCACGGGCCGCAGTGCTTCCACCCGCAACGTCTGCACGCCGCGGTCGATCTGCTGCTCGACGGGGTGGTTCGCACCCGTGGTCGACTGTGGCTGGCCAACCGCGACGACCAAGTGATGTGGCTCGAATCAGCGGGCGGCGGGTTGCGGGTTGCCTCCGCCGGAAAGTGGTTGGCGGCCATGACCGCATCTGAAGTGGCATACGTCGACCCGGAACGGCGGGCGTTCGCGGATCTGATGTGGGAGTACCGGTTCGGCGATCGGCACACCTCGATGACGATCCTGGTATGCGGCGCCGACCCGGTCGAGATCGTCGATGCGTTGAATGGCGCGCTGCTCAACGACGACGAGATGGCCTGCCCGCAGAACTGGAGCCGCTACGACGATCCGTTCGGTGACTGGCACGAGGACCCCTGCTACGAAACACCCGATATGGCAGGGGAATTCACGGCACGCCGCAAGAGCGACGGAGAAGTCTGATGAAACCTGGCATCCATCCCGAACACCATCCGGTGGTATTTCAAGACGCCACTACCGGGGCGTTGTTTCTCACGGCGGTCGAAGTGTCCTGCGACTCGCACCCGTTTTGGACCGGCGCACGGCGCGCTCGATACCGCCGGTCGAGTGGAAAGGTTCTACCGACGTTACCGCCAGCGCTGATCAGTCTGGCGGTATCGGCAGCCCCGAACACACGGCGCGATATCCGATCACCGGTGACACCCAGTCGGCCCACTGGCTGTGACTCATGTTGGCGGTCAGCTTGTCGCAGATCAGGTCGGGCGCGGGATCTACGGTCCAAAACCGGATTGTCTGGTCGTCGCTCCCGGAGGCGACGCGTCGGCCATCGGGGCTAAACGCCACGCTGTGTATCGCGCCGGTATGGCCGCTCAGTGGCGGCGCCAACGGTCGACCGGTGTCGGCGTTCCACAGCCGGACGGTTTTGTCGTCGCTGCCGGAGGCGATGCGCTTCCCGTCGGGGCTGAATGCCACGCTCGCTACCCCGCCGCCGTGTCCAGTCAGCGGTTTGCCGATGGGCTGCCGGGTGTCGGGATTCCATAGCCGCACCGTCTGGTCGGCGCCCCCACTTGCCAGCCGGTGCCCATCGGGGCTGAACGCCACGCTTCTCACCAAGGCGCCGGAACCGGTGAGTGGTGCGCCGATGGGTTGGCCGGTGTCGGCGTTCCACAGCCGAATCGTGTTGTCGGAGCTTCCCGAGGCGATCCGATGTCCATCGGGGCTGAATGCCACCGTGGCTACAAAGCTGGTGTGCCCGGTCAGTGGTTTCCCGATGGGTTGGCCGGTGTCGGCGTTCCATAGCCGCACCGTCTGGTCGTAGCTTCCGGAGGCGATGCGGTGGCCGTCGGGGCTGAACGCCACGCTGAATACCTCGTCGGTGTGTCCTGTCAGCGGCGCACCGATAGGTTGGCCGGTGTCGGCGTTCCACAGCCGCAGCGTTTTATCCCAGCTGCCGGAAACCAACCGATGCCCATCGGGGCTGAACGCCACACTCATGACGTTCCAGGTATGTCCGGCCATCGGCTGGTCGGCGTCCCAGACTCGCAAGGTCTTGTCGGCCCCGCCGGACGCGATGCGCTGACCGTCGGGACTGAATGTTGCGCTGAATACCGCGCCGGCGTGGCCGACGAGCGGTGGCACCAGGAGTCGTCCGGTGTCGGGATTCCATGTCCGAATGGTGGCGTCGTAGCTCGCCGAGAGCAGCCGCCGTCCGTCGGGACTGAAGTCGACACCGAACACCGTGTCGGTGTGCCCGGTGAGGGATTGGCCGATGGGTTGGCCGGTGTCGGCGTCCCACAGCCGTACGGTGTGGTCCTTGCTGCCGGATGCGACGCGGTGCCCGTCGGGGCTGAACGCCACGCTGAGGACCTCGTCGGTGTGCCCGGTGAGGGGTTGGCCGATGGGTTGGCCGGTGTCGGCGTCCCACAGCCGTACGGTGTCGTCGTTGCCCCCGTCGCCGGAGGCGATGCGGTGCCCGTCCGGGCTAAAGGCCACGCTCATGACGAGTCCGGTGTGACCGGTCAGCGGCGCTCCGATCGGTGTGCGGGTGTCGACGTCCCACAACCGCAGCGTGGTGTCGTCGCCCGCGACCAACCGGTGTCCGTCAGGACTGAACGCTACGGGCGCAACGGATCCCTGGCCTCCGATCAGGGGTTTGCCGATGGGTTGGCCGGTGTCGGCGTTCCACAGCCGCACGCTGCCGTCGTTTCCGCCGGTGCTGGCCAAGGTATGCCCGTCGGGGCTGAAGGCGACCGCGAACGCGTTGTCGGTGTGACCTCTCAGGGGTTCGCCGATCGGGCGCAGGGTGGTGGCATCCCAGAGCCGCACGGTTTTGTCGTCCTCGGCGGTGGCGATGCGATGCCCGTCAGGACTGAATGCAACCTTGTTGATCTCAGCGGCCGTGTCGGTCATCTTGACCGTGTTGAAGCGCATGGCCAGCGCATGCAGCAGTGCGCCGTTGTCGGGCGTGTTGACCAGTGTTCGTGCGGCGAGCAGTTCCTGGAAGGCGCGGGTGTCGCCGCCGGCGCTGGCGAAGGCGAGCATCGACTGAGTGTCGGAGTTCAGCCGCTGCGAGATCGCCTGGTTACGTTGTCGGATGGCCTCCTGCCGCTGGACGACCGCGACGCCCGCGGCGATGACCGCGACGACAGTCAGGACAGCCAGCCCCGCGACCGCTGCTGCCCGCAGGCGCCGGAAGCGCCGCTGCTCGCGCAGATCATCGCTGGCGAGTTGGTCTTTGGGCTTGCCGTGAATCGGAGCGGCCAGCGCGGTCACCTTCTCGCGGAACTCCGGCGCGCGGTAATCCCACGGTGCGTCGTTGCTGACGTCGATGAACAGCGGCTCGAAGGGCAGCGCACCGGCCTCGGTGAGCACTGGTGGCGCCGCGTTGGAGGCCTCGGGGTCAAACCGCGCGGTCTGTTGGTCCCAGTGCAGCTGCCCGTCGACCAGCACGAACATCAGCTGATCGAGGCCCCGATGCTGCAACCAATAGCTGATCTCCTGGTTGACCCAATGGGATTGGGCTGCCTGCGGCGAAAGCGTGACGATGAAAAACCGGGACCGATCCAGCGCATCGACGATGCGGCCCCATAAGTCCGGGTTGGCCGTCAGATCGGTGTCATCGCGAAACACCCGCAGCGCCCGCAACTGACCCAGCCGTCGCCCAATCCGGTGCAGACCCTTCTGAATACCCGAAACCGCGGGCCGGTCCCGATGCGTGTAGGACAAAAACGCGTCGTAATCGAACGACGCTGACGGCCCTGTCGGCGGGTGATCCGCAGGCTCCGTCGCATCTGGTGCGGGCTTGGCGGCCACGGGCTCACTTTGCCAGTCGGCGAACCGGGCCGGCGCAGAAGCGCAAAAATCTTCTTCGACCGTGGTTTCAGTCGCGAATAACGCCTTTGTTGCGCATCAGGAAATCGGCCAAAAACCCGTCGTGCGGGATTTGGGGCGCCCCGTAGTACGTGGGGTGCTGGCCGCGGTACAGATTGGCGATGGTCGGCTCGGCGAGCAGATCGTCGATCAGCTCTTCATCGTTGGTGATCGCGTTGATCACCAACGAATGCCGTAGCGGATCCACACCGTCGGAGCGCGACCACGGCGAGACCCAAACACACGGAAACGGCAGCTCTACGTTGAGCTTGGCGGCGTCGGGTTTGGCCATCAGGTGCACGGCCGGGCGCAGTGCGGCGCAGCCGTCGGTCAGCGCTGCGACCACCTGATCGGAGCCGAGCACCGGGGTGGTGCCTGCTGCCGTGGCCGCCAGATAACTCGCCAAAGCCTTTGCCTGGTCGATGTTTTGGGTGGGCAGGGTCGCTCGCTCATCCTCAGTAGGCAGCACCGGAATCGCCGATAGCCGTTCGCCGATCGCATGGGCTAGCGGGGCGGGGTCGCCCTCGTAAAGCACGGCGGTCGTGTTGACGCACGCGATACCGCCCAGGTTGGCGATCGAGTCGGTGATGACGTCGAGGTAGTCGCGCCAGTCCTGCTCGGCGGTGATAAGGATCTTGGCCCGGCCCGGGCCGTTGACCAACACCGTCGGGTCGTTGGCGTACCTGTCGACGACGTCTTGACTTCCGTAGACCATGGCGAGGTCGGCCGACCGGATGATCTCGTCGGCTCCGCGATGATCCGTAGGCAGGTATGTTGCGTCTTCCGGGCGAAATCCGGCTTCCCGCAAAGCGTGAACCAACCGGTGCGCGGTGAGCGGCTCGCGGCGTGATGGGCGGACGGCCACCCGGTATCCAAGCGCGAGCGCCTGAGGCCACAGCCCGTGCACTCCCGGGCCGTTTCCAGAGGCCAGTACGCCGAACACGTCGCCCCGCCGCACCCACACCGCAGCACCGTCGCGGGTGCGCTCGTCGCGCCAATCCGGGACAGCGCCCTTTGGTCGGGCCAGCTGCGCCACACCGAATGCCGAGGCGACAGCGTCGGCGACGCCGCGGGCGCTCGAACGGGTTACCGCGATCGGAACCCCGGAAATCCGGCTGGCCAGCTCGGCGTAAGTGTCGAAGTCCAGCCCCGCGATCACCCCGGTTGCGAAAGCGTCCGCGGCCTTGGCCAACGCGGCTTCGCGTTGTTCCGCTGGCAGCGGTCGGGTGTTGCGTTGAGCGCTGATGGTGCGCGAGACATACAGCGGCGGCACGATGCTGAGATCGACAACCGCGACACCGGCGGTGGTCGCGACAATTTCGCGGTTGCGGGTCTGGTACGCGCCATTGGGGCCGAGCGCATCGATGCGCATCAGTAAACGCCTTCGATGACGGGCTCGCCTTCGAAAGCTGCGACGGGCTTTACCTCGCTGAGCGAATCGCCAACTTGGCCTTCAGGTCCGGGCATCCTGATCGCGCTGTCACGCTCCAGGTTGTTCGGCAGGAACATGCCCTTGCTGATGTGGTTCATCACCACCTGGCCGCGTTGTCCGTAGGGCACTTCTTCGCCGGTGTCGGGATCCACCACCGAGAAAACCACATACGGCGTGCGCGGATCGAAGACGAACGGCTCACCGTCGCCGTCCTGGCGGGTGACCGCTTGCGAAAGAATCATCGTGCTGCCGAACACCATGGTGATCGCCGTATTCGGGAAGATTTCGCGGAGCAAGTCGAGCGTGTCGAGGTCCACGTGCGCGCCGCTGAGCAACGTGAAGCGGATCTTCTCGTTCACCAGGTTGGCCACGTGATCGTTGCGGGCTATGGCCTCGAGCAGCGGAGGAGTGGTGTGCAGATTCGCCACGTCTTGGGTCTGAAGAATGTGGACGGCCTGCTCGATGAGGTGGTCGACGTAGCCTGATACCTCGCAGGTGGCGTTGCGGGCGGTAATCTTCTTGACCCAGCGAGGATCCAGGTCGATCGCGTGAAAAACCGAGCCGAGCCGCTGCGAGACCAGACGAGAAAAGTAGCCCACGCCGTGTGGCCCGCTCGGCATCATGCAGACGAAATCACGGCCGTGCAGGAAGCCGCCGGTGTCGAAGTCCTCGGTTTGCCATCGGATAACTTGCTCGATCCAATCTGGCAGCTGCACAGTCCTTTTGGGCGCACCCGTGGTGCCACCGGATTCGAAGATCTGCGGCACCGGCGGCGGCGATCCGTAGCCACGCGGGATCAGCTCTGCGATGGGCACGCTGCGCAGTTCGTTCAGCAAGTTGGGGAACAGCCGCAAATCCGCGAACGTGTTGACGTCGGTCAACGGGTTGAAGTTCAAGCTGCGCGCCGCCCGCAACCAGAACGTGCAGCCGGTATCTTCGCCGAAGTGCCAGGCTATCGCTGCGCGTAAGTACGCATCAGGGTCGTCAACCGGCGCCGACCGCGGCACATCCAGCAATGAAAAATCGACATCGGCCATGCCACCGATCATGTCGCAGGCCAGATCGCCCGAGCAATCGACAGGCAGCCATCGGCTAAACCGGGAAGGTTTTTCGTACGCCGTTCACGGCTTGTAGCAGCACAATTTTCCAAACCGACATCTCCCGGACTGGAACAACACGCGCCCGGGTTTCGCGTAACAGAAGCACGCGCACCGACATCGATGAGCAACCCCTACGTGGCCGAGGAAGCAGCCTGGTTAGCTCTTTGGAGGTTCAGGCCTGGAACGGCCGCCAGCGGTTTTCCGGTTGGGCGAGACGGTCGGCAATCACCGACAGCGTTTGCACGTTGTGGCCGTATCCGAGGTGGCTGCTGCGCACTTCGACGTTTTCCGTCTCCGGAGCAGGCAAGCTGGTGCAGCACTGCCAGGCCACGATGCC
>NZ_DASPSP010000140.1:0-22001 GCF_035623875.1 Mycobacterium sp. | reverse complement strand
GCACCGGCAGGATCCGCTTTCTGGACGCGCTGGAACTCGAAACGATTATCTGGCTGTCCGAGGAACGCCTCACCGGTCTTCTCGACCCGTCACACAGCCGCTGGCGGGGTGAAGCTGAGGAGCCGGGTTCGTGAGACGCGCCGCGATCGTCCGCGGCAACGCACAGGAGCTATGACCTCCACAGCAGACATCGACGCTCGCCGCGAGCTGCTGCGGCGACGTTTCGCGGTGTGGCAGCCGCGCACCCTGTCGGACTGGCTGGATGACTGTGCCGAACGCCATGGCGAGCGGCCGATGGTGCTCACCGACGACCGCGAGCTCAGTTACGCTGACATCTCGGCCGAAACACGTTGCCTGGCTGATGGTTTAGCATCCCTCGGCGTCAGACCGGGCGATCGGGTGGCAATGGTGATGGCGAACTATCCGGAGTTCGTCGCAATCAAGTTCGCCATTGCCCGGGCAGGAGCCATCGCCGTTCCGCTCAACTATCTCTATCGCAGCGACGAGCTACGTTTCGTCCTGGCGGATTCGGGATGCCGAGTCGTCATCACCATGACGGGTTTCGCCGACCAGGATTACCAAGCGATGCTCGACGGCATACCCGATCCGCCCACGCTGGTGCTGCTCGACACCGACGGCCGGGCGCGTCCTGGCATGCTGACGGTGGAGGGCTTGGCCGCGTTGGGCGAGCGCAACAGTGGTGCCAGCGACGGTCGCACGGTCGATCCGCTCGGACCTGGCGACATGCTCTACACCTCAGGGACGACCGGATCGCCCAAGGGCGTGCTGGTGTCCCATGATGCGGTGTTGCGCACCGCTTTCGCCTCGGCACTGACCCGGGCCTATCAGGATGGTCGGCGGATCCTGTTCTCGTTGCCGTGCTACCACATGTTCGGCTACGTCGAAGGCCTGCTGTCGGCCAGCTTCGTTGGCGGGGCGGTCATCCCGCAGACACGCTTCTCTGCCGATGGCTACTTCGCGGGCATTCAGCGGCACCGTGCAACCGACATCTTGTGCGTGCCGACGATGGCGGTGGCGATGATCGAGCACCCGGCGCGCGGCGACTATGACCTGAGCTCGCTCACGGCGATCTTGTGCGGTTCGGCGCCGGCGCCGATCTGGCTGTGGGAACGGATCCAGGCCGAATTCGGTGTCAGCGAGATCGTCACCGGCTACGGGATGACCGAGGCCGGCGGGGCGATGACGCTGACCCGCCCGGAGGATCCCCTGGAACTCACCTCAAACACCGTGGGGCGCCCGAAGATTGCCGGCTCGGCCGGGGTCCCGGGAACGGATGCACTTGTGCAGTACAAGGCGGTTCACCCCGAAAGCGGCGCCACGCTGCGGCCGGGCGAGGAGGGCGAGCTCGTGTCGCGCGGGCCCACCACGATGCTGGGGTACTGGAATCGGCCCGACGACAGCGCCGCGACGCTGCGGAACGGCTGGTTGCATTCCGGTGACCTGGGCCTGGTGCGGGATGATGGGAACCTCCAGGTCACCGGGCGCAGCAAGGAGCTCTACAAGAGCGGCGGAGAGCTCGTCATGCCCAGGGAGATCGAAGATGTCCTCGCCGCCCACGACGCGATCAGCCAGGTGTTCGCGATCGGGCTACCCGATGAACGTTGGGGTGAGATTGGCTGTGTCGTCGTGGTTCCGGCTCCGGGTGCCGCTATCACCGAGGCCGATGTGCTGGCAGTGTGCCGTGCCAAACTCGCGAGGTTCAAAGTCCCTAAACGCGTGGTTTTCTACCGTGCGGACGATCTGCCGACCACGCCGACGGGCAAGGTCCAGAAGTTTCGACTCGTGCAACAGCTCCGCGCCTCAGCTGGTTCGCAACCAAATTTAACGGAGAATAGAAAATGATGATAGCATCGGCGGCACTACTTCTAGATCACGTCCACACTTTTTAATTTTTGTTAAGGGGAACCGTGAGGTGAACGCTTTCGACGACCGAGTGTCGACGGCTCGACAGCTCTATCGGGCACTCGCCGCTGGGGACCGTGCGGCGTTGTCGATGCTATTGCATCCGGACTTCGTCGGTTACGCCACCGACGGCCTTCCGCTCGACATGGGCGGACGACACGACGGACCTGAGGCAATGCAGCGTGACCTGTGGTGGACAATTGGACGCCACTACAAGGTAGAGGCGCAGCCGGAGGAGTTTCGCCTTCTCGATGACGGCAGACTGTTCGTGGCTGGTCACTACCGCGGAGAGGGCCGCAAGTCGGGCAACCGCCTGGACGCGGCATTCATCCATCTCATCGCCTTCGCCGATGACAGGCGCATCGTGTCACTGCACCAGCTGACCGACAGCGCGGCATGGGTGCAGGCCCTCGGCGGCGATGCGGAACTGAAGACTATCGACTACGCAGTGACCGACGCAGTTGCCACCGTGTGCCTGAACCGTCCGGACGTCCGCAACGCCATCGACATGCAGGTGGCAGAGGAAACTCTCGATGTGGCGCGCCGCATCGCCGCCGACGACTCGATTCGGGCGGTGCTCATTTGCGGCAACGGCCCCGCGCTGACCGTCGGCGGCGACATCGACTACTTCCTCGCCCGCTCCGGCGAACGCTTCGGCGCGCTGTTTGCGCAGATGACCACACCCTTCCACGAAGCGTTCCGCGTCCTGAGTCGTATCGACGCACCGATCGTCACCGCCGCCCATGGCGCGGTCGCCGGCGGCGGGCTGGGCTTTGTGTATGCTGCGGATCTGGTCATCGCCGCCGAAAACAGCAAATTCGTGACCGCCTTTGCCGCACTGGGGCTTTCGGGAGACGGCGGCGGAACGTGGTATCTGCCCAGACTGATCGGTGCTCGTCGTGCCGCTGAGGCCTACTTGCGCAATAGGCCGATCGACGCTGCAGAGGCGTTGGAATGGGGATTGATCAACGAGATCGTGCCCGCCGAGGAACTTCGTAGCCGCGCCGAGGCGGTGGCGCGAGAGCTGGCTGATGGACCCACGCGGGGTTTCGCACAAATGCGTGCTCTGCTGCGCGACGCATGGCGCAATGACATGTCGACGCAGCTGCAAGCCGAGACCGAGGCACTCCGCCATATCGGCGACACGACGGACGCGGCAAGGGCCATCAACGATTTCGCGGCCAAGCGCCGTACGAAATTCACCGGAAGGTAGCACATGGGACTCATCCAGGACTCTGTGGAGCACAGGGCAATTCGTGAGAGCGTGGCCGGCATCGCCTCGCGCTACGGGGTGCAGTACTTCACCGAACGCGGCCGATCCGGCGGTGGCATCGAGGAACTGTGGAAAGACCTCGGGGCCGCCGGACTGCTCGGGTTACACCTGCCCGAAGAATACGGCGGCGGGGGAGCAGGCATGGCCGAAGCCGTCGTCGTCGTCGAAGAACTTGCGGCACATGGCATGCCGTTGCTTGTCTGGGTCATCTCGCCGGCGATCTGCGGCAACATCCTGGCCCACCATGCCTCGGAGGACATGAAGCAGCGCTGGCTGCCGGTGATCGCCCACGGAACCAAGATCATGGCGTTCGGTATCACCGAGCCTGACGCCGGCTCCAACAGCCACAAGATGAAGACTACCGCGCGACGCGCCGACAGCGGGTGGACGATATCGGGTTCGAAGTACTACATTTCGGCGGTCGATCAGGCTGACGCGATCCTGGTGGTGGCCCGTGATGCCGACCACTCGACGCCGGAGAAAAGCGCGCTCTCGCTGTTCGTGGTGCCGACAAACAGCCCCGGCTTGACCTATCAACAGATCGACACCTCGATCGTGTCGCCAGATAAGCAATTCACCGTGTTTCTCGACGATGTCGACGTCGGCGAGGATGCGCTGATCGGCGTCGCGGGCAACGGCCTGCGGCAGGTGTTCGACGGCCTGAACCCGGAACGAATCCTGGTGGGCGCCTTGTGCGGTGGGATCGGACGGTACGCGATCGGCAAGGCCGTCGACTACGCCAAGCAACGACGCGTATGGGACACGCCGATCGGCGCACATCAGGGCATCGCCCACCCGCTGGCGGAAGCGCATATCGCCGTTGAGCTCAGCAGGATGGCCACGGCTCGCAGTGCTGACCTCTTCGACGCGGGCGAACCTGCGGGCGAAGCCGCCAATGTCGCGAAGTTCGCCGCCTCGGAGGCCGCGCTCAAAGCGCTCGACCAGTCGATCCAGACCCACGGCGGCAACGGGCTGTCGCATGAATACGGACTGTCCGAGCTGTGGTTCGTGACGCGGCTCATGCGCACCGCCCCGGTCAGCCGAGAGATGGTGCTGAACTTCGTCGCCCAGTCGTCACTGGGCCTGCCGCGCTCCTACTAAGTCTCGAAGGAAATCTTCATGAGTACAACGCAATTCGACGTCGCCGTGATCGGAGCCGGGGCCGGTGGGCTGTTCACCGCCGCACGCCTGGCACACCGCGGCTACCGCACATTGGTGGTGGAACGGCTCGACAAGGTCGGCGGTCGGGCCTCCACCGACGACATCGACGGTTTCAAGGTCAACAACGGTGCCATCGTCATCGAAGTCGGTGGCATTACCCAACAGACCTGCGAGGAGGTCGGCGCTCCGTTCGACATCCGGGAGCCCAAACCGCCGCTGCTGTACCGCATCGGCGGCAAGGACGTCGACGTCACCGGCGGTGGCTGGGGGTTCTTGTTGAGCAAGCTCACCCGCCAAGGCGCCAAGCTGGTGAAGGGTATCGGCGCGGCGCGCAACGATTCGGGTTTGCCCGAAGACGAGATCTCCACCGCCGAATGGGTCTCGCGGTACACCAAAAACGGAGGCGTGCATGGCATCTTCCGCAATATGTGCGCATCTATCTTCGCGGTTGGTTCCGAGGATCTGCCGGCACGGGTGTTCCTCACCTATTTCACCCGCAAGAGCGCGTTCAAACGGTTCGGGTTCCACCCGGAGGGCACCATCGGCTTGTGGCGCAGCCTGGCGAGCGCGATCGAGTCGCACGGCGGTCAAGTGTGGCTGTCCACGCCGGTCGTCAAGATTGTTTCCGACGGCGCGACTGTGACCGGCGTACAGGTGATCCGGGACGGCGAGACGATCACCGTGGACGCGCCAGTCGTCGTCAGCGACATCGGGCCGGCGGCCACGGTCAAGCTGCTCGGCGAGGAGAACGTACCGGCCGATTACCAGGATCTGGTGAAGAAGGGTGACCGGCCCACTGCCATGATCTCGGTCAACTTCGCCAGCCAGGAGCGGTTGGTCGACGTGCCAGGGATGTTGAGCTTTGCCAACTCGCAGCGGCTGGCCTACATCGCCAACTTCACCGACATGTGCCCCGAGATGGCGCCGCCGGGATGGAACCTCTACGTGGGCACCGCGGTGCCCAAGCCGTCGATCGGCGATTTCGACGACGCCGCCGAGATCGAGCTGTTGCTGCAAGACCTGCGCGACAACATCGACCGCTTCGACGAGCGCGCCAGAATCCTGAATGTCGCAGTCACCCGTGATGATTGGCCGCCGCAGCGGGCAGTGGCGGGCTTCGATTTACCCTCCGACACCCCATTCGCGGGCTTGTGGAACGTCGGCGATGCGGTCAAGGAGTACGCCAACGGCGGCACCACAGCGTGCGCCGAAACGGCACAGCTGGTGGTAGACAAGATCATCGCAGCCCACCAGCTCACTGCCGGTTAGCGTGCTGCTGCGGTCTTTCGGGCGCGTTTGGTGATAGGCGACGCGGACGGCGCCGGGCTGAGTCCGTTGCGCACCAATACTTGAGCATTCGACACGATGGTGTCCACCGAACTGCGGTGCGGATCGAACCACTCCGCGGACCAGTTCAACGCACCGATCACCAACAACTGAGCGATCCGAGTGTCCAGATCGTCCCGGAGCTGACCGTCGGCGCGCGCATCATCGAACAGGCGCCGCCAGATCCGGCCGTAACCAGCCTCTTCCTTGAGCTGGCGTGCGCGCAATCGGTCCGGAATCTGCCCCGCGTTGCGGATCGTTGCCGAGGCGTAGTCCGACAGCTCCAGCTGATGGCGCAGATGTCCCTCGACGGCCGCCAGGATCTTGTCCATCGGCGAGGTGTCCGGCGGCAGTGCGTCCAACACGCTCTGCAAATGCTTACGCATTTCGGCGATCCCCGCGTACATCACCTCTTCGATGAGATCCTCGCGGGACGCGAAGTAGTAGTAGATCGCCGGTGCCTGCAGCTCCGCGCACTCGGCGACATCGGACAGGCGAGTACCGGCATAGCCCTTCACGCTGAGAACGTGAGCGGCGGCATTCAGGATACGGTTACGGGTGCGCGCCGACTTGGAGAGCGTATCGTCGGGGGCCGCGTTCCGCTGCACCACCGATTTTTTAGTCACGATTTGATTATATGCGAAATTGCTGTGGCGATTCCCGCACAAGCACATCCGCTCAGGCGTACCTGACAGAGTTGCGTTGCACGCGAGGTCGATCACGCCGTCGTCGGTGCCGACGGAGGTCTCGACGACATCGCCGTCGTGCAGGTGGCGTAGTCGCGTGCGTCACCTCACTGCAGCCCGTGTTGGCGAGCGAGCATCGGTAAAAGGATGCGTCGCGGCACGAGCTGGCCTAGCCGGGTGGCGATTCGGGTGGGCCAATTAGGGATGACAACTCCGCGATCGTGTTCGAGTGCATCGATGCCGATCCGCGCCACGTCGCGGCTCGGCATGTACATGAACTTCGGCAGCGCGACGGCCTTGTCGTCGACGCCAGCAGCGGTGAGGAATTCAGTGCGAACCGGGCCAGGGCACAGGGTCGCGATGGTGACCCCGGTGCCGGCTAGTTCGCCGCGTAGCCCTTCGCCGTAGATGTGTGTGAACGCCTTCGTTCCGGCGTATCCGGCCTGGCCGGGGGTGGGCAGGAAGCCGCTTGCTGATCCGACGTTGAGGATCGCGCCCCGTCCACGGGGCACCATCTGCTGCACCGCGCGTGTGGTCAGGTCGATGACCGCTTCGACATTGACTCGCACCTGTGCGATTTCGGCTTCGACCGGTGAGTGGGCGACCGTGTCGACCGTGCCGATGCCGGCGTTGTTGACCAGGATGTCCACCGTCAAGCCGCGTTCGGCGATGGTGTCGAACAGGCGCGCCCGTTGTTGCGCATCGGCGACGTCGCAGGCGATGACTTCGATGTGGACCGTGCCGGCTAGGTCTGCGGCCAGGTCGCGCAGTCGGTCTTCGCGTCGGGCGACCAGGGTGACGCCGTAGCCGCGGTCGGCGAGTTCCCGGGCGATGTCGGCGCCGATACCCGACGAGGCGCCGGTGACGACGGCGGTACTTGTCGCCGTGGGCTTAGAGAGGGTCATGTTCGGACCTTTCTTCGTGGACGCGTTGCGAGAGAGACTCCGGTTCAGCGTTTTCGCCAAATGCGCGCTGGTAGTAATTGGCCCGCATCGACTGATCCATGTCGTCGGCGATTTTGCCGATGCCCATGGCGAGCAGCACCCGCTCGCGTACGGCGCGGCCGACTAGATGGCCGAGTTTGATGCCGATCCATTGGCTGGCCGGGGACCACACCTCGAAACGGTTGTGCGCCACCGCGTCGACGACCGCACGGGCGCAGTCGTCCGGGGTGGCGGTGGGAAGCAGCCGCGACGGCCGGCGGGTTCCCTCGGTCATCGCGGTGGGGATGTATCCCGGATGAAGGAGGGAAAAGCGCACGCCGCTGTCGCGGTATTCCAGGCGCAGGCACTCGGTCAGCCCGACGACCCCGTGTTTGGTGGCTGTGTACACGGCGCTTCCGGGTTGGGGTACCCGACCGGCGGCTGATGCGACATTGACCAGGTGTCCGCAGCGGCGCGGCAGCATCCGCTGCAGCCCCAACCGTGAGCCGATGATCGGGCCCATCAAGTTGACTGCCACCTCACGGCGAGAATCCTGATCTGAGCCAGTGTGAAATCGGCCCATCCAGTCGATGCCGGCGTTGTTGACCAGAACGGCGAGCGGCCCGTTGACGTTCTCGGCGATGTCGAGGAACGCGGCAAACGATGCTTCATTGGTGACGTCTAGTTCAACGCCGATCGCGCCATTGCCGAGTTCAGCCGCCAGGCTCTGGGCCGCCGCAACGTCGAGGTCGCCTATCGCGACGCGGCCGCCCGACCGCGCGAAGTGCTCGGCAATGGCGCGGCCGATGCCGTGGGCGCCACCGGTCACCGCGACCGATACGCCGTCAAACGTCACTTTGGCCGAAGGCGATTTCTTCGAGCGGATTCTTTTCATCGCTGCCCCTTCGAGTTCGCGCGGATGACGGGTACCGTGCGCTCCAGACTGAACGCATGCAACGCGGTGAGGACGGTGTGCTGATCGGCGACGAGTGCCGCGACCTGCGCCGAGCCGAGCAGGCTGTCGACGGCCGCGCGGCTTTCGGTACCGAACATCACCGCGCCGTGATAGCGACGCGCAGGCGGGTTGTCGTGCGCGACACCGGGTGAGGTATGAGCCAACCGCGTCCAGGGCAGGAAGGTGTAGGTGCGCAGATCGCGCGCGCCCGCGGCAAAGAGCGCCGGTCCGATCCGTTCGTGCACGAACGCCCGAAAGACACTGCCGCGCACCCCGCGCCGTCGGCGCAGCAGCAGTGCCACGTGATGCCCGACCGTGTCATCGAAGCCGTCGGTCCACCAGCGACCGCCACCGGGTCCGGTCGGCTGTCCGAGCACCCTTTCGAAGGCGTTCTGCTCGTCGAGGTAGACCTCGCGCGCGCGCAGGCCCGTCATCAATATCGCGACCGCGCTGCGGAAACGAATCTCGGAACAGCCGTCGACGCGCCATGCTTTGGCGATCGTGGTGCCAACGCCCGGTGTCGCCGGCCAGAACCCGTGGTCGGTGGTCGAGAAGAGCCGTTGGTTGTATTCGACCAGGTTCGGAAGCTTTTTGACTTTCTCGGCGTGATCGGTTGCCCAGTAGGTGGTGGCCCCTTCTCGCGCCAGGTCGCTTCGTAGCATCAGCGGCGACACCATCGACGTGGTGCGAATGGGCCGGATCATCGTTGGCCCGAATCCATGCGGATCACCGGGACGGTGCGATCGACAGCAAATGCATGGACGGCAGTGCACGTCAGGTGCTGGTTCTTCACAGCGGCGGCAACTCGCGGCACAGCGATGATGTCATCGACCTCAGCGCGGGTACCGGCGCCGAACACGACCGCTCCGTGATAGCGCCGGTGGGACGGATTCTGGTGAGACACTGCGAATGTCGTCTGCGCCCTGGCTGCCAGGGGCAAAAAGGTGTAGGTCCGCAGGTCGTGCGCTCCGGCGGTGTGCAGCGCGGGGCCCAGCTGAGCGTGAATGAATGCGCGGAAGGACCGGCCCGAGACACCCCTGCGCCGGCGGACCAGCAGAACAGTGCGGTGCCCGATCGAGTCGTCGTGGCCGGTCGTCCACCAGCGGCCACCCCCGGGTCCAGTCAGGTGACTCAGGCAATGCTCGAAGACGTTCTGCTCGTCGAAGTACACCTCGCGCATATGCAGCGGTACGCGAAGAGCGCCGATGACCCCGGGTAGACGCACCTCGGTCATTCCGTCGATCGGCCAGTCCGGCGGGACGATAGTGCCGACGGTAGGGGTCGCTGGCCAGTATCCGTTATCTGTCGCTGAGAAGTGATATTGGTTGTACTCCATCAGGTTTGGCAGGCGCCCGGCAATCTCGGCGTGCGGACCGGCCCAGTAGGCGTACGCGACGTCGCGTGCAAGATCGGCGCGGAGACGCAGCGGGTAGAGCCCCGAGGTGGTGCGGATCGGCAGAGACATCAAAGGCTCCCACGCTCGACAGGCTCGGATGCGGCTGGGTCTGCCCCGCGGAGCATGAACTGCTTGTGTGTGCGGATCTCGTCGCTGTAGCAGTCGATCGGCTTTCCGCCGTGGAGCGCGATGCACACGTTGCAGAACCCGCATACCGGAGCATCGGGGATCGGCACCTTAATATGCCGGAAAAGAAAGGGATTAGCGATGAATGCCCGCGCTGCTGAGACCGCGTCGCAGCGGCCGGTGGCAATGGCGGATTCCATACCCGCCGCCGTGTAAAAGCCGCCGACGCAGATCACCGGAATGTCGAGTTGGGCCGTGAATTGTTCGGCTTGCGGCAGGTTGAATCCCTCGCTGCCCGGCGCCAGGCGTTCGGCAGCCCGCTCGATCACCGGAGCGAAGGCCCGCATCGCCGCGCGGCGATAGAGCGGCAGCTTAGCGGCCGAGCCCTCCGTGACTTCGGCTTTGATGAAGCCCTTGTAGTGACCCAAAACCGTCGCCGGCCATGATTCGTAGTGCCCTCGCGAAACCTCGACCGCATCAAGTCCTTCGTCTTGCAGTATCTTGGCGACCCGGACGAGTTCGGCGGTGGTCGCCCCTCGACGGAAGGGGAGCGCGTCGGTGCCGTTGATCTTCAACAGGATTGGGAAATCATCGCCGACGCGGATGCGTATTGCCTGGTACACCTCGCGTAGCACTCGCATCCGGTTGTCGAGGCTGCCGCCGTAGCCATCAGTGCGCCGGTTGGTGTGCGGAGTCAGGAACTGGTTGAGCAGGTAACCGTGGGCGGCGTGGATCTGCACACCGTCGAACCCGACATCTTGCGCACGCTGCGCAGCGGCCGCGAAGGTCTCGACCAGTGAGGGTATTTCGTCGCCGCGCAGAGGTCGCGGCTTGGTCCCGAACAGTGGTTCGCGAACCGATGACGCTGAAACCGTCGGCTGGCCGGCTACAGCGGATTCGACGATCTGGCGGCCGCCATGATTGAGCTGTGCGATAAGCAGGCTGCCGCCACTGTGCGCGAGCTGCACCCACTCACGCAGACCCGGTTTCTTGTCGTCGTCGTCAATGCCGGCCTGCCGTCCGGCGGACTTGCCCTGAAGTGACACGTACAGGTTGCCGGTCACGATCAGCGGCGTGCCGACACGCACCATGGGTTCGTAAAACTCAAGAAGTTCGTCGGTGACGAATCCATCATCAGTAGAACGCGTTTCGCTCGTTGCCGACTTGAACAGTCGTCCTGCAACGGTGAGCGACCCGATCTGCAGTGGTGTCAGCAGTGGGCTGCCTGAACTGGCAATCATCGGTGCTCTTCTTTCTCAGCCCAGTATGGGCTTGCGGTCGATGACGAGTTCGTCGCGGCGGGTTTGCATCGAGGCTTCGACGCGTCGGGCGAAATCCTCTGCGGGTTCGTTGGTTTCCGGATACATGGCCGGCAGTACCGCGATAGTCAACTTGGTGGCCACAGCAGATCCGTCGTCATCCGTACCTCACGGTGTTTCGCTGAGTGCCGAGGTCGATGGAGCCGTCGTCGGTCGCCACACTGGCCTCCACAACGTCCCCATCGCGCAGGTAGTTGGGGTTGTTTGATTGCCGCTTGAAAAACGCCTTCCACTTCATCGCCGGCGGCAGCAACGAGCCGATGATCTCGATCGGCTTGGGTGGGGCGCTCAGTGCGGTGCCGATCGGGGTGCCGGTCATGATCACGTCGCCGGCGGCCAGATCTTGGAACCGGCTCAGCGACTGCAATGCCTGCAGCGGCGTGTACAGCATGTCACCCTGCACCAGCATGTTCTGGCGCACTTGACCGTTGACGCGCAGACGAAGCCGAAGGTCACCAAAACGTTTCAGCTCGTCCGCGTCGAGCAGCACCAGCGCCGGCCCGACCGGAGTGAACGTCGGGTAGGACTTGGCTTCGTAGAACTGGGTCTGCGGAAGCTGGATGTCGCGGGCCGACACGTCGTTGGTGACCACCAGCCCGGCGATGTAGTCGGCCCAGTTCAATTCGGAGATCGTGGTGCCGACGGGGATATCTCGACCGACCACCAAGCCGATCTCCACCTCGTAGTCCACGAACCGAACGTGGGCGGGTTTCACGATGTCGTCGAATGGTCCGCAGATCGACGCCGACGACTTCCGAAAGAACGTCAGCGGAAGTGTCTTGGGGTCCATGCCAGCGTCTTTAGCGTGCGACGCGAAGTTGGTCATCTGCGCCACGACCCGGCACGGTGCCGTCACCGGAGACACCAGGACGAGGCTGTCGACGGGCACCGTGTCGCTGCTCGCGGCGGCGTCGATCGCGGCGCGGTCCGCGAGCAGTTCACCGGTGGTGGCGGCCTTGGTGTCGATGCGCGCTGCGCCGGTGGCGGTTTGCACCCACCAGGTGTCGGCGGTGCGGAGAATCGAGCTGGTCATGATCTGGCTACTTTCAACAGGCCGATGAGGCGGTGGATATCGAATTCGTTGTCGCCGCGAACGGCGCTCAACATCGCGCGGGCTTCGCCGCGGACGTATCGGGGGCTCGTGCCCAGAAAGTCACTGGTGGCCGGCGGTCCCCACTGAGCGAGGCCGGACGCGGTAAACGGTGCCCATCCAGGTTCGAGCGTGTTGTCAAACATGTCGCCGTCGGCGAAGTGCTCGACCATGAATCCGTCTGGATCGCGCCAATAGTCGAAGATTTGGCTGCCCTGAATGTGGCGACCGATCCCCCAAGACCGCTGGTAGCCATGGTCTTTGAGATACTCGCCGCCGGCCGCCAGCGCGTCGAGGTCGGACACCTGATAGGCCGAGTGGATGTAGCGGTTCGACGGGCCGAGTGCCATCGCCAGGGTGTGGTGATCGGCAGGCATCGAGCCGCGGTCGCAGCGGATAAAACTCATCGTAGGTCCACGGTCGCGTTGGCCGGGGAAGAACAGGAAGTCGCTGACGATCATCCCGAGGTTGTGGAGGTACCAGTCAAGTGCTGCAACGTACTTGGTGCTTTGCAGCACGACGTGGCCGAGTCGCTGCACCTTGGCGGGCGTCCGAGGCGGCCGTTGCGTCGCGTTGACGCGGTTCAGGTCGTGGCCGAAGTTCAGGGTGTGGGGAGTTTGCGCGGGCAGCCGGTCAAGCGGGTGGGTGCCAGCGACGACGTGCACGGGGATGCCGCTAGGGTCGACCAAGTCGACGGTCTGCCCGCCGATGGTGTCGGGCAGCGGGCGGGTTCGAGCGCCGGTGGCGTTCGCCAGGCGTAGCAGGTCGGCTTCGTCCTGCGCTTGGAACGCCATACCGCTGAACCGTGTGGTTAGGCCACGGCGGATGATCACGCACGGCGTGCCCGGATCGGTGCCACGCAGCTGCAACTCCGTCTCGGTGCGCAGGACGGTCGCGAAACCGAAGGCGTGTGCGAACGCCTCCGCCCGAGTGAGGTCAGGCTTCTCAAATTCCAGCCATGCGAGGTCATTGACCTTGATCACCGGGTTGCGCGAACGGCCCGAATGCTCACCTCGTCGGGCACCCTGCTCACTGTGCAGGTCTTGGTGTGCGGTCTTCATTGGGGTGTCACCTCAGATCAGTTGGTCGAGCCGACGAGATGTGGTAGTGGTGTGCGGGCTGACCATCCTGGTGCAGCGCCGCGGACGCGGTCGATGACGGTCTTCGGCTGGTCTGGCACCGTGTTGCCACGCCACGCGACATGGTGGTCGGGGCGGATCAGGACGAGACCACGTTGATAGAGCGCGCGGGCATGATCGTCGCGAATATCGACGATCTTGAGCGGCATCCCGCATTGGGCTGCCGCGGCGGCGAAGTCGGCCACGTCGATGTCATCGAATCGCAGCAGGGTGAAGCCGTGCCCGAACAGGTCGAAGATGGCCTGGCCGTCTTCGAGGAAGAGGCTGGGCGGCCGGACACCAGGAAGTGTGCTGGGCGTGTAGCTGTCCATGCGCTCCGCAGCTGCTGTGTGCGGCTCGTGCCAGATGACCGGTGAGTTCTCATAGCGATACCCGAATTCGATACCGTCAGCCTCGTTCTCGAGATTGCCGAGATCGAGGATCTCTCTACCCAGGCGTCGACGGCTGAGTTCCCCGTTCCAGCCTTCGCTGTGAATCTTCTTGTGGTGCATGGTTTTGATCGCCAACCGCACCAAAGTGTGCCGCGCCGACGCTGTCCGATTGCGCGCGGCAACGGTCCGGCGCTCGACTTCGTAAGCTTCCAGCAGGCGACGATCTCCCCATCCCTGAAGGATCGCGGCAAGCGCGCACCCCAAGCCCACGGCGTCGCCCACACCGGTGTTCATGCCGTAGCCGCCGGCCGGAACGACTTGGTGCACGGAGTCGCCGGCCAACCAGACACGGCCGCGGCCATAACTTTCGGCGAGCGACAGACGCGGGCGCCACGCGTTCGCGACGACGATGTCGCAGTCGAACTCGATCCCTAGCTGCGCAAACAGGAACTGCTTGGGGTCGATCGCATCGGCGTCAACGCCCGCTCCCAGCAGGGTGTGCACTGTCCAGGTGTCGCGGTCGTTCTGCGAGATCAGTGTCCATCCCTCGGGGGACTGGGTGTGCCAGGCCGTGCCGAACCGCTCGAGCAGCCGACGGTCGGGAGAGGTGAAGTGGATCAGATAGACCCGGCCGTCCATTGGCATTTCGCGGTCGTCGAGATAGGCGCGAACGGCTGCCGACACGATGCGGCGTGGGCCGAGTTCACGCGCCGCGAGTCGATACAGATGGATGTCGTCGAGCTTGATCCCTAGACCCTCGCGGACGACGCTGCCTGCGCCGTCGCAGCCGGCGAGGAACTGGGCGCGGACGTTGCGGGTTTCTCCGGTTGCCGTGCAGCGGATTACGGCGTCGATACCGTCGGCGTCTTGTCGAAACGACTGCAGGCCCCAGCCGTACCGAATGTCGATCTGCGGGCAGCTAGTCTCCAAGATGTTTTTGAGCGCCGGCTCAAGCACTACCTGCGACACCCGCATGGCGGGTTCGAGCGGCATCGTGCCGTCGTTGCACTCGCGGATACGACTGCGGCGTTGCGCCACGGTGGGATACCGAAAGCGAGCCAGCTCCCAGCCGCTGAGTTTGGTCACCCATGACACGTCGAACGGATGATCCTCGGGTACAGCGACTTTGCGCAGTTCCTCAGCCACACCGAGGTGGCGGAACAATTCCATGCTGCGGCCGTTGGTGATGTCCATTTTTGGGTGGGTGGTCGTCGACGGATTGCGCTCGACCAACATCGCTGGCACACCGTGGCGAGCCAGAACCAGCGCCAAGGTGAGACCCACAGGGCCGCCACCCGCGATCAGAACCGGGACAGGCTCGGGCAGCGCCCCAGTAGTGGCTTGCACGCCCATGGCCGCGTCCCTTCGTCGTGATGCGCTAGTTCTCACGAACTCCGCTGACACCATATTGAACACTATTGTTCAATATAAGTCAATACTGTTCTATAATTACCACATGTGCCGCTTCAGCGGCCGGACGATGGTTAACCACACCGCAGGTACCGCGTACCAGCGCTACCACCCGACGGGGAGAAGGCCGGTCAGCGTGTCGTCTGACGGCGCTCTCGGCAAACCGTTGACCCAGCCGGGTGTTCAAAATAGAGCACCTTAGGGACCGATAGCACATGTATGTACCATTGATTAGAACGGTTGGACCGACTCGAGGCCAGGTGGCATGTCAACACCCACGGATCAGCGGATCAGTGACGCCGCCGTCCGTCTGTTCGTTGAAAAGGGAACGACGCAGCTGACTATCAGCGAATTGGCCCAAGAAGCGAATGTGGCCCGCGGCACGCTCTACCGCAACATCGGGTCCATGGAGGGATTGTTTGATCGCATCGTCGCCGAACTCAGCGCAGACATGCACAAGCGCGTATCGGCAACGTTCGTTGGCATCGACGATTCGGCTGCACGACTGGCCACCGGCGTACGGCTGTTTGTCCGCTACGCCCATGAGAACCCGATGATGGGCCGCTTCGCCGTCAGGTTCGGGCTGTCCGACGAGTCGCTGCGGGCCTGGATGACCGGACCGCCCATGGCGGACATCAGTGCTGGTGTCGCTGCCGGCAGATACGCGATCGGCCCGTCGAGCGTCGACAGCGTTGCCTCGCTGGTCCTCGGCGCCACCGTGAGCGCGATGTGGATGGTCCTCGAGGGGCATCAGACATGGCGCGAAGCCGGATCATCGACTGCCGAGCTCCTCTTGCGCGCCTTGGGAATTGAGGCCGCCGAGGCACATGAAATCTGCACAGCCGAACTACCGCGCTTGAACTAGCGGCGATCGCCAGCGCGGTGAAGCCGGACGCAGCGGTCGCCACTGGAACGGCCTAGAGTGACGGTCAAGTCACCGGGCCGGATCCTTGTCGGCGGTGAGATCGAGTGCGATGTCGACGAGCATGTCTTCCTGCCCCCCGACCATGCCGCGACGGCCGGCTTCTTCGAGCAGGGTGCGCGCATCGATGTCGAAGCGTTCGGCGGCTGTTTCGGCGTGGCGCAGGAAGCTGGAGTACACGCCGGCGTAGCCGAGGGTCAACGTCTCGCGGTCGACCCGCACCGGCCGCTGCTGCAACGGGCGGACGATGTCGTCGGCGGCATCTTCGAGGGCGTGCAGGTCGCAACCGTGGCTCCAGCCCATCCGGTCGGCGGCGGCGATGAACACCTCCAGCGGCGCGTTGCCCGCGCCCGCGCCCATCCCGGTCAGCGAGGCGTCGACGCGGTTGGCGCCGTGTTCGACTGCGACGATGGAGTTGGCCACGCCGAGCGATAGGTTGTGGTGGGCGTGAATGCCGATTTCCGTTGTGGCATTCAGCATTTGACGCGCAGCGTCGACACGGTCGGCAACGCCGCGCATGGTCATCGCACCGCCGGAGTCGACGACGTACACGCAGGTGGCGCCGTAACTCTCCATCAGTTTGGCCTGCTCAGCCAACGCGGGCGGGGTGATCATGTGGCTCATCATCAAAAAGCCGACGGTGTCCATGCCCAGTTCGCGCGCCGTGGCGATGTGCCGAGCGGAAATGTCGGCCTCGGTGCAGTGGGTGGCCACCCGGACGACGGCGGCACCCGCTTGGTGGGCATCCTTCAGATTGCGCAGGCTGCCGATGCCGGGCAGCACCAGCGTGGCGACCTGAGCGCGACGCACCGCGCCTGCAACGGCTTCGATCCATTCCAGGTCGGTGTGGGCGCCGAACCCGTAGATGCAGCTCGATCCACCCAGCCCGTCGCCATGAGCAACCTCGATGGAGTCCACACCCGCGGCGTCAAGGGCCACGGCGATCGTCACGGCCTGCTCGAGGCTGTACTGGTGGCGCACCGCGTGCATGCCGTCGCGCAAAGTGACGTCACTGACGTAGATCATGATGGCGCTCCGGCTGTTTCGGTGGCGTGAGTGGCGATGCGTTCAGCGGTGGCCTTGGCCGCCGACGTCATGATGTCGAGGTTGCCGGCATAGGCGGGCAAATAGTCTGCGGCGCCGGCAACCTCGAGGAGAACGGTGACCCGGGTGCCGGTGAACTTGCCGGTCTCGGGGATGTACAGCGGGTTGCTGGCGGAAAAGGTCTCGAATTGGATCCGTTGCTTGAGGCGATAGCCCGGTACATACGTGCTGACCGCGTCGACCATGGCCAGCACGTCGGTCTCGATCTGATGATGATCGGCATCTCCGTCGACCAGACAATAGATTGTGTTGCGCATCAGCACTGGTGGATCCGCCGGGTTGAGGATCATCACCGCCTTGCCGCGCTGTGCGCCGCCAACGACTTGCAGGGCGGTAGCGGTGGTTTCGATGAACTCATCGATGTTGGCACGGGTTCCGGGACCCGCGGACTTGGTCGACATCGACGACACGATCTCGGCGTAGGACACGATCCCGGACTGCGCGACGGCGACGACGATTGGTACGGTGGCCTGTCCCCCGCAGGTGACCATGTTCAAGTTCGCCGCGTCGAGGTGTTCGTCGAGGTTAACCACCGGCACACAGAACGGCCCGATCGACGCGGGCGTGAGGTCAAGCATACGCACCCCGGTGTCGGCCAGCTTGGCCGAGTTGGCGCGGTGTGCGCCGGCGGAGGTGGCGTCGAAAACGATTCGGATGCCAGCGAAATCGGGCATCGACAGTAGGCCGTCGACACCGCGCGCTGTGGTCGGCACGCCCATGTGGGCGGCTCGCGCCAGCCCGTCGGAGTTGGGGTCGATGCCCACCATAGCGGCGACGGTCAGCGGACCGTCGCTACGCAAGATTTTGATCATCAAGTCAGTACCGATGTTGCCGGAGCCGATGATGGCCACCGGCCATTTGCATTGTGACGACATGGTTTTCCTAGGTGAAGGTCAGCGACGCGGTGCCCAGGCCGCTGATGGAGGTGGAGGCGTCATCGCCGGAATGAACGAAGGCGGCCGAGGTGAACGACCCGGACATGATGAAGTGGCCGGGCAAGATCTCGGTGCCGAACGCGGTCAGTGCGTTGGCCAGCCAGGCGACCGCGGCAGCCGGGTCGCCCATCACCGCCGAACCGACACCCGACTCGATCTCGGTTCCGTTCAGCCACAACGACGCCCTGGCACACCTGAGGTCCAGGCCGTCATCGTAGGGCACCCAATCGCCCACGACGACGGCTCCGGAGCTGGCGTTGTCGGCGACGGTGTCGGGCAGCGTCAGCTTCCAATCGGCGATGCGGCTGTCAACGATCTCCAATGCGACGGCAACCGCTTGGGTCGCGGCGCGTACGTCGTCGACGGTGACGCCGGGCCCGCGCAACGGTTCGCGAAGCAGGAAAGCGACTTCAGGTTCGACCCGCGGCGCGCAGAACCGGGCAGCGGCCACCGCTGCGCCGTTGGTCAGCACCATGTCGTCGAGGATGTAGCCGAAGTCGGGTTCCTCGACGCCGAGCAGGGTTTGCATCGGTTCGGAAGTCAAGCCGATCTTGTGGCCGACCAGCGTGTGACCATCGCGCAGTCGCCGGGAAAGGTTGACCTGCTGTACCGCGTAGGCGCCGGCAACGTCCAGGCCGGGAAAGCGTCCGGTGAGTGGGCCGATCGGCGCGCGGCCGGTCTGCGCCGCATACAGCAGATCCGCGGCCTCTTGGACCACGTTGTCCGTCAATGTCATTGGCCAGCCGCCTCTGATACCAGGCGCATTGCGGTGTCGAATAGCGCTTGAGCATGCAAGTCGAACAGCCCAACCAAGTCCACCGCGTCGCCGCCGATCTCCTTGGCAATGAACAACCCATCGGCGCCGGCAATCGCATACGTGACTAGTTGGTGTATCTGGGCGTCGTCAAGCCCTGGGGTGAGTCCCCGCACGGTTTTAACGAGCTCGTCGTGGGTCTGCGCCCGGGCCTGCAGAAACATCGCCCGCGCCCGCGGCTCGACCGGGCGGCGCTCCAGCGCCAACATCAGACCGAGCCGAATAAAGTCAGGCGAATCCAGCAGGGCCTTCGCGATCTGCATCGCCAAACCCACCAGCCGGTCGCGTGGCGCGCCCTCATCGGGCACCCGCCACGCCTTCAGCCAGTCGGCGAAGCTGCGCTCGATCACCGCCGCGATCAAGTCGTCCTTGTTCTTGAAATGCCAGTAGATGGAACTGGCCGGCAAGCCGCATTTCGCGCTGACCAAGGCGATGCTGGTGCCCTCGTAGCCGCGCTCGGCGGCGATCTCGGTGGCGGCGTCAAGGATGCGCTCACGCGACAGCTCGCCATCGGCGCGTTTGCGCCGTTTCGGCTGGTCCTTTCCCGCCATCTCAATTCTCCTTGCCCAAGGTCTTGACTCCGTAGTGATCGTTACACTACCGTAGCGATCACTACAGAACAAGCCCCTCGGCGATGAGAGACAAACGTGACCACTCCAGATACCTATGACGTCGCGGTGATCGGCTATGGGCCGACCGGCGCCACCGCCGCCAACCTCCTCGGCCAGCTCGGCCTGAAAGTACTTGTGGTCGAGCGTGATCCGGACGTTTACGGCCGCGCCAGGGCGATCTCCACCGACGACGAGGTCATGCGGATCTGGCAGTCCGTCGGGCTGGCCGACCGGCTGCAGCAGGACATGCTCCCCGACCGCCCGCTGAATTTCGTCGACGCCGCCGGTGTGCCGTTCATCGACCTGAAGATCAGCCCGCGCGGCTCCGGACATCCCCCGCAGCAGTTCCTCTATCAACCGCAGGTCGATCACGTGCTGCGCGAGGGCGTGCAGCGATTTTCAAACGTCGACGTGCTGGTCGAACACGAGTGCCTGCGGGTCGTGCCCAAGGGCGACGAGGTGGAGCTGATGCTGGCCGACCTGCGCACCGACACTTTCAGGCGCTTCAACGCGTCCTATGTGATCGCCGCCGACGGCGGCTCGTCACCGACGCGGGGGCAGCTCGGGATCGGTTACACCGGGCGCACCTACACCGAGCGCTGGGTCGTCATCGACACCAAGGTCCTCAAGGAATGGGATGCGCATGACCGGTTGCGGTTCCACTGCAATCCGGCCCGACCAACTGTCGACTGCCCGACTCCGCTCGGCCACCACCGCTGGGAATACCCCGCCCGCGACACCGAAGATGAGCAAGAACTCCTGCGCGAAGAAGCGATCTGGAAGGTGTTGAACGACCAGGGCATCACGGACGAGAACGTCAAGATCCTGCGGGCCGTCATCTACAGTCACCACGTTCGCGTTGCCGACCGCTGGCGGGTGGGCCGTGTCTTTCTTGCCGGGGACGCCGCCCACGCGATGCCACCGTGGATCGGACAGGGTATGTCGGCCGGGGTTCGCGACGCGGCCAACCTCTGTTGGAAGCTCGCCGCCGTCCTCAAGGGACAGGCGCCCGAATCGCTACTCGACTCCTACCAAGCCGAACGCAAACCGCACGTCACCGAGGTCACCCGGCGCGCCTGTCTTACCGGGCGGGTGATCACCGAGCGCAACCCCGCGATTGCCTTCCTGCGCAACCATCTGCTGCGCACGGTTTTGCGACTGCCCGCGCTGAGCTCCCGGCTGGAAAAGCTGACCTGGATCCCCGACGCCCGATACCGCGAGGGTTTCTTCACCGCTGGCGGGCACCGTGCCGTCGGCTGGCAGATCCCGCAACCTTGGGTGACCGACGGTGACGGCGCGCAGGTGCGCCTTGACGACGCTCTCGGCGGGCAGTGGGCCATTTTGCACATCGGCCCACCGCCGAGCGGCACCCAAGAATGGGCGAAACTGGGTGTCCCGACGATCCAGATCAGTGAACCGGAGCTCATCCGCTGGCTGCGACGCAGGAAAGCGGCGGCCGCGGTGCTGCGCCCCGACGGATTCATCTATGCCGCAGCCGAATCTGGCCAGCCGCTACCGCCACCACCCGCCGGCTACACCGGCAACATCGTTGCTACCTCGACCAAGACCGGAGCCAGCGCATGACGACGACCAACTTGATCGAGCAGACCATCAACGTTGCCGGTAAACCGATCTTCTTCGCAGAAGCTGGCAGCGGCCCAGCCGTCGTCATGCTGCACGGCGGCGGGCCCGGCGCTTCCGGAGTATCCAACTACTCGCGCAACATCGACGCGCTCGCACCGCACTTTCGCGTCATCGTGCCCGACATGCCCGGCTACGGCCGCTCCGCAAAAGGCGTCGACCAGTGCGACCCTTTCGGCTACCTCGCTGACATGATCCGCGGGCTGCTCGACGAACTCGGCGTCACCACAGCCCATTTGATCGGCAACTCGTATGGAGGCGCGGCCGCGCTGCGATTGGCGTTGGACACACCACACCGGGTCGACAAGCTGGTGCTGATGGGTCCCGGAGGGATCGGCACGACCCGCGGCCTGCCCACACCGGGTCTGAAAAGACTGCTGTCGTACTACGGCGGCGACGGCCCCAGCCGTGACAAGCTGGCAACGTTCATCCGGAACTACCTGGTTTACGACGGGGCTTCGGTTCCCGAGGACCTGATCGACTTGCGCTACGCCGCCTCGCTCGATCCCGAGGTGGTCGCGGATCCGCCACTGCGCCGCCCGTCCGGCCCGATGGCACTGCGCACCCTGTGGCGCATGGACCTCACCCGCGACAGCCGTCTCAAGCATCTTTGGACACCCACCCTGGTGTTGTGGGGTCGCGACGACAAGGTCAACCGCCCAGCCGGCGGTCCGATGCTGGTGAATCTGATGCCCAACGCCGAGTTGGTCATGACCTCACGCACCGGCCACTGGATGCAGTGGGAGCGTGCCGATCTATTCAACCGGCTTGTCGCCGACTTCCTCAACACACCTTCGGTTTTCGACCAATGAACATCTTCGGCAACGTGCACCTCGGCTATATCGTCATCGAGACCGACAGGTTCGCCGACTGGCG
>NZ_DASPSP010000119.1:0-7152 GCF_035623875.1 Mycobacterium sp. | reverse complement strand
GCCAGCAGGGTGTCGCCGTCCACCAGTTCGCCGCGGACAAACGCCTTGCGGCCCTCAGTGGCAACGACATGTCCGCGGACCACCAACGGAGTGTCGATCGGGGTGATTTTGCGGTAATCGACGTGCAGGAAGCCGGTCCGGCTGATCGGCCGGCCAGCGGCGTGCACCACCATCCCGAAGACGTGGTCGAACAGCAGCGGAAGCACCCCGCCGTGTACCGCCCCGTTACCACCCACGTGGAACCGGCGAAAATAGCCCCGCATCTCCACGCCGTCGGTGTCGAATCTGCTCATCGTCCATGGCGGCAACAGCAGGCTGCCCATCCCCGGCAACTGCGGCGATCGGCCGGCCGGACCCTGGCCTTCGGGAGCGTGAAACGGCGCCAGCAGATCGGAGAGCGCCTCGGCGCGGTCGGCGGCGTCCTCCCAGACGTCGTCGCTGGGGTCTGCGGACACCGCCAAGTCCTGCAACCCGCGCATGGCAGTGACGAATCGGCCGAAGCCCGGCCCTGGGCTGGCGGCGCCGTATTCCGGAAAGCCGCCGTGATGCTCGTAATCGGGATCGAGTTGTTGTGAGCTCTGCGAAGAATCGGTCACGGGCGTGCGGCCAAGACGTCGCGGCGAACGATGGTCTGCTCACGGCCGGGACCGACACCGATACACGAAACCTCCGCTCCGGCAAGCTCTTCCAACCGCAGCACATAGTCACGCGCCTTGGCGGGCAGGTCCTCGAAGGTCCGCGCGTCGGAGATGTCTTCCCACCATCCGGGCAGCTCCTCGTAGATGGGTTCGGCGCGGGCCAGATCGCTTTGGGTCATTGGCATGTCGTGGGTGCGTTTGCCGTCGATCGCGTAGCCGACGCACACCGGAACGGTTTCCAGGCTGGACAACACGTCCAGCTTGGTCAGGAAGTAGTCGGTGATGCCGTTGACCCGGGTGGCGTAACGGGCGATGACGGCGTCGAACCAGCCGCAGCGGCGACGGCGCCCAGTGGTGACGCCGAACTCACCGCCGGTTTTCGACAGGTATTCGCCGTTCTCGTCGAACAATTCGGTGGGGAACGGGCCGGAGCCGACCCGGGTGGTGTAGGCCTTGAGGATTCCCAGCACGGTGGTGATGCGGGTCGGGCCGATGCCGGACCCGACAGCCGCACCGCCTGCGGTCGGATTCGACGACGTCACATACGGGTACGTGCCGTGGTCGACGTCGAGCAGGGTGCCCTGCGAGCCTTCCAGCAACACGGTTTCGCCGGCCTCCAGCGCGGTGTTGAGCAGTAGCCGGGTGTCGGCGATGCGGTGCCGGAAGCCCTCGGCTTGTTCGAGCAGGACCTCGACCACGTGCGCCGGCTCGAGCGCCTTGCGGTTGTAGATCTTGACCAGGATCTGGTTTTTGAGTTCCAGCGCGGCTTGGACCTTGTGGGTCAGTACCTCCTGGTCGAGCACGTCGGCGACCCGGATCCCGATGCGGGCGATCTTGTCCTGGTAGCACGGGCCGATGCCGCGGCCGGTGGTGCCGATCTTCTTGCTGCCCATGTAGCGCTCGGTCACCTTGTCGATGGCCACGTGGTAGGGCATCAGCAGATGTGCGTCGGCGGAGATCAGCAGCTTCGAAGTGTCGACGCCGCGGTCCTCGAGGCCCTTCAGCTCGTCGAGCAGCACGCCGGGATCGACCACCACACCGTTGCCGATGACGTTGGTCACGCCGGGCGTGAGCACACCCGACGGGATGAGGTGCAGGGCGAAGTTCTCGCCGGTGGGCAAGACCACCGTGTGTCCGGCGTTATTGCCGCCCTGGTAGCGCACCACCCACTGGGCACGGCTGCCGAGTAGGTCGGTGGCCTTGCCTTTGCCCTCGTCACCCCATTGGGCGCCGATCAGGACGATTGCCGGCATGGCGCTTCTCCCACTGGTATCTGCCGCTTATTGTGGTCCAGCCGGTGACCCACACTATCTCAGCCGTTTGCGAGGAGCCGTTGAACGACCCCGACATCGCAGTGCTGATGTTCGGCGAGCATCGTGTGCCGCGTACTTTGCGCGGATTGCAGGTCGCCGACGCCCGGGAAATCAATGTGGCGGCTCACGACCTTCGGCGGTTGATCGTGGTCGGCTCGGATGCGGACCTGGCCGCAGTGCTCACCCAGCTGCTGCGGGCCGGCCGGCTCGACGTCGAGGTCGGCTATGCGCCGCGGCGGCGCACCGCCGCCACCCGCGCTTACCGGGTGTCGGCGGGTCGCAGAGCGGCCCGCCGGGCGCGGCACGGATCGGCTCAGCGGGTGCCGCTGATCCGCGACGAGACCGGGACGGCGATCGTGGGAGCAGCGCACTGGCGGCCACCGGACGACGCCCGGCTGCTGCACGGCGAGGCCGTCGTCGACGATGCCGTGCTCTTCGACGGCGATGTTGCCGCGGTGCGGATCGAGCCAACCGCCACACCGCCGGGCCTGCGGGCGCGCATCGCGGACGGTCGGTCGCGTCGCTGGCTGGCCGGGCGGGCAGTGCAGCTGGGCACCACGGGTGTCGCCGTGGTCCGTGACGGCGTGCCGGCGCCTCGGGCGGCGCGCCGGTCAACCTTCTATCGGAACACCGAAGGTTGGTTATTGGTCCGGTAGTTTCGTCACGTGAGCGCCCGTGACTTGCACCGATCGGTGCGGCCCAGCCCGATCTTCTTGGCAATCGTCACCGTGACGGCATTCGGCGGCGTGCTGGCTTGGCTGGACGGCGCCCAACTCGGGGCGCTGGCCCGCGCCGCGGTGTTCATCTTTGTGATCGCCGGTTGGGTGGTGTCGCTGTGCCTACACGAGTTCAGTCATGCGTTCACCGCCTGGCGGTTCGGCGATCGTGGCGTCGCCGTCCGGGGCTATCTGGATTTGGATCCACGGCGCTACAGCAACCCGTGGCTGTCGCTGGGTATACCGATTTTGATCACCGTGCTGGGCGGCATCGGTCTGCCTGGCGCCGCTGTCTACTTGCGAACGTCGTCCATGACTTCTGCCCAGCGCACCGTCGTCAGCCTGGCGGGGCCGTCGGCGAATTTGCTGTTGGCGGTGCTGCTGCTGGGACTGACTACGTCGTTCGTCGACCCGGCGCACCCGGTGTTCTGGGCCGGGGTGGCGTTCTTGGGCTTCCTGCAGATCACCGCGCTACTTCTGAACCTGTTGCCACTTCCCGGCCTGGACGGCTACAACGCGCTGGAACCGCATCTGAGCCCGGAAACTCAGCGGGCGCTCGAACAGTTCAAGCCGTACGGCATCATCTTCCTGGTCTTCCTGCTCTTCGTGCCGCAGGTCGGCCAGTGGTTCTTCGGCGTCGTCTACTGGTTCTTCGAGCTGTCCGGCGTGTCCGGCACCCTCGCGCAGATAGGCGGCGAACTCACCCGCTTCTGGACCGGCCGCTTCTGACCGCGCATCCACTCTTGCGATATATGCGTAAGTACGCATATATTTGATCGCCATGGGCGCTGGCCACGAACACACCAACGTCGACACACCAGTGCCGAGAATGGCCGCTGCCACCGCGATGTTGGGCGGGTTCTTCATCGTGGAACTGACCACCGCGCTGGTGATCGGGTCGATGGCGCTGCTGGCCGATGCGGGCCACATTCTGACCGACGTGGCGGCCACGTTCATGGGGCTGTGCGCTTTGGTGCTGGCCCGGCGTGGTAGCTCCTCTCCAGGCCGCACCTATGGCTGGCACCGCGCCGAGGTGTTTACCGCGGTGGCCAACGCGGTGCTGCTGATCGCGGTGGCGGCGATCATTCTCCGCGAAGCGATCGCGCGGCTCGGCCATGCACCAGAGGTGCCGGGGGTACCGATGATCGTCGTGGCGCTGGCGGGGCTCGCCATCAATGCGGCGGTAGCGCTGCTGCTGCGGTCGGACTCGACTCAGAGCCTAGCCGTCAAGGGCGCCTACATGGAGGTCATCGCCGACATGGTCGGCAGCATCGGTGTGCTCATCGCCGGTGTGGTCACGATCACCACGCACTGGCCCTACGCCGACGTGGTGGTTGCGGTTCTGATCGCGCTGTGGGTGCTGCCCCGGGCGCTTTCACTGGCCGTCGGCGCATTGCGCATCCTGTCGGAAGCGTCGCCCAGCCACATCGACGTCGAGGAGCTGCGTACGGCGCTGCGCGCCGTCGACGGCGTCACCGACGTGCACGACCTGCACGTCTGGACGCTGGTGCCCGGTAAGGACATGGTGACCGCGCACCTGGCCAGCCGTGGGGACTCGGCCCGGGTACTCGGTGCGGCCCAAGCGATTCTTGCCGCACACGGATTAGGCCATGCCACCATCCAGGTGGAGCCGCCGAGCGGCATCGGTGACTGCTCGGCCGGCTATTAACCGGGCTCAGCTAAGGCCGAGTGCGGCCCGGGCAGCCGGGTCGCAATCGTCGAGCAGGTCCAGGCAGCGGGTCTGCTCGTCGGTTTCACCGATGGCGTCGGCCGCCCGGGCCAGCGCGGCCACGCACCGCAGAAAACCGCGATTGGGCTCATGGGAATACGGCACCGGCCCGAACCCCTTCCAGCCGCTACGGCGCAGCTGGTCCAGGCCGCGGTGGTAGCCGGTGCGGGCATAGGCGTAGGCGGTGACCGCCTTGTCGTCGGCGAGCGCTTCTTCGGCGAGCGCCGCCCAGGCCGCCGAGGCCGAGGGATGTGCGGCGGCGACGACGGCTGGGTTCTCGTTGGCCAGCAGTTCGGCCTCGGCGTCGGGGTCGCCAGGCAGCAGGATCGGATCCGGTCCCAGAAGATCACGCATGGGCGTCATGGCGTTATTGTGCCGTGCGAGGCCGCCGCACCAAACCCGGTGCCGAGTCGCTAGGCTGCAATACGTATTTCGACAGCGAAGAGGACAGCAGCGCTTATGCCGAATCCCTCAGGGCCTGACCACGACCACAAGTCGAATGCGGCGGGGGTCGATCCAGACGCCGACGATCGAGGTGCCGCGACCGACCCGACGGAATCCGACGCTGAAACCACCGACCACGTCGCCGGTCCCGACGACGATCCCACCCAGAGCTACCGGACCGACCCGGCGACCGAGGTGATGGCCAAGGCCGCCCGCGAGCAGGAGGCGCCCAAACCGCGGCGTCCGCGAGGCGAGCGTCGGTTCACCGCCCCGGGGTTCGACGCCAAGGAGACCGCGGTCATCAACGCCGCCACCGAGCCTGCCACCGAGGCCTTCGACACGCGCCATCCGCCGTCTGGACCGATCAAGGAACGGCCGAGAACCGCTATGCCGCAGCTGATTCCGCCTCGGCTGGGCGCCAAGCTGCGGACGTCGACCCAGCGCAGCTGGGGTTGGGTGCTGGCATTGATACTGATCATCCTGGCGTTGGCGGCGGTCGCGGTGCTGGGTACCGTGCTGATGACCCGCAGCGACAGAAAACCAAAGGCCTCCCAAGAAGACCGGGTCCGTAGCGCCATCCAGAGCTTCGATGTCGCGGTGCAGAACGGCGACCTGGCCACGCTGCGCGGCATTACCTGCGGCAACATGCGCGACGACTACGTCAACTACGACGAGCGCGAATGGAACGACACCTATCGCCGGGTCGCGGCGGCCAAGCAGTATCCGGTGGTCGCCAACATCGATCAGGTGGTGGTCAACGGAAATCACGCTGAGGCCAACGTGACCGCGTTCATGGCCTACGCGCCGCAGGTTCGCTCGACCCGCAGCTTCGACCTGCAGTACCGCGACGACAAATGGAAGATCTGCGAGTCCAACACGGGTTGACCCGCGGCAGCGTCAGTCTGCGGTGACTGACTTCCCATCGCAGTGCAGGTCGTTGCAGGCCTCGATCACCCGCTCGGTCATCCCGGCTTCGGCCTTCTTCAGGTAGCTGCGCGGGTCGTAGACCTTCTTGCTCCCCACGTCGCCGTCAACTTTGAGCACGCCGTCGTAGTTGGTGAACATGTGCGCGGCGATCGGGCGGGTGAACGCGTACTGGGTGTCGGTGTCGACGTTCATCTTCACCACTCCGTAGCCCAGCGCCTCCTCGATCTCCGACTTCAGCGAGCCTGACCCGCCGTGGAACACGAAGTCGAACGGCCTGGCGTCGTCGGACAGTCCGAGCTTGGCCGCCGCCACCTGCTGCCCCTGGGCCAGGATGTCGGGGCGGAGCTTGACGTTGCCGGGCTTGTACACGCCGTGCACGTTGCCAAACGTCGCGGCCAGCAGGTAGTGCCCGTGCTCGCCGTGGCCGAGCGCGTCGACGGTTTTCTCGAAGTCGTCGGGGGTGGTGTACAGCTTCTCGTCGATCGCCCCGACGACGCCGTCCTCCTCGCCGCCGACCACACCGATCTCCACCTCGAGAATGATCTTCGCGGCCGCGGCCTCCTTCAGCAGTTCCTGCGCGATCTTCAAGTTCTCGTCGATCGGCACCGCGGAGCCGTCCCACATGTGCGACTGGAACAGCGGGTTCTTGCCCGCGGCGACCCGCCTGGCCGATATCTCCAGCAGCGGACGAACGTAGGAGTCGAGCTTGTCCTTCGGGCAGTGGTCGGTGTGCAGCGCGACGTGGATCGGGTACTTGTCCGCGATGACGCGGGCGAACTTGGCCAGCGCCACCGCGCCGGTGACCATGTCCTTGACCCCCAGCCCGGAGCTGAACTCGGCACCACCCGTCGAGAACTGGATGATGCCGTCGCTGCCCGCGTCAGCGAACCCCTTGATGGCGGCATTGATGGTCTCCGAGGACGTGCAGTTGATGGCCGGGAAGGCGTACGAGTTCTCCTTGGCACGTCGCAGCATCTCGGCGTAGACCTCTGGCGTTGCGATGGGCATGAAACTTCCCTCCTGACGTGTGCGATCAGTATCACAACACAGATTCTGGTTGGCAGCCCCACCGGCCCCCAAGCTGCGCCTGGTGAAGATCGTTGAATTTCGCCGGTATCTTGGAACACCGTGAACACCACGGTAGTGGCCATGCCCAACCTGCTCGACCCGATGTACTGGTTGGGCGCCAATGGCGTGTTCGGGCACGCGGTGCTGCCCGGCATCCTGCTCATCGTCTTCGTCGAGACTGGTCTGCTGTTCCCGCTGCTGCCCGGTGAGTCGCTGCTGTTCACCGGCGGCTTGCTGGCCGCGAGCGAGCACCCACCGGTCAGCATCGAGGTGTTGGCCAGCTGTGTGGCGGTGGTCGCGGTGCTCGGCGATCAGAC
>NZ_DASPSP010000114.1:0-23705 GCF_035623875.1 Mycobacterium sp. | reverse complement strand
TTGTGATCGACTCGCCGCACGGCCAGGATGGCACCACCAACCTATGGGGAACGTTGTATTCGACCGACGCGGCGGTGCTGGAACGGCGGTTGACGCAGCTGGCTCACGGGGTGTGCGATGATGACCCGCGCACCATCGCCCAGCGCCGCGCCGACGCGTTGGGCGCGCTCGCCGCCGGGGCCGACCAGCTGGCGTGCGGCTGCGGTAGCGCTTCCTGCCCGGCAGGTATCGATGGCGACCAGCGGGGGACAAGTGTCGTCATTCACGTCGTCGCCGAAGAATCGGCCTTGACTGCGGCCCCCGACCCGCACATGTCGGGCGAGCGGCCGGCGCGGCCCTTCGCGCCGGGCACGCCACTTTCGGAGGCGCTCGCCCCCGACCCCGAACCCGATCCACCGTGCGACAGGACCCAACGGCCCGCCGGTCGGATTGTCAGCGGCGGTGCGGTGCCCGCCCCGCTGCTGGCCGAGTTGATCCGCGGCGGCGCCAAGGTCACGCCGGTGCGCCTTCCTGCTGACGTGCCTGCCGAATCGAGCTACCGCCCGTCGGCCGCCCTGGAGCGGTTCGTCCGGTGTCGGGATCTGACCTGTCGGTTCCCGGGCTGCGACCGGCCCGCCGAGTTCTGCGATGTGGACCACACGGTTCCTTACCCGCTCGGGCCGACGCACCCATCGAACCTCAAATGCATATGCCGAAAACATCATCTGCTCAAGACGTTCTGGACAGCCTGGCGCGATGAACAATCACCAGATGGCACCGTCATCTGGACTGCGCCGACCGGGCAGCGGTACACCACTTTCCCGGGGAGTCGACTGCTGTTCCCCAGCTTATGTCTGCCGACTGGCGAATTGCTCACTGCCCCAACGGTTGACCGACCGCTAGGCGATTGCGGGATCATGATGCCGAGGCGCCACCGAACACGCGAACAAGACCGAGCCGCCCGCATCGACACCGAACGTGCGCTCAACGCCGTCCACTTCGCCGAGCGCAACAAACCCCCGCCCTTTTGAGCGCTGAGTGCGCTGGACGTCGCCCGATTGGGTCAGGTCGTCCATCTCGACCTCGTCGGGTATCCGCGAGCCGCGCCACCGTCGCGGTCGAACAACCAGTACGCTCGAATCGTGCAGCGGCGGATTATGGGCATCGAGACCGAATTCGGTGTTACCTGCACGTTCCACGGTCATCGGCGGCTGTCGCCGGACGAGGTGGCCCGCTACCTGTTTCGCCGAGTGGTCTCCTGGGGTCGTAGCTCCAACGTTTTCCTGCGCAACGGCGCACGGCTGTACCTCGACGTGGGTAGCCATCCGGAATACGCCACCGCCGAATGCGACAGCCTGGTGCAGCTGGTCACTCACGACCGTGCCGGCGAGCGGGTGCTGGAAGACCTGCTCGTCGACGCCGAGCAGCGCTTGGCTGACGAGGGCATCGGCGGCGACATCTACCTGTTCAAGAACAACACCGACTCGGCGGGCAATTCATACGGCTGCCACGAGAACTATTTGATCGTGCGCGCCGGCGAGTTCTCCCGTATCTCCGATGTGCTGCTGCCGTTCCTGGTCACCCGCCAGCTCATTTGCGGCGCGGGCAAGGTGCTGCAGACCCCGAAGGCCGCCACATTCTGCCTCTCGCAGCGCGCCGAGCACATCTGGGAAGGCGTGTCGTCGGCCACCACCCGTAGCCGGCCGATCATCAACACCCGCGACGAACCGCATGCCGACGCCGAGAAGTACCGGCGTCTGCACGTCATTGTCGGCGACTCCAACATGTGCGAGACCACCACCATGCTCAAGGTGGGCACCGCAGCGCTGGTGCTGGAAATGATCGAAGCCGGGGTGGCGTTTCGCGACTTCTCGCTGGACAACCCGATCCGGGCCATCCGTGAGGTCAGCCATGACGTCACCGGCCGACGGCCGGTGCGGCTGGCCGGCGGCCGTCAGGCCAGCGCCCTGGACATTCAGCGGGAGTACTACGCGCGCGCCGTCGAACACCTGCAGACCCGCGAGCCGAATGCCCAGATCGAGCAGGTGGTGGACCTGTGGGGTCGCCAGCTCGACGCGGTGGAAAGCCAGGACTTCGCCAAGGTCGACACCGAAATCGACTGGGTGATCAAGCGCAAGTTGTTCCAGCGCTACCAAGACCGCTACGACATGGAGCTGTCCGACCCGAAGATCGCCCAGCTGGATCTGGCCTACCACGACATCAAGCGCGGCCGCGGCGTCTTCGACCTGCTGCAACGCAAGGGGCTGGCGTCGCGCATCACCACCGACGAAGAAATCGAGGACGCCGTCGACCGGCCGCCACAGACCACCCGCGCGCGGCTGCGCGGCGAATTCATCAGCGCCGCCCAGGCCGCCGGTCGGGACTTCACCGTCGACTGGGTGCACCTCAAACTCAATGATCAAGCCCAGCGCACTGTGCTGTGCAAGGACCCGTTCCGATCGGTCGACGAGCGAGTCAAGAGACTGATCGCCAGCATGTAGCCGGGCAATCGCGGGGGCGGATCCGGCAATTAGGGTAGGGCGGGTGGCGATCTCGAAAGTCGAGCGACTGGTCAACCTCGTCATCGCGTTGCTGTCGACCCGTGGCTACATCACCGCCGAGAAGATCCGGTCCAGCGTGGCGGGCTATTCCGACACCGCCAGCGACGAAGCGTTCTCGCGAATGTTCGAGCGGGACAAGAACGAACTGCGCGATCTGGGCATCCCGCTGGAGACCGGCAAGGTGTCGTCGTTCGATCCGGTCGAGGGTTACCGGATCAACCGCGAGGCGTACGCGCTGCCCGCCGTCGAGCTGACCGCCGACGAGGCAACGGCTGTGGCCGTCGCCACTCAGCTGTGGGAGTCGCCGGAACTGATCACCGCCACCCAGGGTGCGCTGCTCAAGCTGCGCGCCGCTGGCGTGGACGTCGACCCGGATGCGCCGGTTGCCATTGCGTCACCGGCCGGGACCGTGGGTCTGCGCGGGTCGGAAGACGTTCTCGGAGCGTTGTTGTCGGCCATCGACTCAGCGCAGGCCGTGCAATTTCCGCACCGGCCGTCGCGCGCCGAGCCGTACAGCGTGCGCACGGTCGAGCCGTGGGGCGTGGTGACCGAGAAAGGTCGCTGGTATCTCGTCGGGCACGACCGTGACCGCGGCGCCACCCGCACATTCCGGTTGTCCAGGATCGGCGGCGAGGTGACGCCGATCGGTCCGGTCGGTGCCTTCGCCCGGCCCAAGCACGTCAACCTGCGCAAGATCGTGGCCGAGGCGGTCGGAGAGGCGCCGACGGGTGTGCGGGCTCAGGTCTGGTTGGCCGACGGGCGGGCCACCGCGCTGCGGCGCGCCGGGCTGTCGCTGGGGCCGCGGCAACTGGCCGGACGCGACGGCGAGGTCGTCGAACTCGACATCGGAACCACCGACCGGCTGGCGCGCGACATTACCGGGTATGGCGCCGACGCCGTCGTGCTGGAACCGTCCACGCTGCGAGAGGAGGTGCTGGGCCGGTTGCGTGCCCAAGCCCAAAGCGAGGAGGAGCGGCGCTCATGACTCCCGTGTCCACCCGCCTGGTGCGGCTGCTCAACATGGTGCCGTACTTCCAGGCCAACCCACGGGTCACCCGCGTGCAGGCCGCCGCCGACTTGGGCGTTTCCGTCAAACAGCTGGGCGAGGACCTCGACCAGCTGTGGCTGTGCGGCCTGCCCGGCTACAGCCCGGGCGACCTGATCGACTTCGCGTTCGAGGGCGACACCATCGAGGTGACGTTCTCGGCGGGCATGGACACGCCGCTGCAGCTCACCTCGCCGGAAGCCACCGGCCTGCTGGTGGCTCTGCGGGCGCTGGCCGACATTCCGGGTGTCGTCGATCCGGAGGCAGCGCGCAGCGCGATCGCCAAAATCGAAGCAGCCGCCGGGGCCGCCGGGCACGGGCCTGACATCGCCGCGGTGGACGAGCCGGCGCCGGTCGAGAGTCAGGCCGCGGCTGCGGTGCGCGCCGCAGTCCACGACAATCGGGCGCTGAGCATCGACTACTACGCGGCTTCGCACGACACGCTGTCCACCCGGATCGTCGACCCCATCCGGATCGTGCTGGTCGGCGGGCACAGCTACCTCGAGGCGTGGTCACGAGAGGCCGAAGGGGTGCGGCTGTTCCGGTTCGACCGCATCGTTGACGCGACCGTGCTCGACGAGCCGTCCGCGCCGCCGGAACCCGCGCTTGCGGCGCCGCCGGATACTTCGCTGTTCGACGCCGACCCATCGCTGCCGTCGGCGACGCTGCGGCTGGCGCCGGCGGCGTCGTGGATGTTCGAGTACTACCCAATGCGCCTACTGCGCGAGCTGCCCGATGGTTACTGCGAGGCGGCGATGACCTATGCCTCCGAAGAGTGGACGGCCCGCCAAGTGCTGGGCCTGGGGTCCGCCGTTCGTGTTCTGCGGCCGGATTCGCTGGCCAAGCGGGTTCGGGATGCCGCGGCGGCCGCTCTGGAGTCCTACCAGGCCGCGGCGCGCTCCGGCTAGTCGTACGGCTGCTGCGGTAGCATCGTGGGGACGTCTGGAGGTAATTAAAAGTGAACGCTCTTACCCCGGGTCACCTGGCGATCATTGCGGTCCTGGTGATCGTTCTGTTCGGTGCCAAGAGGCTCCCCGATGCGGCACGTTCGCTGGGCAAGTCGTTGCGGATCTTCAAGTCTGAGGTTCGCGAACTACAGAACGAAAGCAAGCCAGACACGCCTGTCGCGCCGCCCGCGGCAGCCCAACCCGTACAGTCCGAGCGGGTCGACCCGCCGGCGGCTGACGGTCGATCGGCCTAGCCTGGCATCGCCGCCGCGGCGCCCGAGCGCCTACTGACTGTGCGCACCACCGGTCTATTCAGGCGGCTGGATCCGCGACTTCGTCGCAGCCGCACCAATCCCGACGGGACCATGTCGCTCGTCGCCCATCTCACCGAACTGCGCGCCCGGCTGTTGATCTCGTTGGCGACGATCGCAGTCACCACGGCGTTCGGGTTCATTTGGTATTCGCACGGTTTGTTCGGGCTGGAAAGCCTGGGCGAATGGCTTCGACACCCGTACTGCTCGCTGCCGCCGTCGGCGCGAGCGCAGATCAGCGCTGACGGCCAATGCCGGTTGCTGGCCACCGCGCCGTTCGACCAGTTCATGCTGAGGCTGAAGGTCGGGTTGACCGCTGGAGTCGTGCTGGCTTGTCCGATGTGGTTCTACCAACTGTGGGCATTCATCACGCCGGGGCTGTACAAGAAGGAGCGCCGTTTCGCGGTGGCATTCGTCATCCCGGCGGCAATGTTGTTCGTCACCGGCGCGGTGCTGGCCTATCTGGTGCTGTCCAAGGCGCTGCACTTCCTGTTGACCGTAGGCAGCGACGTGCAGGTGACGGCGCTGTCCGGCGACCGGTATTTCGGCTTCCTGATCAACCTGCTCCTGGTCTTCGGTATCAGCTTCGAGTTCCCGCTGCTGATCGTGATGCTCAATTTCGTCGGTGTGCTGAGCTACCTAAGACTACGGTCCTGGCGGCGCGGCCTGATCTTCGTGATGTTCGTGTTCGCAGCGGTTTTCACGCCGGGTTCCGACCCGTTCTCGATGACGGCCCTCGGACTGGCTCTGACGCTGCTACTCGAATTGGCCATCCAGATCGCCCGGGTGCACGACAAACGGAAAGCCAAACGCGAAGCCCTGACCGCCATCGCCGACGACGAAGCCTCGATCGTCGACCCGCCCTCCGCGGTTGGGGCGCCGTCGAGCATCGCCGGACCCCATGACGACGTCACCTGACCCGCGCGCCGCGACGATGCAGAGCGAAGCGATGGGGAGGAGCGACGCATATGACCCCGCGGGCGAATTAGCCAAGTTCGCTGCGGAATTGGCTTTTGGACTCGACGGCTTTCAGCAGCAGGCCTGCGCGGCGCTGGAAAGCGGCCACGGTGTCCTGGTGTGCGCGCCAACCGGAGCCGGAAAGACCGTCGTCGGCGAATTCGCAGTGCACTTGGCACTGGCAGCGGGCGGCAAATGCTTCTACACCACGCCGCTGAAGGCGCTGAGCAACCAGAAGCACACCGACTTCGTGGCCCGCTACGGCAAAGACCAGATCGGATTGCTCACCGGCGACCTGTCGGTCAATGCGAACGCCCCGGTTGTGGTGATGACCACCGAAGTACTGCGCAACATGCTTTACGCTGATTCGCCTGTGCTGCAAGGGCTTTCCTATGTCGTCATGGACGAGGTGCATTTCCTCGCCGACCGGATGCGTGGTGCGGTGTGGGAGGAAGTCATCCTGCACCTGCCCGACGAGGTGCGCCTGGTCAGCCTGTCGGCGACAGTGAGCAACGCCGAGGAGTTCGGTGGCTGGATCCAGACCGTGCGCGGCGACACGACGGTGGTCGTCGAAGACCACCGACCGGTCCCGCTGTGGCAGCACATGCTGGTGGGCAAACGTATTTTCGACCTGTTCGATTATGCGGCCGGTGGCGCGGGTGAGCGGCGCCAGCCGATTGTCGACCCGAATCTGTTGCGCCACATCGCCCATCGCCGCGAAGCCGATCGGCTCTCGGACTGGCGTGGCCCCCGCAGACAGGCGGGAAGGGGAGGGCCGGGACGCTTCGGCCGGCCGGGTTTCTATCGGCCGCCGTCGAGGCCCGACGTGATTCACATCCTCGACTCGGAGGGCCTGCTGCCCGCGATCACCTTTGTGTTCTCCCGCGCGGGTTGCGACGCCGCAGTCGCGCAGTGCCTGCGGTCGTCATTGCGGCTGACCACCGAGGAGGACCGGGCGCAGATCGCCGAGGTGATCGAGCATCGCTGCGGCGATCTGCAGGATTCCGACTTGGCCGTGCTCGGCTACTACGAGTGGCGGGAAGGGCTGCTGCGCGGTATCGCCGCCCACCACGCCGGAATGCTGCCGGTGTTCCGGCACACGGTCGAGGAGTTGTTCACCGCCGGGCTGATCAAGGCGGTCTTCGCCACCGAAACGCTGGCGCTCGGCATCAACATGCCGGCCCGCACCGTGGTGCTGGAACGGCTGGTGAAGTTCAATGGCGAACAACACGTCCCGCTGACGCCGGGGGAGTACACCCAGCTCACGGGGCGGGCCGGCCGCCGCGGTATCGACGTCGAAGGCCACGCCGTGGTGCTCTGGCACCCCGGCGAAAGCACCAGCGAGCCGGCTGAAGTCGCCGGCCTGGCCTCCACCCGGACCTTCCCGTTGCGCAGCTCGTTCGCCCCCTCGTACAACATGACGATCAACCTGGTGAACCGAGTCGGCCCCGAGCAGGCTCACCGGCTGCTGGAGCAGTCGTTCGCCCAGTATCAGGCCGACCGGTCGGTGGTAAGCCTGGTCCGCGGCGTCGAGCGCGGCCAGCGGATGCTCGACGAGGTCGCAGCCGACCTCGGTGGAAGCGACGCGCCGCTCTTGGAGTACGCCCGGCTGCGGGAACGGATCACCCAACACGAGCGCGCCCAGGCCCGCGCGTCGCGGCTGCAACGCCGGCAGGCGGCCAACGACGCGCTGGCGGCGCTGCGTCGCGGCGACATCATCACGATCACGCACGGCCGCCGGGGCGGCCTGGCGGTCGTGCTGGAGCCCGACCGTGACAGCGACGACCCGCGGCCGTTGGTGTTGACCGAAAACCGCTGGGCCGGCCGGATTTCGTCGGCCGACTATTCCGGCGCCGCAGCGCCGGTTGGCTCTATGACACTGCCCAAGCGGGTCGAACACCGACAGCCCCGCGTCCGCCGCGACCTGGCCTCGGCGCTACGTTCGGCGGCCGCTGGACTGTCGATTCCGGGCGCCCGCCGCGGCGGCGGCAGCCGCACTGAGAGGCGCGATCTCGATCCCGAGCTGGTCTCGCTGCGCGAGCAGATGCGCCGTCATCCCGTCCACCGCGAACCCGATCGGGAGGCCCAAGTCCGGCTTGCCGAGCGCTATTTGCGCATCGAACGCGACAACGAGGCATTGCAGAAGAAGGTGGCCGCCGCCACCAACTCGTTGGCCCGCACCTTCGACCGGATCGTCGGGTTGCTCACAGAGCGCGGGTTCATCCAGGTCGCCCACGGTGACCCGACGGTAACCGACGACGGGCGGTTGCTTGCCCGGATTTACAGCGAGAGCGACCTGTTGGTGGCCGAATGTCTGCGCACCGGCGCCTGGACCAGGCTGCGAGACGCCGAGTTGGCCGCCGTGCTCTCATCGGTGGTCTACGAATCGCGGGGCGGGGACGGCCCCGGGCCGCCGCGAAACGCAGAGGCTCTGACCGCGCCGTTACGGCAGGCGCTGCACCGCACGCGACGGTTGTCGGCGGAGTTGCGCGCCGACGAGCAGCGGCACCGCATCACGCTGAGTCGCGAACCCGACGACGGTTTCGTCGCGGCCATCTACCGCTGGGCCAGCAATGGAGACCTGGTCGCCGCATTAGCCGCCGCTGATTCCGAGGGCAGCGGTTCACCGCTGTTGCCGGGGGATTTCGTCCGCTGGTGCCGGCAGGTGCTTGATTTGCTGGACCAGGTCCGTAACGCCGCCCCCCAACCGGAGCTGCGGGCGACGGCGAAACGCGCGATCGACGCCATTCGGCGCGGCGTCGTGGCAGTTGACGCCGGGTAGGCTCGGTCCCAGCTACGGTTGCATTCGCGACCGATGCGAGGACTGCAATCAGGACTGAGAGGACAGACGCACGATGAGCGGACCCCAGGGGCCCGACCCGACGCAACCGTGGCAGCCGCCACAGGGTGAAGGTCAGCAATCCGGCGAGGACCCGACGCAGCACGTGTCACCCTGGCAGCAGCCATCCGGCGAGCAGACCTGGCAGGCGCCAGGTGGAGAGCAACCGACGTGGCATGCGCCCGCGTACACGCCCACTGAATACGGGCATTACCAGCAGCCGCCGACGCAGTACTACCCGCCGTCTCAGCCGTTCCCGCAGCCCACGGGCTACCCACAGCAGGACCAATACGGCGGGCAGACCGCTCAATACGGCCAGCCCGGCCAGTACGCACAGCCCGGGCAGTACGGGCAGCCGGGCCAATACGGTCAGCCTGGTCAGTACGGTCAGCCCGGTCAGTACGGCCAGTACGCGGGGCCCTACGGCCAGCCTCCTGCCAGCCCCGGTTCGACGCGGTCGCGGGCGGTCATCGGCACGGTGGTCGGCGTGTTCGCCGCCATCCTCGTCGCGGTCTTATTGGTGCTGGGCTTCTGGGCCCCAGGGTTCTTCGTGACGACCAAGCTGGACATCAATAAGGCGGAGGCTGGTGTGGCGCAGATCCTCAGCGACAGCACCAACGGCTACGGGGCGAAGAACGTCAAAGACGTCAAGTGCAACAACGGCCAGAATCCGACGGTTAAAAAAGGCGGCAGCTTCGACTGCGACGTCAGCATCGACGGCACCAAGCGTCAGGTGACGGTGACCTTCCAGGACAACAAGGGCACCTACGAGGTCGGTCGGCCCAAGTAGCGGGACATAGCAGCGTTACGTCACGGCGCCGGCAACGCGTCGAGCGCCTTCTGCAATCGCGCGATCGGTGACGCGACCCCCAGCCGCGTCGCCAGCTCCGCGGTGCGCTTTGGGTCGGCGGCCACCAGCGGCACGGCGTCGCTCGGTGTCGACAGCGCGACAGGCGCGTCGGTAGCGACCCGCACCACCGCGCCGGCGGCCTCGATGTAGTCGGCGGCCTCGCGCAGCTTGGCCCGCATGCCCTTGGACAGCGACGATTTGGGGTCGTCGACGGCGGCCAAGATTCCCGCCAGCGAGCCGTGCTGCGCCATCAGCGTCGCGGCGGTCTTTTCGCCGATACCGGGCACGCCCGGCAGCCCGTCGGAGGGGTCGCCGCGCAGCAGCGCCATTTCGGCGTAGGCGGGGCCGGCCCGATCGGCGGGCACGCCATAGCGCTCGGCCACCTCGGGGGGACCCATCAATGTGGCGTTGGTCAGTCCGCGTCCGAGGTAGAGCACCCGAACGGGGACCGGATCATCGCCGACCACTTGTAACAGGTCGCGGTCGCCGCTGACAACGACTACCGGGTCACGTCGTTCCCGGGCGGCCAGCGTGCCGATCACGTCGTCGGCTTCGAAACCCGCCGCGCCGCCGGTGCAGAAGCCGAACGCGTCGAGGATCTCCTCGATCATTTCGACCTGCGGAGACAAGTCGTCGGGCACTTCCTCGACATCGGGTTGCCCGTCGGGGTGTTCTTCCTCGACGCGATGCGCCTTGTACGACGGGATGCGGTCCACCCGGAATTGCGGGCGCCAGTCCAAATCCAGGCACACCACCAGGCGACCGGGCCGCTGCCGGGTGATCAGTATGGCGACGGAGTCCAAGAAGCCGCGGACCGCGTTCACCGGCCGGCCGTCGGGCGCTGTGATCGAGGACGGGACGCCGTAATAGGAGCGAAACCACATGCTGGCGCCGTCAAGCAGCAGCAGCGGTGCAGGCATGCCCGCCATCCTGCCAGTCGCGCGGCTAGCCTGACTGCCATGGGTTCTCATCGGTTCGATGCAGACGTTTACCGCCATCGGATTGCGGCGGCGACTGGCGCTACCGCCGACGCCGGTCTGGCTGGCCTGGTGATCACCCCGGGCTATGACTTGCGCTATCTGCTCGGATCGCGTGCGCAGACCTTCGAGCGGCTCACGGCGCTGGTGCTGCCGGTGTCCGGCGACCCGACCGTGGTGGTGCCTCGACTGGAGTTGGCCTCGCTGAAGCAGTCCGCTGTCGCGGATCTGGGCCTGGCGGTGCGGGATTGGGTCGACGGCGACGACCCCTATCGACTGGTCGCCGGAGCCATCGGCGGCGCGCCAGCGGCGACTGCCGTCACCGATTCCATGCCCGCGCTACACCTGTTGCCGCTGGCCGATGTGCTCGGCGTGCTGCCGGTGCTGGCCACCGGCGTGTTGCGGGGACTGCGGATGGTGAAGGACGCCTCCGAGATCGACGCGCTGCGCAAGGCCGGCGCGGCGATCGACCGGGTGCACTCCCGGGTGCCGGACCTCCTGGTGCCTGGTCGAACCGAAGCGGACGTCGCCGCGGATATCGCCGAAGCCATTGTCGCCGAGGGGCATTCAGAGGTGGCGTTCGTCATTGTCGGTTCCGGTCCGCATGGTGCAGACCCGCATCACAGCTACTCGGATCGCGAACTTCGCGTCGGCGACATCGTCGTCGTCGACATCGGCGGCGCGTACGAGCCCGGATACAACTCGGACTCGACGCGTACCTACAGCATCGGCGAGCCCAGCGCCGAAGTGGCGCAACAGTATTCAGTACTGCAGCGAGCGCAACGGGCGGCGGTCGAGGCGGTGCGTCCGGGGGTGACCGCCGAGGACGTTGACGCCGCCGCCCGCGACGTACTGGCCGAGGCCGGGCTCGCCGAGTATTTCGTACACCGCACTGGCCACGGCATCGGGTTATCGGTGCACGAAGAGCCGTACATCGTCGCGGGCAATGATTTACCGCTGCAAGCGGGCATGGCCTTTTCCGTCGAGCCCGGGATCTACTTCCCCGGCCGGTGGGGGGCGCGTATCGAAGACATCGTGGTGGTGGCCGACGACGGCGCCCTGTCCGTCAACCACCGCCCGCACGACCTGATCGTCGTCCCGGTGTAGACATGACCAGGCCTTGGATGCCCGGCGCCGACCTTGGTCCGCGTATTACGCTCGTGCGATGACCGATCACGACCGCGCTGCTGCCCGCCGAGAGATCACCGACGCCCTGCTCACCGCGCTGGAACGTCGACATGAAGTGCTGGACCTGATCGTGGAGGCCGACGACCGGCCGTCGGCGGTCGACGGCATCGTCGCGTTGCTGGGCACCTCACGGCTGGGCGCCGAGGCGGTGATTGGCATGTCATTCGATCAATTGACCAAGGACTCGCGCAAGAAGATCGCTGCCGAGCTCGAGGACCTGAACAACATCCTGAGTTTCACATTCAAAGACCGGCCTGCGAGCTCCGGCGACACGCTGGCGCTCCGCCCGTTCTCCGCGGCGTCCGACCGCGGCATTTTCGCCGCGCGCACCGATGACATCGGCGCCAAGGGCGACGGGTCCGGCGCCCCGGCGGGCGGCCTCGACGACGAGATCGGCGCAGCGCAGGACCGGTTCGATGCCGAAGAGGCCGCCTGGTTCGTCGCGGTCGACGGCGACGAGAAGGTCGGCATGGTCTTCGGCGAGCTCGCCGGTCAGGAGGTCCACGTCCGGATCTGGATCCATCCCGACTACCGGCACCGCGGCTACGGCACCGCCGCGCTGGCCAAATCGCGACCAGAGCTGGCGGCCTACTTCCCGGCGGTGCCGCTGGTGATTCGGGCGCCCGGCGCCACACTCGTCTAGCGAGCTACGCGGATTTGTGGGTCAGCAGATCCGAGGATCCCAGCACTCGCTCTATCTGCACCTCGATGACCACTCGCCGGGGGTTGACTCGCGGCGTGCGATAACGCTGGGCGTAGCGCAACTCCGCGTCGCGCACGGCGTCGACCTCGCGGTTGACACTGGCCCGCCCTTCCAACGACAGCCAGCGTGCCCCATCGACCTGACTGAGCACCGCGACCCCGCCACGCTGGGCGTTGACCGCCTTCTGCGAGCCGCCGGTGGTGATCACCCGCGCGATGTGCGTCTTGGGGTCGAAGGTGAAGCCCACCGCGACGACGTGCGGGGAATTGTCGGCGCGCAGCGTGGTCAGCATGGCGAGATGGCGCTCTGTCAGAAACGCCAGCGCATCGTTGGTCAGCCGGGCGGTGGAGTTCGCCATCACCGCTCACGCTAGCGCAGGTGATAATCGCAGCCGTGGATGACACGGGGGCTGCGACGGTGCTGATCCTGGGCGGCCGCAGCGAGATCGGTATTGAACTCGCGCGGCGGCTGGCGCCCGGCGCGTCGGTGATATTGGCGGCGCGCAAAGCCGACCAGCTCGCCGAGCAGGTCGCGGCGCTGGTCGCCGCCGGCGCGACGGCCGTATACACCAGGGAGTTCGACGCCGACGACGTGGACTCGCACGGCCCGCTCGTCGCTTCGGTCCTCGCCGAGCACGGCCCGATCGACACCGCGGTGCTGGCCTTCGGGATTCTCGGCGACCAAGCTCGCGCCGAGATCGACGCTGCGCACGCGGTGGCTGTCGTACACACCGACTACGTCGCGCAGGTCAGCCTGCTCACCCATCTGGCGGCAGCAATGCGGCAGGCCGGGCGGGGATCGCTGGTGGTGTTCTCCTCGGTGGCCGGCGTGCGGGTGCGTCGGGCCAACTACGTGTACGGGTCAGCGAAAGCGGGACTCGACGGCTTCGCCAGCGGGCTGGCTGACGCGCTACACGGCACCGGGGTGCGATTGTTGATCGCGCGCCCGGGATTCGTCATCGGGCGGATGACGCAGGGCATGGCGCCCGCCCCGTTTCCCAGCACGCCTGAGCAGGTGGCCGCTGCCACCGCGCGAGCGCTGGCCAAAGGACGGCGCACCGTCTGGATCCCATGGGCGCTGCGGCCGATGTTCTTCGGGATGCGGCTGCTACCGCAATTCGTCTGGCGGCGGCTGCCGCGATGATCCGCGCCGGCGACGATGCGCAGCGGAGCGACGAGAAGGAGCGGCGCCAATGATCATCGTTGTGGGCGTCGGCGCAGACGGGATGCCGGGATTATCAGAGACGTCACTACGCGAATTACGAAGGGCCACAGTGATTTATGGGTCCAAGCGACAGCTCGGCCTGCTCGATGACACCGTCGCGGCGCCCCGTCGGGAGTGGCCGTCGCCCATGCTGCCCGCCTTGCAAAGACTGTTCGACGACCACACCGAGGACATTCACGTCGTGGCCAGCGGCGACCCGCTACTGCACGGCATCGGGGGCACGCTGCTCCGGTTGTACGGCGCCGAAAACATCCGGGTGCTGCCGCAGGTGTCCTCGGTGACGCTGGCGTGCGCGCGGATGGGCTGGACCGTGCAAGACACCGAGGTGATCAGCCTGGTCGCCGCGGTGCCACACACCGCCGTGCGTCGCGGCGGCCGGGCGATCGTGTTGTCCAGCGACGGGTCCACACCCAAGACGCTTGCGGCGCTGCTCAACGCCCACGGCCGCGGCGACTCGGAGCTCACCGTTTTCGAGCAACTCGGCGGCGCAGGCGAACGCCGCCGCGACGGCACCGCGCGCCAGTGGGCCTCCGATCCGCCCTCCGGCGTCGACGATCTCAACGTGATCGCCGTCCGCTACCTGCCGGACGAGCGGGTGTCTTCGTTGCCCGACGCGGCCTTTGTCCACGACGGGCAGATCACCAAACAGGCGATCCGCGCCGTCACATTGGCGGCGTTGGCGCCGCGGCCGGGGGAGCGGTTGTGGGATGTTGGCGCCGGCTCGGGCAGCATCGCCGTCGAATGGTGCCGCAGCTGGCGGGACTGCACCGCGGTCGCTTTCGAACGCGACGAGTCGCGCCGCAGCAACGTAGGGTTCAACGCCGCGGCCCACGGTGTCAGCGTTGAGCTGCGCGGCGAAGCACCCGACGCGTTCGACGGCGCGGCACCGCCGTCGGCGATCTTCATCGGCGGTGGCCTCACCCAGCCCGGCCTGCTGAACGCCTGCCTGGAGCGCCTGTCCGCCGGTGGGCGTCTGGTCGCCAACGCCGTCACTGTGGAATCAGAAGCCGTTGTAGCGCAAGCCTATTCGCATCTAGGTGGGGAGCTGCAGCGTTTCCAGCACTATCACGGGGAGCCGCTGAGCGGCTTCACCGGTTGGCGACCGCGGCTGCCGATCACCCAATGGGCGGTGACCAAGCCGTGACGGTGTACTTCATCGGCGCCGGCCCCGGCGCGGCCGACCTGATCACCGTCCGTGGGCAGCGGCTGCTCAGCCGCTGCCCGGTATGCCTGTACGCCGGATCGATCATGCCCGAGGACCTGTTAGCGCTCTGTCCGCCCGAGGCCCGCATCATCGACACCGGCCCGCTGACCCTCGACCAGATCGTCACCGAGATCGCGGATGCCGACGCCGCCGGCCACGACGTGGCCCGGCTGCATTCCGGCGACCCGTCGCTCTACAGCGCGCTGGCTGAGCAGTGCCGCCGACTAGACGCGATGGAAATCGGTTACGAAATCGTGCCCGGCGTACCGGCCTTCGCCGCCGCCGCGGCGGCGCTGGGTCGTGAGCTTACTGTCCCGGGTTTGGCGCAGACGGTGACGCTGACCCGGATCGCGACATTGTCGACGCCCATGCCGCCCGGCGAAGACCTGACCACTCTTGCTCAATCGGGGACGACCCTGGTGCTGCACCTTGCCGCCGCGCAGATCGACACCATCGTCCCGCAGCTGCTGGCCGGCGGCTACCGGCCGGAAACCCCAGCCGCGGTAGTGGCTTTCGCCAGCTGGCCGCAGCAGATGGTGCTGCGCGGGACGCTGGCCGACATCGCCGGGCAGATGCACGACGCCGCGATCACCAAGACCGCCGTCATTGTTGTCGGCGATGTGCTGGCCGCCGAGGGATTCATTGACAGCTACCTGTATTCCGCTGGACGCAGCCGGGGCGGTCGGCACTGATGCGTGTGCTGCTGCTCGGCGGCACCGCTGAGGCGCGAGCACTCGCCACCCGGGTGCACCCGCACGTCAACGTCGTCAGTTCGTTGGCCGGACGCGTCCCGGACCCGGTCCTGCCGGTGGGTGCTGTGCGAATCGGCGGGTTCGGCGGAGTCGACGGCCTGCGAAAGTGGTTGCGGGACGAACATATCGACGCCGTCGTCGACGCCACCCACCCATTCGCTGCCACCATCACCGCGCACGCCGCCGCTGCGTGCGGGGAGTTAAACCTGCCGTATCTACTGCTGGCCCGCCCGGCCTGGGACCCCGGTGACGCCATCGTGGTTGTCTCGGACCGCCGGGCGGCTGAAGTCGTTGCCCATCAACAGTTTTCACGAGTATTTCTCACCACGGGTAGATCCGGTGTCGCGGCGTTCGCGGGCAGCGATGCGTGGTTTCTGATCCGCGCCGTCACCGCGCCGAACGCCGACCTGTTGCCGCGTCGTCACCAGCTGGTGTTATCTCGCGGCCCGTATCACTACGACGGGGAAGTCGCGCTGCTGCGCGAGCACCGCATCGACGCATTGGTCACCAAGAACAGCGGCGGTGAGATGACTCGGGCAAAGCTGGACGCCGCCGCGGCACTTGCCATCCCGGTTGTGATGGTGAGCCGCCCGCCGCCGCCACCCGGGGTGGCGACGGCAGGCAGCGTCGACGAGGCGTTGACCTGGCTGACCGAATGTGAGCCTGATGCACGCGAAACGCGCACGGGCGATCGTTAAGCCAGACCCGCTACGCCGATCCAGACCCACAGTTCGGGCGGGGCGGGATCATCGGGTAACCACAACAGCCGCCAGCGCCGCGACAGCCAGCCAATCGCGACCAGTACCAGCGCTGCGGCCGCCATCTCGATGGTGGTGGGTAGCCAGCCGTGCAATCGCGACAGTCCCTGCCGGCCCGGCCCCCGCGGGCCGCCGCCCGCACGGTGGTGGCACACATCGTCGTGGTCCCCCTTGCCGTTTCGTCTCATGTCGCGATTAAGCGAATTCGTCTACTGCGACAAGCACGTCGTTACAAACGCGGTTTTGGTGCCGGATGAGAACTCTTGGTGTGCCAGACATGCGCGACGTCCGCACGGCCAATGGACGATTAACGATGGCAGGCATAAAAACCCGACCTGCCGAGTTGGCAGAATCCCGCCCCAGATTTAGGTTCGCCGATATTGAGTTAATTAACTTGAGCACCGCACCGGTGCTGTCGGTTCCGCCCGCGGCGATCCGCCGCGGCCGGCTAACCGCAACACTGACGGCCGCCACCCGCCGCATCTTCACCCCGCTGCTTGAGCCACGACCGCACCGCCCGCGTCGTGAGCCCTCCTATTTCGAGATGGCGCGAATGTGTCGCGAGATGGAACGCCTATAACGCGAGGACCAACGTCAGCCCCAGTGGCACAAGGGATCTGGATTAGCTGAATCCGGCCTGGTTCAGATTGACCGTGCGCACCCGCAGCGATCGGTTTGAGTCCTTGGCCGCCTATTACCAACACAGCAATGTCGGTTTCGACTCTGGTGAGACGTGCTCGATGTTGCTAGGCAGATTCGAGCAATGGCCGCCCGAAGGGGCGCCCGAAATTACTCTGGTGGCCGAGGGTTCTCCCCGACCACCGGACCATTCAGACTTGCAGCTTCGCAAATTTCGCAGTGTCATAGTGGATCTCACCGCGTACAGCCTTGCCATCACGGTTAAATCGCAATACGTTGACGAACGGCGATTCGTCGATGCCGTTGTCATTGGCGAAACGTACCGTCCCCAATACGACGACATATTCGCCACCGTCGATGTACTCGCGCGGCTCGACGCTCACCGTGCTCCAGTGATCTGGCAATCGGCCCATCATGTCCAATATCGCGTCACGTCCGTGAATCTCCCCGCCGGGCCGTACCTCCTCGGAGGAATACCAGACAGCATCCTCGGCGTAAGAATCCTTCAAAGCGGCCAAATCCCCACGGCTGAACGCTTGATGTGCGGACCTAGCGGTATCGACGTTCGACATTTCGGTTGCCTCCCTTGCATGCTCGTGACTTGCATCAGATATGTCGATCAGTCCACTATTTCGCCGGCCCCTGGGAAGCGCATAGAGTAATCGCCTACCTCAATTTCGGCGGGGGTGCAGTCCGAATTGCAGTTGTGTGTCGGCCGTGCGGGAGCTCAGCCCGGGCCGCTGTTCGAGTCAGGACGGGTACCGGCGAGGGGTGAAAACCCGATCCGCCGAGTCGACCGAATGCCATTGCGTTTGCGAGGACCCGACAATCAGCAGGCAGCGCATGTCGACATCGGCCGGGTCGAGCTCGACGAGTCGGACCACCCTCACCCGTTCACCGGGCCCGGACACATCCCGGCCGATCACCACCGGGGTGCCGGGGTCGCGGTGTGCGAGGAGTAGGTCCCGCATCGCGCCCACCTGCCAGGTCCGCGTCTTCGACGCCGGGTTGTAGATGGCCAGCACCAGGTCGGCGGCGGCCGCGGCGGCGAGGCGCTCGGCGATCACACTCCACGGCTTGAGCCGGTCCGACAACGAGATCACCGCGTAGTCGTGACCCAGCGGTGCGCCGACGCGGCTGGCGACGGCCTGCGCGGCGGTCATCGCCGGAACCACCCGAACCCGCACGCCGGGCCATTGTTTGGCCTCCTCCAGGACTGCGGTAGCCATCGCGAACACCCCGGGATCACCCGAGGACACCACGGCGACCGCGTGTCCCTGCTCGGCCAGCGAGCAGGCCAGCCGCGCTCGGGCGGGTTCCTCGGTGTTGTCGCTGGGGTGTCGACGCTGACCGTCGCGGGTCGGGATGCGCGCGAGGTAGGGCGCATAGCCGATAAGGTCGGTGGCAGCGGCCAGTTCGCGGCGGCTTTCCGGTGTCATCCAGTCGCTGTGTCCCGGGCCCAGGCCGACCACCGCCACGCCCGCCCGGCGCGTCGCCTGCCGTCGGCCGCCCGGCAGCAGCGCCAGCGAAAAGTACGGCACGCCGGTGTCGTCGACATCGGCCGCGGGCAGCACCCGCTGCCCGGCGGTGCTGGCCCGTTCCACATACAGTGCGGCGTCAAGCTGACCGGCTGCTGAAAGCGCTTCCCGCACAGCCGGATACGAGCGTCCCAGTTTGAGTATCACCGCGGCGTCGGAGTCGGCGAGCCGGCGAGCCAACTCCTCGGGCGGCAAAGTTCCCGGCAGCACCGACAACACCTCGTCACCGGCGACCAGCGGCGTCGCGATCGCCGCCGAGGCCGCGCTGACCGATGTCACGCCCGGCACGATCACCGCGTCGAACCGCTCCGTCAGCCGGGTGTGCAGGTGCATGTAGGAGCTGTAGAACAGCGGATCGCCCTCGGCGAGCAGTGCGACATCGCGACCCGCGTCCAGATGCTCGGCGATGCGCTGCGTGGCAGCGGTGTAGAAGTCCTCCATCGCGCCGGCATAGCCGCCAGGATGGTCGGTTGCCTCGGTGGTGACCGGATAGACCAGGTGTTCCTCGATCTGCCCCGGCCGCAGATACGGTTCGGCGATGCCGCGGGCGATGCTGCGCCCGTGCCGGGCGCTGTGGTAGGCCACCACGTCGGCTTCACCGATCACCCGGGCTGCCTTGACGGTCACCAGTTCCGGGTCGCCGGGGCCCAGCCCGACTCCGAAAAGCGTTCCGCGACTTATCATTCGGTGCTGGCCGCGATCGCGTTGACGGCGGCGGCGGCCATCGCGCTGCCGCCGCGACGGCCCCGCACCACCAGGTACGACATCCCGCGCGGACGGTCGACGAGTTCCTGTTTGGACTGCGCCGAGCCGACGAAACCGACCGGCCCGCCCAGCACCGCGGCCGGCGCCGGGTAACCCTCGTCGACCAGTTCGAGCAGGCGGAACAACGCCGTGGGCGCGTTGCCGATGGCCACCACCGCGCCGGCCAGCCGATCTGCCCACAGCTGGACCCCGGCCGCTGAGCGAGTGATGTGCAGGCGGGCCGCCAGCTCCGGTGCTCGCGGATCGGCGACCAGCGAGACGATTTGGCTGTCGGCGGGCAGCCGCGAAAGGGTGATCCCGGCCGCCACCATCGACGAATCGCAGAGCACCGGAGCGCCGGCCGCCAGGGCCGCGCCGGCGCGAGCAACGACATCGTCGGTGTAGACGACATGCTCGGCGACGTCGACTTGGCCGCAGGTGTGGATCAGCCGGACCACCACGCGCTCGACGTCGGCCGGGAATCGGCTCAGGTCCGCTTCGGCGCGAATCGTCGCGAACGACTGCCGGTAGATCTCAGCGGCGTCGCGCAGGTAGTCGAGCACCTGCTCACCCTAAGACCTCACTGGTCGGTATCCGTCTTCGGTGGCGACCAGCACCTCACCGGTCGGCGGGCTGCCGCAGGCGCGTTCGCAGCCGACGAAGTGTCGGTGCACATCCGAATCGGTACGTAGTGATTGCGCGGCGTCGGCGCGCACATCGGCGAGCGAATGCGCGCAGCCCGGGCTGCCGACGCAGGCGCTGATCGCCAGCCAGGGCGAGTTTTCGTCGAAAACCAGACCCAGCGGCGCCAGTACTCGCAGCGCCGTATCGGCGACGGCTTCGTCGAGGTCGCAGATCAGCACTGAGCGCCACGGTGTGACGATCAACGGCGCCTCGATCGCAGCCAAGTATGCCGCGACGCGTGCCGGCAGCACACCCAGCGGCACCGCGGCGCCCAACGTGACTAGGCCGTCGTCCTGTTCGATCCAGCCGACCGGGGGCCGGGTGACCGGCGGAAAGCTGTCACCGAGCTCGGCGCCGGGCCAGAGTCCGGCGGCGTCGCTCAATTCGCTTATTCGCCAAGCACTTCCGCGTACCTGAGTGAACCGCTCCGCGACGGCGACTAGCGTCTCGACCACGTCGGGTGCCGTCAGCTGGACACTGGCGTCACGCCCGGCCAGTAACAGGCGGGCGTGGTCGTCGAGCACGTGTGCGCCGACGTCGGCGCCCAGACCCGACACGTCGCCACGGCCGTCGTCGATGCTGAACAAGAAGCGGCCCGGCAGCGCTGCCAGGGCAGGCTTGGCCTGGATCGCTGCGTCTAGCTCTGCGGTCCACGCCCGCACGTCCGCGTTACCACCGACGCGGCCGGACAACGGCGACGCGACAATATTGCGAACCCGCTCATGAGTCGCCGACGGCAACAGTCCGGTCGCGGCGATCGCGTCGCCAACCGCTGCCACGTCGATGATCCCGCGGATCTGTACGTTGCCGCGCGCGGTCAGCTCCACAGTTCCGGATCCCAGACGATTGGACGCCTCGGCCAGCGCCGCGAGCTGGGCAGCAGTGAGCGCGCCGCCGGGCAGCCGGATCCGGGCGAGCGCGCCGTCGGCGGCCTGGTGCACCTGTAGCGCACCCGGGCAGGCGTCGGTGTCGCGGGTCCTGGCCATCCATCAACGGTAAGGCCATTCAGCGCCAGCTGAATCAGAACGGTGGTGGGTCGTGGTCGGTATGGGGTGGTGCGGGTCCGCCTGATGCTGCTTGGCGTGCTTTGCGATTCTGTCGGCGTTGGGCGTCGATGTAGTTGGCGTGGTTGTGGGCGCGGGTGTGCCGGCGTCGGGGCATCCTCGCGGTGCGGTCTGCGCAGCGTGGCGGGTGGGGGATGGGGTCGAGCGTGCCGGTGGGTGCGCACAGGGCGGGGAACAGCAGCGCGCTGCCGGGGGTGGTGACGTACGTCTGTCCCGACGGTGATGTCCAAATCAGGGTGCCGTCGGTTAGTTGTTGGTCGCGCCAGCCCCAGAAGGTTTTGAGTAAATGGTGCAGCCGGCATAGGGATTTCAGGTTGGAGGCGTGGGTGGGCCCGCCGTCGGCGTGGGCGACGGTGTGGTCGATGTCGCAGCTGAGCGCGGGCCGACCGCAGCCGGGGAACCGGCAGGTCAAATCGCGGCAGTGGACAAAGTCGGCCAGCGCTTGCGACGGAAGGTAGCCGGCTTCGGGTGGCGCGTCGGCGGGATGGACGAGTGGCCGAAGCTTGGCCGACTTCGCCAGCTCGGCGATCAGTTCGGCGGGGATGAGCGCATCGGCGCCGATCATCGCTCCCGGCCTCGGCGCAGCGCCGTCGAGGCTGGCGGCTTCGGCGACCACGTGGATGACCACCGGACTCGGTGGCGGCGCCGCGGCGGTGGGGCAGTCGGGTTGGCCGCAACGACACCCCAGCCGGTCGGCGCTGGCCGCTAACGCACCCATGGCATCGGCGCGGCGTTGATTGCGGGTGCGCGGATCAGCGGCACACACCGCGGCCGCCAACGCATCTAGCCGCGCGTCGACCGCGTGGGCGTCGGTGCTGTAGAGCCGGCCGAATACTTCGGTCAAACCGTCAGTGTGGTCGAAGATCGACAATTCCCGATCAGCGTGGCGTTCGCGTCGGCGGCGCACCGCGTCGCGGTCGACGCGGGCCACCATCTGGTCCACCCGGGCGGCCAGCCGGCCCCGCGTCATCGCCGGCCAGCGCGGCACCGATAGCGCCAGTTCGACGTCGAGGGTGGCCATCACCTCGGGGTCGCTAATCAGATCGGTGCGGTAGACGATGGTCTGAAACGTCCGATAGTCGATATCGCCGGCCAGCAACCGTTCTCCTACCCGCGCAAGCCGCAATCGCATCGCCCGCGAGTAATACAGGTGGCTCGCGGCCAGCGCCTGGGTGATGTTCAACGCCGCGGCAAGCTCGGCGGTGATCGCTTCCTGGGTGTCGGTGCACCAAGTCTCCCGCTCACCGAACCGACGCAACCACAACACATCCAGCTCGCCGATCGCCGCCAGCCGCTGCCCGGCTGCCTGGCTTTCGGCCCGCGCGGCCGCACCCAACCGCTGCACCACCGCCGTCACGGTCTGATCGAACATATATTCGACTATGCCACCGGGGTCCGACAAGTCGTCGATAAGCCGGGGTCAGCGGCGTAACGTGCAGTCCAGCGAGAGGGCCGGGTGGTTGCCATGACGCGCAAGCGGTCTTTGAAGGTCGCCATAATCGGCGCAGGAATGTCGGGCATCTGCATGGCGGCCAAGCTGCAGGACGCCGGCATCGAAACGTTCACCATTTTCGAGAAGGCCGACGACGTCGGCGGCACCTGGCGCGACAACACGTATCCCGGTCTTACCTGCGACGTCCCGTCGCGGTACTACTCCTACTCGTTCCGGCCCAACCCGAATTGGTCGCACTGGCTGCCACCAGGCCCAGAGATCCAGGCCTATTTCCAGCGGGTGGCCGACGAACGAGGCATCCGTCCGCACATCCAGTTCGGCAGCAACGTGACCGCGGCCCGTTATGAAGACGGAAAGTGGCAGCTCGTCACGCCCGGCGGCGAAGAAACGTTCGACGTCCTCGTCACCGCCACCGGAGTTCTGCGGGTACCTCGATATCCAGACATCCCCGGGTTGGACACGTTCGCCGGACCAGCGTTCCATTCCTCGCGCTGGGATCACTCGGTCTCCTTGCCGGACAAGAGGATTGGTTTAATCGGCACCGGCTCGACCGGGGTGCAGATCACCGCGGAACTCGGCGGCAAGGTGCGCGCGCTGAAGGTTTTTCAGCGCACCGCCCAGTGGATCTACCCCTTGCCTAACCCGCGCTACTCAAAGCTGACCCAGGCGGCGCTGTCCCGGTGGCCGGCACTGAATGCTATGTCCTATCGCTTCTGGGGGTGGATCTTCAGGCACCTGTTCGGCCGTGCGCCCATCCGCCCGGGATGGCAGCGCAGTCTGGCCACGGCCGAGTGTCAATGGAACCTGCGGCTCTCGGTGCGCGACCCGGAGCTGCGGGCCAAACTCACTCCGAACTATCAGCCGATGTGTAAACGGCAGGTAATGGCCGGGCGTTTCTACCGTTCCGTGCAAAAGCCCGGCGTCGAGGTGATCACCGACCCGATCGACCGCATCGAGCCCGGCGGCATCGTTACCGCCGACGGCACACTGCACGAACTGGACCTGCTGGTCTACGCCACCGGGTTTGACGCGCGAGCCTATGTGCGCCCACTGGAGGTGATTGGGGAGGGCGGGCTCACCTTGGACGAGGCCTGGGCCGACGGCCCGACGGCGTATCGGTCGGTGGCGGTGCCGGGATTCCCCAACTTGTTCATGCTGATGGGTCCGCATTCGCCAATCGGCAACCAATCACTGGTCCCGATCGCCGAGGACCAGGCCGACTACGCGATGTGGTGGATCAGCCAGCTTCGCGATGGCGTCGTGCAGGCCGCCGCGCCGACCGAAGCCG
>NZ_DASPSP010000103.1:0-3172 GCF_035623875.1 Mycobacterium sp. | reverse complement strand
GGTGGCGGGCCGCCGGGGAAACCGTTCAGGTGGCGCAGCCCGCTGGCCGCTTCGGCGACCGAGGCGTAACCGGCCTTGAGCGCGTCGGGGCCGGTCTGCCCGTAGCCTGACACCCGAACCAGGATGATGCCCGAATTGCGTCGGCTGAGCACGTCGTAACCCAGGTCCCACTTCTCCAGGGTGCCCGGACGGAAGTTCTCCACCACGATGTCGGATTTTTCGACCAGATCGAGGAACAGTTCGCGGCCACGCGGTCGGCGCAGGTCCAGTGTGATGGCCTTTTTGTTGCGCGCATGCACCGTCCAGAAAACGTGGTGCCCGTCGACTTCGGCCTGCCCCCAGGTTCGCAGTGGATCCGGTGCACCCGGTGGTTCCACCTTGATGACCTCGGCGCCCATGTCGCCGAGCAGCCGGCCGGCGAACGGTCCGGCGATCAGCGTGCCGAGTTCCAGCACGCGAACACCGTCAAGCGGTCCGGTGGGTGTCATTGCGCGCCCGCGAAATCGTGACGCACCAGCCAGTCGGTGACGATCTCGACCGCGTGGCGTAACTTGTCGCGTTGATCCGGTCCGGCGTAATAGTGTGTGGCGCCTGGGATTTCGTGGATCTCCTTGTCGGGATGGCCGATCGCCTCGAACAGCCGCCGGGTGTGGCTGGGTGTGCAGGCGTCATCGGCCAGGTTGCCGATCACCAGTGCCGGCACCGCGATGTCTTTTCCGCAGTCCACGCCGTCGCCGTGCGCGTCGTCGTAGCTCCATTGCGACAGCCAGCTGCGCAGCGTGGAGAAGCGGGCCAGCCCGACCGGGCTCATGTTCACCACTTGAGGATCGCCCAGATAGCAGGCTCCCGGTGTGCGTTCGTTCGGATCGACGTTGGGATCCAGCCAGCGCGGGTCTGCCATGGTGCCATGCACGACGAATCCGAACTCGTCGTCGGGGCGTCCGTCGGCCTTCAGTTCGGCCAGCTTTTCTTTGACCCAGGCGGTGATCCGGCGGTTACGGCTGATCTGCGCTTGCCGGTAGCGGGCCAGAAACTCCTGGCTGTAGGGCGGTTGGTTGGGATTGTCCGGGTTGTAGATGTCGAGTTCCGGGTCGCGTTTGGTGGGATCGGATTCGTCCAGGATCGACGCATCCAGCCATTCGGTTAGCGTGCCGTGCCGGCTGATGTGCGCGGCCAGCAGCATGATGCCGTCGGCGGCGGGCAAATTCAGCGTGGTGAGATCGGGCCCGTCGCCTGACGGGCTCGACCTGATGGTCGGGTGCTGGGCCTGCTGTTGGTAGAACACCGACAGCGAGCCGCCGCCACTCCAGCCCGCGAGCACCACTTTCCGATAGCCAAGGCGGTCCTTGGCGTCCTTGATCGCCGCGCCGAGATCCTCGACCACCTTCTCCATCAGCAGCGCCGAGTCGGTGCCGCGGAACCGACTGTTGCAGTAGATGACGTGGTGACCCGCCCGGGCCAGCGCGTTGATCATCGGCAGGTACGCACCCCCACCGATCGGATGCATGAACACCAGCACGGTGTCTGACGGTTTGTCTTTCGGCTTGAGCAGATAGCTCTCCAGCACGGTGATCTCGGCGAGCCCGCCATAGACGTCCCGGACACCCGAATTGTTCTCGAAAGCAACGAGATACGGGATGCGGTCGTAGTCGTGTTTCACCGCTGTTGTCATGAGTGCTGTCCTAGGTCGTGCGCCAGCACCTCGGCTGACGGGGTCAATCGGCGGCGGGTGTCGATGGCGATCACTTGCCAGTCGACGCGGGAATGTTCGTCGAATTTGCGACGGGCCCGCTCTCGCGCCTTCTCCGGCGCGCCATGGTGAACTCCCTGCGGCGCATGGGTAATCAGGCCCGGGGGCATCGGGATGCCATAGAGCGAGCCGCCGTGGAAGAAGGCAATCTCGTCGTAGTCGACGTTGCGGTGATACCAGGGTGTGCGTTCGGTGCCGGGGACGCCTTCGGCGGGCTTTGGCAGAAAGTTCATCACGTAGACGCCGGTGGCCTGCATGAACAAATGCACGGTCGGCGGCAGGTGGACGCTGTCGGAAGTGATCACGTTGTAGTCGGCGATGTTGAACGTGAACGCGAAGTTGTCGCCGCGCCAGCCTTCGACATCGATCGGATTGTGTTGGTAGAAAAGCGTTGTCGGGCCGCCCTCGTGGACCAGCCGGACCTCGTACTCGTCGCGCTCGTCATCGTCGATCGGAGCTGGGTCGGGGATGACCGCCTGCGACGGGTCGAAGGGGAAATGCCGGCCCAGCGATCCGGGCGGCGGGACGCGGAACTCGTCGCTCGCCTCGATCATCAGCAACGTCGATTCGCCGTCGGGCACCTGGCGCCACGTGCATGCCTTGGGGATGTACACCCAGTCACCCTCGCGGTAGGGCAGTGGTCCGAACTCGGTCTCTAAGAGCCCGGTGCCCTGGTGCACAAAGCACAGCAGGTCACCGTCGACATGGCGGGTATAGAACGGCATCGGCTGATGGCGGCGGGACAGCGAGATGCGGCACTCGGCGTTGGCGAACATCAACAGCGGCCCGCCGTTGGCGTCGGTCGCGTCGCTGGGTTTGAGCTCGCTGGACAGCACGTCGATCGGGCGCAGCGGACCCTCCGAGCGGTATGCGGTGGGGTCGTGGCGGCGGTAGATGTTGGCGGTTCGGCCGGTGAATCCGCCGCGGCCCAGCTCGTCGTCCTTCAGCCCGTCCAGATCAGCATGAAGCCGGCGTGGCGTTTTACCTTTGCGCAAGTGGATGAAGGATTCCATGGTGGCTCCCAGCGTGCGACGGCATCGGCGGCAAACAAAGAACTAAAAGTGACATTACTTTTTCTTCTTGCGCGATACAAGGGCCGAATCCCCGCCGAGACTTAATCCACTGCGACCTGCATCGGCGTGTCGTCGCAACCGCGTATGTGTCGCGGATCCACGGGCCGCGTCAGTCCCGTATGCGTAGGACGACTTTTCCTTTGGCGGTGCGATTCTCCAGCGATGCGATCGCGGCGGCGGCCTCGTCCAGCGGGTAGACCACCGGCTCCGGGGGAGCCAGCTTGCCCGACGCGAGCAGCTGCTCCAGGTGGGCCCACTGCTCGGTCAGCGCGCCGGGGTGGGTGCCCGCCCAGGCGCCCCAGCCGACGCCGACCACGTCAATGTTGTTGAGCAGCAGCCGATTCACCTT
>NZ_DASPSP010000084.1:0-10713 GCF_035623875.1 Mycobacterium sp. | reverse complement strand
CCCTGGTCGAGCAGCTTGCGGAACATCTCCACGCCGGTGACCGTGGTCTTGGTGGTGGACGGCTTGATGCCGACGATCTCGACTTCCTCGTTCACGTTGATCACACCACGCTCGACACGGCCGGTGACCACGGTGCCGCGGCCGGTGATGGTGAAGACGTCCTCGACGGGCATCAGGAACGGCTTGTCGGTCTCGCGGACCGGGTCTGGAATGGACTCGTCGACCGCATTCATCAGCTCGACGATGCCCTCGACCCACTTCGGGTCGCCATCGAGCGCCTTCAGTGCGGAGACCCGCACGACCGGAGCGTCCTCGTCGAACTCCTGGGCGGCCAGCAGTTCACGGACCTCCAGCTCGACCAGCTCGAGCAGCTCCTCGTCGTCGACCATGTCGGCCTTGTTCAGCGCTACCAGGATGTAGGGCACCCCGACCTGCCGGGCCAGCAGCACGTGCTCGCGGGTCTGCGGCATCGGGCCGTCGTTGGCGGCGACCACCAGGATCGCGCCGTCCATCTGCGCGGCACCGGTGATCATGTTCTTGATGTAGTCGGCGTGGCCCGGCGCGTCGACGTGCGCGTAGTGCCGCTTCTCGGTCTGATACTCCACGTGGGAGATGTTGATGGTGATACCGCGCTGACGCTCCTCGGGCGCATTGTCGATCTGGTCGAACGCCCGCGTCTCGTTCAAATCGGGGAATTTGTCGTGCAGAACCTTGGTGATCGCCGCGGTCAGTGTGGTCTTGCCGTGGTCAATGTGACCAATCGTCCCGATGTTGACGTGCGGCTTCGTCCGCTGGAACTTCGCCTTCGCCACTTCTGTGTCCTCCTGGACTTGTTGGTGCTTGTTAAAGCAGTGTTGTTATTTCTGTTGTGCCGCGGTAGTGACCGGGCAAGGTTACTCCCCGTAGCGATTCACTCGCCCGTCGCCTTCGCTTCGGCCGATTGCTCGCCTCCGTGCTCGTGAGTTGATACTCACTCGCCCGTCGCCTTCGCGATGATCTCCTTCGACACGTTTGCCGGCACTTCGGCGTACGAGTCGAACACCATGGAGTAATTCGCCCGGCCTTGAGTCTTCGACCGCAAGTCGCCGACATAGCCGAACATCTCCGAGAGCGGCACGTGCGCCCTAACGACACGTGCACCAGCCCGCTCATCCATGGCCTGGATTTGGCCACGGCGGGAGTTCAGGTCACCGATCACGTCGCCCATGTAATCCTCCGGCGTTATGACCTCGACGGCCATGATCGGTTCCAGGATCACCGGCTGAGCCGCTGCGGCCGCCTTCTTCATGACGTGCGAACCCGCGATCTTGAACGCCATCTCCGAGGAGTCGACGTCATGGTAGGCGCCGTCGAGCAAGGTGACTTTCACGTTCACCAGCGGGTAGCCGGCCAGCACACCGTACTGCATGGCGTCCTGCGCACCGGCGTCCACCGACGGGATGTACTCGCGCGGTATCCGGCCACCGGTGACCTTGTTCTCGAACTCGTAGGTGGCGCCGTCCTCGCCGGTGAACGGCTCGACGGTGACGATGACCTTGGCGAACTGGCCGGAGCCGCCGGTCTGCTTCTTGTGGGTGTACTCGACGTTCTCCACCTTGCGGCGGATCGTCTCCTTGTACGCCACCTGCGGCTTGCCGACGTTGGCCTCGACCTTGAATTCGCGGCGCATCCGGTCGACCAGGATGTCCAGGTGCAGCTCGCCCATGCCGCCGATCACGGTCTGGCCGGTCTCCTGATCCAGATGCACCTTGAAGGTCGGGTCCTCCTCGGCGAGCTTCTGAATCGAGGCGCTCAGCTTCTCCTGGTCGGTCTTGGTCTTCGGCTCGATAGCCACCTCGATGACCGGGGCGGGGAAGGTCATCGACTCCAGCACGACCTGGTGGTTCGGGTCGCTCAACGTGTCACCAGTGGTGGTGTCTTTGAGGCCGATCACCGCGTAGATGTGGCCCGCCGAGGCACGCTCGACGGGGTTCTCCTTATTGGAGTGCATCTGGAACAGCTTGCCCAGCCGCTCTTTCTTGCCCTTGGTGGCATTGATGACCTGGCGGCCGGACTCCACGGTGCCCGAGTAGACCCGGATGTAGGTGAGCTTGCCGAAGAACGGATGCGACGCGATCTTGAACGCCAGCGCTGCGAACGGCTCATCGGTCGTGGCGTGCCGGACGATCTCCTCGTCCTCGTGACCCGGTGCGTGCCCGACGGCCGGCGGCACATCCAGCGGCGACGGCAGGTAGTCGACCACGGCGTCCAGCATCGGCTGCACGCCTTTGTTCTTGAATGCGCTGCCGCACAGCACCGGGTAGATCTCCGAGGCGATGGTCAGCTTGCGGATCGCCGCCTTGATCTCGGCGACGGTGATCTCCTCGCCGCCGACGTACTTCTCCAGCAGCTCCTCGTCGGTCTCGGCGACGATCTCCAGCAGCTTGGTGCGATACTCCTCGGCCGTCTCAGCCAGCTCGGCGGGGATATCGATGGTGTCGTAGGTCTCGCCCAGCTTGGTTTCCCCACGCCATACCTTGGCGTTCATCTCGACCAGGTCGACGATGCCCTCGAATTCGCTCTCGGAGCCGATCGGCAACTGGATCGGCACCGCGTTGGCGCCGAGCCGCTCCCCCATCGTCTTGACGGAGAAGTAGAAGTCGGCGCCAATCTTGTCCATCTTGTTGACGAAGCAGATCCGCGGGACGTCATATTTGTCGGCCTGCCGCCACACCTGCTCGGACTGCGGCTCGACGCCTTCCTTGCCGTCGAAGACGGCCACGGCTCCGTCGAGCACCCGCAGGTTGCGCTCCACCTCGACGGTGAAGTCGACGTGCCCCGGGGTGTCAATGATGTTGAGCTGGTTATCTTTCCAGAACGTCGTGGTCGCCGCGGAGGTGATGGTGATTCCGCGCTCCTGCTCCTGCTCCATCCAGTCCATGGTGGCGGCGCCGTCGTGCACCTCACCGATCTTGTAGTTGATGCCGGTGTAGTACAGGATGCGTTCTGTCGTCGTCGTCTTACCGGCATCGATGTGCGCCATGATGCCGAAGTTGCGGACCTTACTCAGGTCGGTCAGCACGTCCTTCTGTGCCACAGAAGTCTTCCCACTCTTTCAGTTGATTGTCAGTTCGCCGTCAGTTTGCGCCCGGCCTCGTCGCCGGCGTTCTCACCAGCGATAGTGCGCAAAGGCGCGGTTTGCCTCGGCCATCTTGTGGGTGTCTTCGCGTCGCTTGACGGAGGCCCCCAGGCCATTGCTGGCATCCAGGATCTCGTTTGCCAGGCGCTCGATCATGGTCTTCTCCCGACGCTGCCGGGAGAAGCTGACCAGCCAGCGCAGCGCAAGCGTCGTGGAACGATCGGGCCGCACCTCGACGGGCACCTGATACGTGGCACCACCGACGCGGCGGCTACGCACCTCCAGGGCTGGCTTGACATTGTCCAGAGCCCGCTTGAGCGTGATCACCGGATCGGTGCCGGTCTTTTCCCGGGCTTGTTCGAGCGCACCATAAACAATGCGCTCAGCCAGCGATTTCTTCCCCTTCAGCAGAACTTTGTTGACCAGCTGCGTGACCAGCTGCGATCCGTAGACCGGATCGTTGACCAGCGGACGCTTCGGCGCGGGCCCCTTGCGCGGCATTAGCTCTTCTCCTTCTTGGCGCCGTAGCGGCTGCGAGCCTGCTTGCGGTCCTTCACACCCTGAGTGTCGAGCGAGCCACGGATGATCTTGTACCGCACGCCGGGCAGGTCCTTCACCCGGCCGCCACGCACCAGGACCATCGAGTGCTCCTGGAGGTTGTGACCCTCGCCGGGGATGTACGCCGTCACCTCAACCTGGCTGGTCAGCTTCACACGCGCCACCTTCCGAAGCGCCGAGTTCGGCTTCTTCGGAGTCGTGGTGTATACGCGAGTGCACACGCCACGGCGCTGCGGGCTGCCCTTGAGGGCCGCGGTCTTGACCTTGGCGATCTTGTCGCGGCGCCCCTTGCGGACCAGCTGCTGAATGGTTGGCATTTACCGGCTTTCTGTCTCGCTGTGTTTCGTTCTCGGTGGTTCAAGTCTCTGTACTGCAGTTATGCCCGGCCGCACTACCCCGCGGCCGGGTGTGTCACACGCGCCCGCCGCATACTTCATCCGTAGCGTCGTGGACATGCGAATTGGCCCGGCGTGCGCATCTTTAGGTGAAGCGCCTTAAGCCGCCAGGCACGAGCTACCACAATACCCGCCGCCGGTCGGGCAGGTCAAAGCGATGGAGTTGCCGTCCGATGCCGCATTACCGGGGCTTATCGGGCGCCGGGTTGCTGCGGCGCTCCATGCCGGCCGCCAGCCGCAGCACCATGTCCGAGAACAGCGCGTCCGCGTCGATGATGTCGTCCATGACGCCGGTCATCTCCAGCAGCACGAAGCCGTGCAGTGCGGACCAGAATTCCAGCGCCGCATAAAAGGCCTCGCCGCCGTCGAGCCCGTAGGACGACAACACCGCGATCACCGGTGCGGCTGCGCCCCTGGTGGCGGCGGCATATTCAGGGTCCTCGCCACCTGGCGGCATCCGGGTGAACGCCGAGTAGCGACCCGGATGGTGATGGGCGTAGCTGCGATAGGCGGCGGCCATGACCAGCACAGCATCGTCGCGGGCCCGACCCTCGGCGACGCGGTTCAGCATGGTGATGATGTCGTCGATCACCCTCATCCGCACCGTGCGTCGCAGGTCCTCCAGGCTGTCGACGTGGTTGTACAGCGACGGACCTTTGGTGCCGAGCTGCGTCGCCAGCGCGTTGATCGTCAACGCGTCCCAGCCCTCCCGGTCCAGGAAAGTGAGCGCGGCGTTGACGATGATGTCGCGGCTCAGTCTGGCCGGGCGGGCCGCAGACTTCGCCCCGGCGCCCGACCGACCGGCCGGTGACTGGGGCTCGGCTGCCATGGCGATCGCCCTTCGGAGTACATTGACCGGGTTGGCCACCATCGCTTCCTCGATGGTTAATCAGCGGAAAACTCTAGTCTGCCGAAAATGTGGCCGGTGAGAGCGGCCCGAGGTGGCGACAATCCACGTACGCTCTCCTCGAGCAGATCAACGCGCCATGGCGAGAGGAGCCGACCGTGAAACGACGCTCCCATGCCGAGCCTTGGTCGCCGGCGCGCCGACCGGGAACGCCAGAAATGGCGATACTCACGTCACGGGCGTTGGCGTCGAGCGGACGATCGACTGCAATGGCGCCACGCTGCTGGTCGACGGGACGCGGAACACCGTCAACGCGCTGGGCACCTGCTGGGCGGTGACGCTGATGGGCTCGGGTCATACCGTCGTCGCCGACAACGTCGTCCACGACATCACTGTCAACCGCATCAGTCAGGTTGCGGGGTAAGCGAAGAATGCGCGCACCCAACACCGACGCCTCGTCTCGACCGCTAGCCGGGCCGCTGGTCCTGACGCTTTCCGCCGCAGTGGTGATGTTCGGGATGGTCGGCTGCGGCGGCAAGAACAACAACGCGGTCCCGTCGACAGCCTCCCCCACTTCGACGAGCTCGACGCCCTCGACGACACGCACGGGTGCGCAGTTCGACATCGGCAATACGATCAACTACACATCCCTCGGCACCACAACCACTCTCGACTGCGGCGACGGGAAGTCGCTGAACGTCGGCGGCTCCAACAACACCCTGACCGTCAACGGTACGTGCGGGACGGTCAGCATCGGCGGCGCGGACAACAAGATCACCCTCGACAAGATCGACAAAAATCTCAACGTTGTCGGGTTCAACAACACGATCACCTACAAAGACGGCAACCCCAAGGTCGAGAACCTCGGTACTGGCAACACCATCAACAAGGCCAGCTAGTCCCCTGCAAGCGGCGCCTGCGAGCGGGCTGCCATTGGCCGGCCCGGTAACGTGAATCTCAAGCGTTCGCGAAAACGGAAGGGTTGCAATGCCGTTCGAGATCCTCATCAACGGCAGTGGCATCGCCGCGCCGTGTCTAGCATTCTGGCTCAGCAGGCAAGGCCATGCCGTGACGATTACCGAACAGGCTCGCCAACTACGCACCGGTGGTCAGGCCGTCGACTTTCGGGGCACCTCGCTCGTGGTGCTCGAGAAGATGGGTCTGCTGGCTCAGGTGCGAGCGAGTGCCACGCAGATGGGTCCGCTCATCCTCGTCGACGAACGCGGCAAGGAAGTCGGCCGGCTACCCGCCGAAGTCATCAGCGGCGAGTTGGAAATCTTCTGGGGCGACCTGGCCCGCATCCTGTACGAAGCCGTCCGTGACGATGTCAATTACCGCTTCGGCGTTCATGTCACGGCCGTCGAGGACGACCGAGAGCGGGTCGACGTCACCTTCAGCGACGCATCGACGGGCAGCTATGACCTCGTAATTGGCGCTGATGGGCTGCACTCCGGCGTGCGCGGCCTGGTTTTCGGCCCGGAAGAGCAGTGCGTCACGCAGCTGGGACAGTGTTTCGGGTTCTTCGACATCGAGAACCGCCTGCGGCTCGACCATTGCGGCGTAGCTTGTGCAGTTTCCGGTCGAACCGCGGTGTTGCAGGCCACCGACCCCGACAAGCCCGCGCGAGCGAGCTTCTATCTCACCGACCCGCAGCTCGACTTCGACTATCAAGATGTCGAACGCAACAAACAGTTGTTCGCCGAGCGGTTCGCCGGGATGGGTTGGCAGGTACCCACTTTGCTCGAAGGGCTCGCCGAGGCCACTGAGGTGTACTTCGACTCGATCGCCCAAGTCCACCTGGGCTCCTACTCACGCGGACGGGTATGCCTGATCGGCGATGCGGCTTGGTGCGCCTCGCCCCGTTCGGGCATGGGGACCAGCCTCGCGGTGGTCGGGGCCTACGTGCTGGCTCACGAGCTGCGAGCGGCAGGTGGCGACTACGCCGCCGCATTCGTCGAATATCAACGGCTATTGGCGCCGTTTGTCGCGCGGTGTCAGAAGCTCGCTGTCGACACCCTGAAGACGGACAATTTCTCCTCGGGCTGGCGCGCCCGACTGCGCAACGTCGGTCTTCGGCTGCTGCACATCCCAGCGGTCAGCAAGCTGGTGGCCAGGCAGTCGCTGGCCGTCGGGCGTTCTTTCACCCTACCGAGCTACTGAGTCGCACGACCAGGCCGTTACCCGCCGGCTGCGCCGTGGCGGCCCGCGCCAGCCGCGAAACGTCCAGCACCTTCCATCGCTTCAGCGGCCACCCGGGAAATGCTGGCGAATTCGTAATCAAGAGCGTCTGATTCGCTCTTCCCCCACTGATGCAGCGCCGATAGTCGATCCGAGCGCATACACTGCTGGGGCAGTGCGGCCAGCTGGGCGGCCAGTTGCTCGGCGGCTTCACGGGCCTGCCCTTTGGGCACAACGCGATTCGCCAGCCCGATCGCTAACGCTTCGGCGGCGTCGACCGAACGGCCGGTGAGAATCATGTCCATTGCCCGGCTCTGCCCGATCAGCCGGGGCAGCCTGATGGTGCCGCCGTCGATCAATGGCACCCCCCAGCGGCGGCAGAACACCCCGAACACCGCGGTCTCCTCGGCCACCCGCAAGTCGCACCACAACGCGAGCTCCAGGCCGCCGGCGACGGCGTAGCCACTGACCGCGGCGATCACCGGTTTCGACAGCGCCATTCGCGTCGGCCCCATCGGCCCGGGCCCTGTCCGGTGCACCGCGTTGGCCTCCGACGTGCCGAACGCCTTCAAATCCGCACCGGCACAGAAGGTTCCGTTATCGCCCCACAACACCGCCACCGAAGCGGTGTCGTCACGATCGAACTCCTCAAACGCCGAGAACAGTGCGGCCGCAGTCGGGCCGTTGACGGCGTTGCGGGCCGCCGGCCGGTTCAGGATCACCGTGGTCACCGGGCCATTGCGTTCTACGCGTACTGGATCGCTCATGTCGCCTCCACTAATCGGATACCGTCGCGCCGCTCGATCAGTTCGGCGGCGAAATCGTTGTAGGCAGCGCGCAGTCGCGCACCCGGCCAGTCCGCGGGCACCAATTCGGCAGGCAGCACCGGGTCGATCAACAGGTGGCGCACGATCGCAGCGGCGACCACGAACCGAGCAGGAACATTGGTTGCCTTCGACATCTCGGCGAGCAGCCGGTGACCGGTGCGGGCCCACGACGGCAGGTCCCATAGCTGGCCGGCCAACTCGGCGGGCGCGTCATCGCGGGCCTGCACTATCCGCACCCGGGCACGCAGTTGCGCGCCCAGGTCGAGCTCGATGTTGTCCGGCCGCATCCACACGCCCTCGCGCAGTTCCCCGAAACGCTTGTTGTGCAGCGTGGTTCGCAACGCGGCCCGGGTCCGGGGATCGGTACCCACGCTGGTGACAATCACCGTGGTCCAGTGTCCGTGCCAGGGTCGCAGCTGTGGTCGCATGGCGTCGTCCTGCCTGCGCTGGCGAGCCAGCAGTCGCTCGGAGAGCCGGTAGCCGTCTGCCGACCGGATCAAGTCGCCGGCGCTGACCATCCGGGTCAACGCGACGCGCAACGTGGCTTCCTTGATCCCGAAGTCGTTGGTAAGCCTTATCAATTCAGCCGCGCTGGCCCACGCCGGATGCGCGCCGAGCAGCACGCTGAGCACCACCGACCGGGCGGTCATGCGGGCCAGCGATTTCGGCATCGGGTCGACCGTCAGACCTGGGATGCCCGGCGTCCGTGGTCCCCGAACGGTTCGTCGCGATGACGCACCGCATCGCGGAAGCCGTGCTCGACGGCGTCGGCGACGAACGCATGCCCCTCCGGTGTGTGCCGGGCGATACCGTCGAAGACGGTGCTGACCATCCTGCTGGTGGCCACCCCCTGTTGCAGCAGCGCCGAATTGAGCGCGAGTTTGACCATGATCAGCTGATTGACCGGCACCGCGGCGATCCGCTCGACCAGGCGCTCCGTGCGCTCGTCGAGGTCTTCGGGGTCGGGCGCTTCGACCGCCAGTCCCCACTCGGCGGCTTGCGCCCCGGTGATGCAATCCCCGGTCAGCAGAAGGCGTTTGGCGCGCTGGTCGCCCAGCCGGTGCGCCCACAGCCCGGCGGCCGGCACTCCCCAGACCCGGGTTGGCGGGTAGCCGATCTTCGCGTCGGATGCGGCGATCACCTGGTCGGCGTGCAGGGCGATGTCGGTACCGCCGGCCACACAGTAGCCATGGATCTTGACCACCGTGGGCTTGTCCGCGTGCATCAGGCTGGAAAAGCCGCGCACGAAGCGACTCATCATCTGGTAGTCGATCATCGGGTCCCACGGCTGATTCGGTAGGTGGTTGACCGCCTGCGTCGTACCGTCCAGCACAGTCCCGCTGTACGCGCTGTAGGTGCCGGTGCCACCGGCTGAGCCGGTGCGATCCGCGTAGGCGCTCAGGTCGAAACCCGCGCAGAAACCCTTACCCCTGCCGGAGACCAGGATGACGTGCACGCCTGGATCCAGATCGGCCCGCTCGACTAGAGCCGACAGCTCCAGCGGGGTGTCGGCGATGATCGCGTTGCCCTTCTCGGGCCGATTGAACGTGATCCGCGCAACCCGGTCGGTGACCTCATAGGTCATCGTCTTCAAATTGTCGAAGTCGACCGGCCTGATCGCATGAGTCATATTGGGGCTCAGCCCTTTACCAGGGCTCGCTCCAGGATCGGCGCGAGATCCAGCCCGGCGGGCATGGTTCCGAACGCGCCGCCCCACTGTCCGTCGAGGCGGGTCGCCAAGAACGCCTCAGCAACTGCGGGATGTCCGTGGCGCACCAGCAGCGAGCCCTGCAGCGCCAGGCAGATGTCCTCGGCGACCTTTCGGGCCCGGTAAGTGATCGTTTCCAACTCGCCGAGCTGGGAGCGCAGCCGTTCGATGTGGCCGTCCAACCGTGCATCCTGGCCCACGCTCCTGGCGAGCTCGTCAAACAGCACGTCGACGCACTCCGGACGAGTTGCCATGGCGCGCAAGGTATCCAGCGCACTGACATTGCCGGAGCCTTCCCAGATACCCATCAGCGGCGCCTCACGGTACAGCCGCGGCATCCCGGAATCCTCGACATAACCGTTGCCGCCCAGGCATTCCAGCGCCTCCGCCGCGTGCGGCGTGGCGCGCTTGCACACCCAGTACTTGCTCGCCGCCAGTCCGATCCGGCGCAGCAGCGCTTCCCTCTGGTCTCCACGGATGGCGCTATCGGTGGCGCCGGCCATTCGCATCGCCACCATGGTAGCGGCCTCGGCCTCAACGGCGAGGTCCGCCAACACATTCCGCATCAGCGGCTGGTCAATCAAATACTCGCCGAATGCCTTGCGGTGCTGCGCGTGGTGGACAGCGTGGGTCAGCCCGGTGCGCATACTGGTGGCGCTGCCCAGCGTGCAGTCCAGCCGGGTCAGGTTGACCATCTCGATGATGGTCGGCACACCGCGGCCCTCCTCGCCGACCAGCCACGCGGTCGCGCCGTCGTACTCGACCTCGCTGGACGCATTGGCGTGGTTGCCGAGTTTGTCCTTCAGCCGCTGCAGCAGCATCCGGTTGCGGGTGCCGTCGGGCAGCACCCGTGGCAAAAAGAAGCAGGACAGCCCGCCCGGCGCCTGTGCCAGTACCAGGAAGATGTCGCACATCGGCGCCGAGGTGAACCATTTGTGGCCGGTCAGACTGTAGGTGCCGTCGGCGTTGCGGGTGGCCTGGGTGGTGCCGGCGCGGACATCGGAGCCGCCCTGCTTTTCGGTCATCGACATGCCCGCGGTGAGCCCGGGCTTTGTCGCTGGCACCGTGAGTTCCGGGTCGTA
>NZ_DASPSP010000077.1:0-3849 GCF_035623875.1 Mycobacterium sp. | reverse complement strand
GCTTGCCATCCCGGAAGAGGCGGACGTCATCGATGCGACCGGACATGTGCTGCTGCCCGGACTGGTCGACCTGCACACCCACCTGCGCGAGCCCGGTCGCGAATATGCCGAGGACATCGAAACAGGTTCGGCGGCGGCGGCTTTGGGTGGCTACACAGCGGTGTTCGCGATGGCCAACACCAATCCGGTCGCCGACAGTCCGGTGGTCACCGACCATGTCTGGCACCGCGGCCAGCAGGTCGGTCTGGTGGACGTGCACCCGGTCGGCGCGGTCACCGTCGGGCTGGCCGGAACCGAGCTCACCGAGATGGGCATGATGGCGGCCGGTGCCGCACAGGTGCGGATGTTCTCAGACGACGGCAAGTGCGTGTTCGACCCGCTGGTAATGCGCCGCGCGCTGGAATACGCCACCGGCTTGGGCGTCCTGATCGCCCAGCACGCCGAAGAGCCCAGGCTGACCGTCGGCGCAGTTGCGCACGAAGGGCCCAACGCCGCCAGGCTGGGGTTGTCGGGCTGGCCCAGGGCCGCCGAAGAGTCGATCGTCGCCCGTGACGCCTTGCTGGCCCGCGATGCCGGCGCCCGGGTGCACATCTGCCACGCGTCCACCGCTGGCACCGTCGAGATCGTCAGATGGGCTAAGTCCCAAGATATCTCGATCACCGCCGAGGTCACGCCGCATCACCTGCTGCTCGACGACAGCCGACTGGCCAGCTACGACGGGATCAACCGGGTCAACCCGCCGTTACGGGAAGCCGCCGACGCGCAGGCGCTGCGTCAAGCGTTGGCCGACGGGGTCATCGACTGTGTGGCCACCGATCACGCGCCGCATGCCGAGCACGAGAAATGTGTTGAGTTCGCGGCAGCGCTGCCGGGGATGCTGGGGCTGCAGACCGCGCTGTCGGCGGTGGCGCAGGCGATGGTCGTCCCCGGCCTGCTGACGTGGCGTGACGTGGCGCGGGTGATGAGCGAGAACCCGGCCCGCATCGCCGGGCTGCCCGACCACGGCCGGCCCTTGGAAATCGGGGAACCGGCCAACCTGACCGTGGTGGACCCCGACGCCACCTGGACCGTCGCCGGTCCCGAACTGGCCAGCCGCTCGGCCAACACTCCGTACGAAGCGATGACGCTGCCTGCGACCGTGACCGCAACGCTGTTACGCGGCAAGATCACCGCCCGTGACGGAAAGAGCCCGGCATGAATTCGGGAACACTGATCGCATCGCTGATCATGGCCGCGCTGCTGGCGCTGCTCATCGCGTTCGTCATCCAGCTGATGTTGCGGGGCTGGCGGAAGCGCGCGCGGCGGCAGGCCGCGATGATCGGCACGCTGCCACCGGTGCCCGAAACCGTTGGGTCGGCGATCGTCGCACCGACCCGTGGCGTGTACGTCGGTTGCACGCTTGCGCCCAGCTGGCACGACCAGGTCGCGGTCGGCGATCTGGGCTACCGCAGCAAGGCAGTGCTCACCCGCTACCCGGAGGGAATCATGGTGCAGCGCAGCGGCGCCAGCCCGATCTGGATTCCGCAGGAGTCGATCACTGCCATCCGCACCGTGCGCGGAATGGTCGGCAAAGTGGTTCCGCCCACTTTGAATTCGCGTCGGACGGCGCGAGACGGCCGAGCCGAATCAGGGAACGCGGCCTCGCACGAGGGGATCCTGGCCATCCGCTGGCGGCTGCCGTCGGGCACCGACATCGACCTCGGGTTCCGCGGTAACGACCGCAGTGACTACGCCAGCTGGCTGACGGAGAACACCCGATGAGCGCTGCAGCACACCGGAAGGGCAAAGCGGTGCTGGTCCTCGAAGACGGCCGGACCTTCACCGGAACTGAGTTCGGTGCGATCGGCGAGACGCTGGGCGAAGCGGTGTTTTCCACCGGCATGTCTGGCTATCAGGAGACGTTGACCGACCCCAGCTATCACCGCCAAATCGTGGTGGCCACCGCTCCGCAGATCGGCAACACCGGCTGGAACGGCGAGGACGCCGAAAGCCGCGGCGACAAGATCTGGGTTGCAGGCTACGCAGTACGTGATCCCTCGCCACGAGCGTCGAACTGGCGGGCCACCGGAACGCTGGAGGACGAACTGGTCCGTCAGGGCATTGTCGGGATCGCCGGCATCGACACCCGCGCAGTGGTGCGCCACCTACGCAGTCGCGGCTCGATGAAGGCGGGCGTGTTCTCCGGTGCGACGCTGGCCGACCCCGTGGAAATAGCAGCGCTGGTGGCGCGGGTGCGCGGCCAACAGCCGATGCTGGGCGCGGACTTGGCCGGCCAGGTCAGCACCGCGAGCGAATATGTCGTCGAATCCGAAGGCCCGCAACGGTTCACGGTCGCCGCGATCGATCTCGGGATCAAGACCAACACCCCGCGCAATTTCGCCCGGCGCGGAGTCCGCAGCATCGTACTGCCATCGTCGGTGACCTTCGAGCAGATCGCCGAACTCAAGCCGGACGGCGTGTTCCTGTCCAACGGGCCGGGTGATCCGGCCACCGCCGACCACATCGTCGAAGTTACCCGTGAGGTGCTGGGCGCTGGAATCCCGTTGTTCGGCATCTGTTTCGGCAACCAGATCCTGGGCCGCGCGCTGGGCCTGTCTACCTACAAGATGGTGTTCGGGCACCGCGGTATCAACATTCCGGTGATGGATCACGCCACCGGGCGGATCGCGGTGACGGCGCAGAATCACGGCTTCGCGCTGGAGGGAGAGGCCGGCCAGCGGTTCGACACACCGTTCGGACCGGCGGTGGTGAGTCACACCTGCGCCAATGACGGTGTCGTCGAAGGCGTCAAAATCATTGACGGAAAAGCGTTTTCGGTGCAGTACCACCCGGAGGCCGCCGCCGGGCCGCATGACGCGGAGTACTTGTTCGACCAGTTCGTCGACCTGATGGCAGGGGAGGGGCGCTAGTGCCGCGTCGCACCGACCTACGCCATGTCCTGGTGATCGGCTCCGGGCCGATCGTCATTGGGCAGGCCTGCGAATTCGACTACTCGGGCACCCAGGCTTGCCGAGTGCTGCGTGCGGAGGGGCTACAGGTCAGCCTGGTCAACTCCAACCCGGCCACCATCATGACCGATCCCGAATACGCCGACCACACCTACGTCGAACCGATCACTCCCGGCTTCGTCGAACGGGTCATCGCTCAGCAGGCCGAGCGGGGTAACAAGATCGATGCGTTGCTGGCCACCCTTGGCGGGCAGACCGCGCTCAACACCGCGGTCGCGCTGTACGAGAGCGGGGTGCTGGAGCGTTACGGTGTCGAGCTCATCGGCGCCGACTTCGAGGCCATCCAGCGCGGTGAGGACCGCCAGCGGTTCAAAGACATCGTTGCCAAAGTTGGCGGCGAATCAGCCCGCAGCCGCGTGTGTTTCACTTTTGCCGAGGTCCGCGAGACCGTCGCCGAGCTCGGCCTTCCGGTGGTGGTTCGGCCGTCGTTCACCATGGGCGGCCTGGGCTCTGGGCTGGCGCACAGCGCCGAGGAAGTCGACCGGATGGCCGGCGCGGGTTTGGCCGCCTCCCCGAGCGCCAATGTGCTGATCGAGGAATCGATCTACGGCTGGAAGGAATTCGAGCTCGAGCTGATGCGCGACGGCAAAGACAACGTCGTCGTGGTGTGCTCGATCGAGAATGTCGACCCGATGGGTGTGCACACCGGCGACTCGGTGACCGTGGCGCCGGCGATGACGCTGACCGACCGGGAATACCAGCGGATGCGGGATTTGGGCATCGCCATCCTGCGTGAGGTGGGTGTCGACACCGGCGGCTGCAACATCCAGTTCGCGGTCGACCCGGGTGACGGTCGGCTGATCGTCATCGAGATGAACCCGCGGGTGTCGCGGTCGAGCGC
>NZ_DASPSP010000049.1:0-4041 GCF_035623875.1 Mycobacterium sp. | reverse complement strand
GACGAATCCCACAAGGCCGAATGAATACTGGTGCCCGCAAACGTATCCCGGCCCTGGACATCGGGCCAGCGCGGGCGGTTGAGGTATCCGGCGGCGGTGACCACGACGCTGGCGTAACTGATGTCGCGCTGGCCGTCGGCGTTGACCGAATGGATCTGCCACTGCTTGCGGTGCTCGTCCCACCACAGCCGCTCGACCACGGTGCGGAACCGGGTGTGCTCGCGCAGCTTGTGTTTGTCGGCGAGCGCAACCAGGTAGGCCTGATACTCCGCACCCTGCGGGTAGTAGCTGCTCCAGTCCGGGTTCACCTCACTTGACAGTGAGTAATACGCCGACGGCGTGTCGACGCCGATGCCCGGGTAGGTGGTGGTCAGCCAGGTACCGCCGACCTCTTCGTGGCGGTCGAAGATCTCATACGACACACCCTCCTCGGCCGCCGCCAGGGCGACGCTGATCCCGGCGATACCGGCACCGATGATGGCGACTTTCACGGTGTCGGGGATCGGCACGGTGCGCGGCAGCGTAGGCTGCGACCGCTGGAAGCCGCCCTGCTCGAGCAGCAGGTCCACCTGCTCGTCGTCGATCTCCGAACCCAGTGCCGTCGGCAGCAGTCGCGCGAAGAAGTCGCAGTCGTCGGCGGGCACCGCGTCAGCGCGCCGGGGCCTGCCCAGCGCGTCGATGATGGCGTTCACCAGCGCCTCGGCCGTATCGGGGTCGGTGACGCCGGCCCGTTCGGGCGGGTCGGGGATGTGCGAAATCTTGTGCGCATAGGTGTCGATCACCGACGGGTCGCCAGTGAGCTGAGCCAATACCGCCAGCAGTACGCCCGGGTCGGCCTGACGCAGGTTGTCGCGGAGTTCGTCGGGGTCGGGCGCGGTCGGGCCGGTGGACGATGTCGATTCCGTAGCGGCGGTCATGCCGTCGAGTATCGAAGCCGACAGCCAAGTCGGGCAGCCGGCTGTCTACTCAGCGGGACGCCAGACAATGTTCCACTGACCGGGCATCCGTGGAGTTAGCGGGACCACACCAGGGTTGACTCGCCGGCATGAGCAACGACATCGCGCTCCCGGAACTGCAAGAGTTCATCGCCGGCTTCTGGTACCACTACGACGAGGCACACTACGACGAGTTGGCGGCGCGCTACGCCAAGGACGTGCACTACCTGACTCGAAGCGATTCGGGCACCAGCCCCTTCGAGGAACTGATGTCACCCGAACTGCACGGACGCGACGCGGTCGTGGAATGGCTATCAGAGCATCGCAAGCAGAGCCCATACCCGTTGCGCCACCACGCCACAAACGTGCACCGTACGGGCTCCGACGGTGACATCACCCGCGCGCGCTTCTACATTCTCGTCAACCAAATCGCCAACTTCGTGCCGTTCGCGGTATCGAGCGGTGTGGTCAACGTCGGCATCCGGCGCCAAGCCTCCGGCCTGGTCTTCACAGCGATGGAAGTCGTTTTGGACACCCAGAACTCGGTCCTGTTGTCCGAGCTCACCACCGACAGCACTGCTGCTTCGTGAGCGCACGCAAAACATTCGCCGGCGGCGTCGCCGTCATCACCGGGGCCGGCGCCGGTATCGGTGCGGGACTGGCGCGGTACGCCAGCCGGTTGGGCATGACCGTGGTACTGGCTGACGTCGACGCCGACGCTGTCGCGGTATTGCGCGACGAACTCTGCGCAGCGGGAGGCGTGGTGCTCGACGTCGTGTGCGACGTCCGCGACCCGGACGCCGTCCAAGGGCTCGCCGATAAGACCTACCGGGATATCGGTCCGGTGCGGCTGTTGGTGAACAACGCCGGAGTCGAACAGTTTGGCTATCTGTGGGACACCCCGATAGCCAACTGGCAGCGTGTCGTCGACATCAACGTCAGCGGCGTCTTCTACGGCGTGCGGGCGTTCCTGCCGAAGATGATGGCCACCGAGGAGCAAGCCTGGGTGTGGAACCTGTCTTCCGTCGGCGGGGTGGTGGCGATTCCGTTGCAGGCGCCCTACATCATGAGCAAGCACGCGGTGCTCGCGTTGACTGAATGCCTGCATCTGGATGTTCAATCGGCCGGACACGCTCACCACATTCACGTGCAGGCCGTGTTGCCCGGCGCGGTGGTATCCAACATCTTCGAGTCGGCGGGCGGAGTCGACTCCAACGCCGGCGATTTCGCTGCCGCTGAGGCACAGCGCGCCGCCATGCTTAACGTCAAGGCCGCGGCCATGGATCCGCTGGCGGCCGCCGAAACGGTTTTCGAGCAGGCCGCCGAGGGCCGGTTCTATTTGCTCACCGAGCAATCCGTCGGGTCGGCTATGAAAGAGCGTGCGAACGTACTTGCTGCCCAACAACCTCCGGCGCTGAAATGATGACTCCCGCACTGGATCCCGACGCCGCCAGGCGGGTAGCGTCGTTTGGCTACATTCCGCCGATGCGCCAACGGGGCTTGGCGGTGGTACGCGCCGCGATCGAGTCGGCACCGCTGCCCGACGAGATGTCCGAGATGGCCAGCATCACCAACGCCGCCATCCCGGGCCCGGCTGGCCCCCTAGCGGTCCGGATTTACCGCCCGACAGCCGATTCCGCACAGCCTGTGATGGTTTATTTCCACGGCGGCGGACTTGTCATGGGCTCCAACCACTCGTTCGAACCACTGGCCCGCGTGCTGGCATCGGCGTCGGGCGCCACCATCGTGGCCGTCGACTACCGGTTGGCCCCCGAGTCTCCACCACCGGCCCAGTTCGACGACGCCTTCGCCGCGACGGAGTGGGCGTCGCGAAACGCTGATGGCCTCGGGCTCGACGCCAACCGGCTCGCGGTAGTCGGGGACAGCGCTGGTGGTTCGTTGGCGGCCGCAGTTGCGCTGGCCGCGCGGGACCGTGGTGCGCCAGCGATCTGTGCGCAGGTGCTGCTGTACCCAGGTCTTGATCGCGATATGACGGCCCCGTCGATCACCGCGCGGGCCGATGCGCCGATGCTCAGCCGCGACGACATCGATTATCTGCACAGCCTGACCGACGGCGATGCAGGCCCACCTCGTGACCCATACCTCGTCCCGGCCTACGCCGCCGACTTATCAGGCCTACCGCCGGCGATCGTGGTGACCGCGGGGTGCGACCCGATCCAAGATTGGGGCGAGCGATATGCGGCCCGGCTCCGCGATGCCGGCGTCCAAACCACCATCACCCGCTATCCCGGGATGTACCACGGCTTCCTCATGCGGTCTGACGCGACTGCGCGGGGTCGGCTGGCTATTGCCGAGATCGGGGCACTGCTGCAGGCGAAGTTCGCCAATCCGCTCGGGATTGACGTCCCAATGACCGGACATGACGCAGCCACGGCCAGGTGACGCTGCGCAGAATCACGCCAAAGCGGAATTGGCAGAAGGAGAAAGCTGATGCTCACCGACGAGCGACGGATGGAGCTTTCGGATGTGTTGCGGCCGGCGGCACCGCCTCGCGAGATCGACGACGTCTACACCGACGCGCAGCGAGAGCGTCTGCTTGAGGTCGTTCGCACCGAGGGCCCGTGGAAGCTGATCATCGCGCAACACTTCGCGTCGGCCGACGAACTGATCGCGACCATGAGCGGCGTCTTCCCCGAAGGGTTTACTCCGTCGCTGGACCTGTTCCTCACTCCGACCTTCCGCGGCTACCTCGCCAATTACGGCGCGGTGCTCTACCCGCAACTGCACGACTGCTTCTACAACGAGCGGTTCCTGAACATGGCCAAGAGCTACTGGAATGCCGAATACGCCAAGCCGCAGCTGATGCTGTTCAACATCAATGGGCCGTGCGCGAATCGCGATCCTGGCCATCTGGATTCGCCGAGCTTCCGCGGTGTCCGGCACGAGAATGCACCAACGTGGCTGACTAGCGTGATGGGTAAGTCCGGGCTGTTCCGCGACTACCTGATCAAGATGGCACAGGTGATCACCTGGTTCTCACTCGACACCGGTAGCGGTTTCACATATTGGCCCGAGGGGCCGCTGCATGCACCCAAGCGGGTTCTGCCGCCGATCAACAACCGCGGCGTCGTGGTGCAGAACGAAA
>NZ_DASPSP010000033.1:0-5450 GCF_035623875.1 Mycobacterium sp. | reverse complement strand
CACCGATGGTCACACTTGGGTGCTGCGCGACGATCTCCCCTCCGCCAACGGAATCACCGTGCACCAGGGCCGGTTGTTTATCGGCGAATGCCGGGAAGGCGGGCGCATTCTCGAGCTTGACCTGAACGGTGGCCCGCCGCGTGTCCTGCTGGAAAATGTCCCGTCCCCCAACGCGATGGAAGTCGGCCCGGACGGCTTGCTGTACTTCCCGGTGATGGGCGCCAACGAAATCTGGCGGATCGACCTGGACGGCGGTGCGCCCGAAACAGTCGCGACCGGCCTCGGCGTGCCTGATTCGGTGAAGTTCGATTCGACGGGTCACATCATTTCGACCCAGGTGCACAGCGGCCAGGTGTTGCGCATCGACCCGCGCACCGGCGAGCAGACGGTACTGGCCGATCTCAACCCCGGCCTGGACAACTGCACCTTTGCGGGGGATCGGTTGTTGGTCTCGAATTTCACCGGCGAGATCACCGAAATCCTTGACAGCGGTAGGACTTCGACCGTGTTACCGGGCGGGCTGAACTGGCCGCTGGATTTGGCCGTCGGCGCCGACGGCAACCTCTACGTCGCCGACGGCACGTACTTCTACGTCCTGCTGCCCGATCGCAGATTGCAGACCGTGGGCATGCTGTTCACCCCGGGGTACCCAGGTTTCCTGCGCGGCGTGGCGCCGACCGGACCCGGCGAGTTCGTTGTCACCACCTCGGGTGGCCAAGTGTCGCGCTATCGGCCCGCCAATAGCGAAACCGAGGTGCTGGCCCATGGATTCGATCAGCTCTACGGAGTGGCCACGACCGCCGACGGTGCCGTCCTGGCCGCCGAACTCGGGACGGGACGGGTGTTGTCGATCCGGGTCGGGCAGGTCGACGTGATCGCGTCGGGCCTGGACGATCCGATCGGGCTGGCGATTGCGCCCGACGGCACCTGCCTGGTCTCCGAAGCGGGCGCCGGTCGGGTGGTCAAAATCACCGGATCCGGTATCCAGACCGTGGTCGACGACTTGCAGCGGCCGCAGGGCATTCTGGTACGCGGGCACCAGTTGTACGTCGTCGACGCCGACGCCAAGGCATTGATCGCCGTCGATCTGGACAACGCAAGCCGGCACACCGTTGCCTCCGGCTTGCCGCTGGGCGCTCCGCCCGGCGTGGTCCCCAAGCCGCTGAAGGGGATGCCGCCGTTCTCCGGGCCGCAGGGGCCGTTCGCCGGCATCGCCGCCGGGCCGGACGGCACCCTCTACGTGTCGGCCGATGCGGAGGGCAGTGTGCTGGCGTTGCGGCAGGACGGTCACGATGGCTGACGACCGCTCAACCGACCACCGCTACCTGCAGGTCGCGCGAGCGCTGCGGAAAGAAATCGTCGACGGAGTTTACCCGGTGGGATCGCAGTTACCCACCGAACATCAACTGTGCGAGCGGTTTTCGGTCAGCCGCTACACCGTCCGGGAGGCGCTGCGACGGCTACGCGACGACAACCTGGTCGCGTCGCGGCCGCGGGCCGGAACGCTCGTCGTACCGCGGCCTTCTTCGGACTCCTATGTTCAAGACGTCGTCTCGATCAACGACCTGCTGGCCTTTGCGACCGGCGCGCAATTCGCGATCGAGTCCACCGGGATGGTCCGGATCGACGACGAGTTGGCCACCCGGACCGGGCTCACCAGCGGCGAAGAATGGTTAGCCGTCCGCGGTTTCCGGCAGAGCGAGGGTGCGATGTTTCCGGTATGCCGGACCGAGTACTACATCAACCGCGCATTCGCCGCTGTAGGCAGACTGCTGCAACGCCATACCGGTCCGATCTTCCCGCTGATCGAAGACCTCTTCGGGCTGAGCATCGTCGAGGTCCGCCAGGAGATCGCCGCGGTGCTGATCTCACCGGTCCTCGCCGAGGAGCTCAGCGTCGAGGCCGGTGGCCCGGCGCTGGAAGTGCACCGCACCTACACCACGTCCGACGGCGAGGTCGCCCAGGTGACGATCAATACGCATCCCGCCGCGCGTTTCCGTCACTCGATGACGATGCGACGGGTACGCGGCTAGTCTCACGCTTAGAACGGCAATGTCGAGCAACGTGACCGGGAAACTGATCGGTGGACGACGCGTCCGCTGGGACGAGGGGCGGGCCGCCGAAGCCTATGCACGCGGGTGGTGGGTGCGTGGCACTCTGGCTGACTCGTTGGTGGAGGCCGCGCAGCGCACACCGGAGCGAATTGTGTTGATCGACGGCGCATGCCAACTGGACTGCCGAACCCTACACGAGCAGGCGTCGACGCTGGCGCAGGCGCTGCTGGCCCGTATGCCGGTCGGCAGCGTGGTGTCGTTGATGCTGCCCAATTGGCATGAGGCCACGATCATTTACCTGGCCGCGACGATGGCCGGAATGGTGGTCAACCCGATCCTGCCGTCGCTGCGGGATCGCGAGCTACTGTTCATCCTCAACGACGCCGACGCTCGGATGATCTTCGTGCCACCGGTTTTCGGGCGGCACGACTATGCGGCGATGTTGGATCGGGTAGCCAGCCAGCTGGATCCACCGCCCGAGGTCGTCGTGGTCCGCGGCGGCGCACCGCTGCCAGCCACGAACTCGCCAGCGATCGGGCTGCCCACGCTGGATCCGGATGCGGTGCGGATGATCCTCTACACATCGGGCACCACGGCTCGGCCGAAAGGTGTTTTACACAGTCATAACTCGATGCACGCATTGATCTGTCAGATCCGCGACTACTGGCAGGTGGAGCCCGGCGACAGGTTTCTGGTGCCGTCGCCGATCGCGCATATCGGCGGCTCGATCTACGCGTTCGAATGTCCGCTGCTGCTGGGCACGTCCACGGTCCTGATGGACCGCTGGAACGCCGATGAAGCGGTCGAACTCATCCAGGCGCAGCGGTGCACGCACATCGCGGGGGCAACGCCTTTTCTGGAGCAGATACTCGCTGCCGCCGAGCGCGCCGGTACCCGATTGCCGGAGCTGGAGCTGTTCGTCTGCGGCGGCGCATCGGTATCACCGTCGTTGATCCGCAGAGCGGCTGAGTATTTCGACCGCGCCGTGGTCACCCGTGTCTACGGCTCCACCGAAGTTCCGGTGACGACGGTGGGCGCCCCGCTCGACCCCGACCATGCCGCGGACACCGACGGACGCGCCGGGTTCGCGCATATCAAACTTGCCGACGGCGGGGCCGAAAGCGGCGAGATTCATGCGCGCGGCCCGCAGATGCTGGTCGGTTACCTGCACGCTGACGATGAAGTCGGATCGTTTGACAACAACGGGTATTTCCGCACCGGTGATCTGGCCCGCTGGGTAGAGGACGACTACCTCGTCGTCACCGGCCGGGCCAAGGACGTCATCATCCGAAACGGCGAGAACATCGCGCCCAAAGAAATCGAGGACATTCTCGTAGACCATCCCGGCATCGCAGAGATCGCCGTCATCGGTCTGCCGGACACCCGCACCGGGGAGCGTGCTTGTGCCGTCATCGTGCCCACCGATGAGCCGCGTCCCGACGTCGCGAGCCTGCGCAGTTTCCTGCAGGCCCAAGGGGTCGCCACATTCAAAGCACCTGAACAAGTAGTGATCTGGGAGCAACTCCCGCGAAACGACGCCGGCAAGGTGCTCAAGCACCAGATCCAGGCGGCCCTGACGGAGACGGACGGATAGACATGCAGGTAGCGATCGTAACCGGCGCGACGGGCGGTATCGGCTTCGGATGCGCGACCAAGCTTTCCGAAATGGGGATGGCGGTAGTGGCCACCGGCCGCAATGAAGGGCGGCTGGCCGAGTTGGCCGAAGCCATTGGTGCACCGGACCGCATCGCAACGGTTGCGGTCGACCTGACCGACGACGATGCACCCCGATGCATCGTGGAAGCCGCGGTCGAACGCTGGGGTCGCATCGACTTCCTGATCAACAACGCCGGGGTGGGAAATCCTACGCCGCTGCACGGAACCGACGACGAGACACTGGATTACTTCCTCAACGTGATGTTGCGCGCGCCCTTCCGGCTGGCGCGTGATGTGCTGCCGCACATGCAGCCTGGCTCGGCCATCATCAACATCACCTCGACGTTCGCCGTCGTGGGTGGACTTCGCGGCGGTCCATATTCGGCGGCCAAAGGCGGTCTGACCGCACTGACCACCCATATCGCCTGCCAGTACGGGTCACACGGAATACGTTGCAACGCGGTGGCTCCCGGCGTGATCCAGACGGCGATGACCGAAGAACGATTGCAGGATCCGCGTTTTCGCCGGATCAACACCGAGATGACACCGCATCAGCGGTTGGGCACGGTCGACGACGTGGCAAGCACCGTCGCGTTCTTGTGCTCGCCGGGCGGCAGTTTCATCAACGGGCAGACCATCGTCGTGGACGGTGGGTGGAGCTCCACGAAGTACTTGTCGAAGTTTGCGTTGACATCGGAGTGGACAGCCCGGTGAATCTGTTCGCGCTGCTGGAGCAGACTGCGCAGCGCTTTCCTGATCGCGGTGCGGTGTATTACGGCGAGCGGCGTTGCTGTACCTGGCGGGAGCTGCGGGACCGCGCGCTGCGCGTGGCGGGTTCGATCCGGCAGCACTGTCCGGCGGGCGCGCGGATCGCCATCGTCAGTGAGAATCGCCCGGAGATCGTTGAACTGCTGTTCGGTATTTGGGCGGCGGAATGCGTTGCGGTTCCGATCAACTACAAACTGCATCCCCGCGAGATCATGCAGATCCTGGACGATGCGGACGTTTCGCAAGTCTTCGGCTCGGCGACGATCGCCGGCCAGCTAGGGGCCGGCTCTTGCTTTCCGATGGAAAGCCTTGAGGCAGAAAGCTACTCACGTCGGCTGGGCGCTGCGCCGGCGGCGGTACCAAGTACCGATCCGTCGACGTTGGCCTGGCTGTTCTACACCAGCGGGACCACGGGCCGGTCGAAAGGCGCCATGCTCACCCACCGCAACCTGATGGCGATGACGATCGCCCACCTCGCCGACATCGACGCACCCGACGAGGGATGCAGCCTGGTACACGCCGCGCCGATGTCGCATGGGTCGGGCCTCTACATTCCGGCCTACGTGCTGCGCGGCGCCCGCCAAGTGGTGCCTCAGCGCGGCGGATTCGATCCGGGCGAATTCCTGGACCTGTGTGAGCGTCACCCGGGGTGCAGCGCCTTCCTCGCGCCGACGATGGTGCAGCGCATCGTCGACACAACCCGAACGACAGGCCGCGCCTGCCCGAGCCAACTGCGGACCATCATCTACGGCGGCGGCCCGATGTATGTGGAGAGCATCAAGAAAGCACTGGCTGCGTTCGGGCCGGTCTTCGCCCAGATCTACGGCCAGGGCGAGTCACCCATGACCATCACCGGCTTGCGGCCGCCGACGACGCGATCCTCGGGTCGGTCGGCTATCCGCGGTCGGGAATAGAAGTCGCGGTGCTGCGGGACGACGACACACCCGCCGGTGCGGGCGAGATCGGTGAGAT